>NZ_JAMQAU010000003.1:0-366600 GCF_023701505.1 Pseudomonas sp. SR18 | reverse complement strand
GCCATAGCGTCATCCACAAGATCGACAAGAAGCCCGACGGCAGCCCGGCCGTTCTGTTCCTGGGCGCATCCGAGCAGGTTGAAAGCCAGGCACGCGACGACCTGATGAGCCAGCTCAACGAAAGCTACAACGCCACCGCCGGCAAGGGCTGGGGCTTCTTCCACCAAGAGTCAGGCGCTTTCCCTTTCAGCGGCTGGCTCCGCAAGTACCTGGCCGGCGTCACCGACTTCCTGGCGTTCAGCACCACCGCCGTCGAACACCTGACCAAGCTGATGGAAGAATCAAACCTCACCACCGGTGGGCACGCCCTCTTCTGCCACTACCAGCAAGGCCTGACCGAATACCTGGTCATCGCCCTGGTGCAGGAAACCGAAGCGGTAACCATGACCGAAGAGCTTGCCCTGATGACGGTTAAGCGCCTGGATCTGGACCACATTCGGCTGGCTTCGCGCATCAACATCAGCGAATGGCAGACCAACCGGCAATCGAAGCAGTACATCTCCTACCTCAAGGGCAAGCAGGGCCGGCGCCTCAACGACTACTTCCCCGACTTCATCGGCTGCCAGGAAGGGATCGACGGCCCGAGCGAAACCCGGTCTTTGCTCAAGGCGTTCAGCGACTTTGTCGAAAGCGAGGATCTGCCAGAAGAATCAGCCCGCGAGAAGACGCACACCTTGGTCAGTTACTCGATGGGCCAGGCCAAGCTGGGCGAGCCCATCACTCTCGACGAGCTGTCGGGCCTGATCGACGAAGACCGCCCGAAGAATTTCTACGAATTCATCAAGGCGAAGGACTACGGGATTTCCGAGACGTTGCCGCCAGATAAGAAGACGCTCAACAAATTCCGGCGCTTCACCGGCCGGGCCGAGGGGATGTCGATCAGCTTCGAGGCGCATCTGCTGGGCGACAAGATCGAATTTGACGAAGCCGGGGGCACACTGACGCTGCGCGGGCTGCCCACTCAACTGACCGATCAGCTCAAGCGCGCATCTGCTTAGATCTTGCTCACCTGAAGCCCTTGAAAGTCTATCGGCCCAGTATCCAGGAATAGCGCACCACCCAAACCTTCGACCTTGCTCCGAATGGCCTCGGGGGTTTGGATGCTGAAGTGGATCGTGTACTTATTGCTCCCATCCTTCTTCTGAATGCTGGTGACGTACTCACCCACTTCGTCCGGTGATAGTCCAATTGCATCGCCAAGAATTCTGTTTCGGCGAACTTGCGACGACTCTTCTGATTGATTGCTCATGCCTCGGTCCTTCAGCGAGATTGAGCCCATAGCGTAGCCCAACACCATAAATTAACCTCGCTGTCGCATCCGGCCACGGAGGGCGGCGCCTGACTGGAGATAATCCATGAGCAAGCCAAAAGTTGATCCGGCATCGCGTAAGGTGCTGGCCTACTCCGTAGAGACCAACGACCCCGAAGAATCCAACATCCAGTTCGCCACCTCGAATGCAGCGGCCCGACGCCAGGGTGCGGACGAGATTGGCACGGACTTCGGCGCAGTGTCATGCCGGCGAGCGCATTGGGCTGACGAGTTTGCGGGCCAGCGCTTTATCCCGGCGAAAGCCTACATAGACGCCGGCTGGTGGTTCGGCTGCAACCATTGCGGTGCCCGGTGCGACAGTGACGCCAGCTACTGGGATGAAGAAACCGAAACCGATATCGCACTGGACTTGGTGTTCGATGGCCGCGCGGTCTACTGCTCTGCGGAGTGCAAATCCGGACATGAAGCAGAGGTCGCCGCACGCAATGCAAAATTCGAAGAATTCAAGGTTCGAGTAGCAGCAGAGCGCCCCGGCGTTGCCTTCACCGAGTTCACCGGTGGTTATCCATGGTGCGGCAATAAAGGGCTGTTCACTTTCCCTGGCGCCCAGTACGGCGGCTCAGTGACCGACTCAGAAGTAAGCACCGAGCTGAAATGGTATGTGGCCCAAGGCGACAAAGCCGCCTGGGACTACTTCATCGCTGAACGACCTTCCGCCTGACCCTCCGGCGCTGCTCGCCAGCGCCTTCGCCTATACAACGATAACGCCGGCCCCGCGAGGAAAAGGCTTTTCAGTTACTAGCGCATATTGGCAGAAATAACCCCACACATTAAATAGCAGCAGAAAATTTCCGACACAAGTTCTAACTAATGCAGAACTACTTAGCTAGACAGCTTGGACTTCAAAAACACTTCCATATCAGCCAATGCCTGAATGAGGTCAGCCGTAAAATCCGCGGATGCCTGATCTGCTGTTTCGAAAGCGATAATTTTATCTGCCTTAAACATCCCACAATAAAATTCTTTAGCTTGCTCAGTCATTTCAGGATTAGCATTGACAAGGAGTTTTTTTACAGCGGCCTCCAATTCGCGGTACAACTCTTTTAACCTTTTTAGCGGCTCTACTACACCCCCTCCCCAGGCTGCTTCGCATCCCAGCGCCGCAGCTTCGAGACGACCTTTCGCTGAAAGGACCGAAGCATGCTTGTCTTTCATAGCATCCGAGAATACTACATATCGCGCAACTTGTGCCTCTAGCGATATTGAAGAACCACCGAAGTCGAAGGCATTGGGAAGAAAAACGAATGCACGCGCAGCAAATAATGCGTCTCTAAATTTAAATAAATCGACCAATGCCTCCATTGCCAAGCTGTGGTCTGAACTGCCCTTGAGCTGTTTTCTCCAAGCAGATAAGCCCTGGGATCCAAAATAAATAGCGGCAACCACACCAACGAGTGAAACAGCGGTTCCGACAAGACTAAAAACATCCTTGGTTAGTGACCATTCAACATCAGTGATAGCAAGACAGATATTCATAACTTCCCTAGTAAGCACCTAATGAAAGCAAGTATGTCAGTGAGGATTACCAATGCCTACAGAAACCAGCAGAATTGTCTGTCAGTTTAGCTGTGGCGCCGCGTCGGCGGTTGCCACAAAACTGGCGCTGAGGCAGTACGGCGTGACACACGATGTACAGATCATCAATGCATTTCTGGCCAACGAGCATGAAGACAACCGGCGATTCCTGCTGGACTGCCAGGGGTGGTTCGGGCAGAAGATCGTGCAGTTGCGCGACGAGAAGTACGGCGCAGACATCATTCAGGTTTTTCGGCGAGAGCGGTTCATGAAGGGCCGGAACGGTGCTCCCTGCACCAAGCTATTGAAACGCCGCCTGCTCGATGCGTGGAAACAACCGGGCGACGTTATGGTGTTCGGCTATACCGCCGAAGAGGTGGACCGCCTGGATGACTTCCGAGACCGAAACCCTGAACGCCCTGTTATTGCCCCGCTGATTGACGCCGGCCTGGGTAAAGAGGATTGCAAGGCGATGATCCAGCGCGCAGGTATCAAGTTGCCGCTGATGTACAGCCTGGGCTACGACAATGCCAACTGCATCGGCTGCGTGAAAGGCGGCGAAGGCTACTTTCGAGCGATCCGCGAGGACTTCCCGGAGCAATTTGAGGAGCTTTGCCGTGTTCAGGATGAACTTGGCCCAGGCTCGTACCTGCATCGCGACCGGAAGACCAATATCCGCTTCTCTCTACGTGACCTTCCGCCTGGTAAGCCCCGCCGGAACGAGGCGCTACCAGCTTGCTCTTTTTTTTGCGAGATAGCTGAAGCCGACTATCAACCGAGCGCTGCGGACATAACGTCGGGCAGAGCGTTGAGGTGAACAATCTGAGCCTTCAATTTGCGATGTAGAACACGATGACAGTTGGCACACAAGCATCGCAATTGATCTAGGGTAGTCTTGTGCTGCTCGCCCATATCTGCGACCTGTATCGCCTCATGATGAACTTCAATACAAGCCACACCAAAATAGCCATAAGCTTCGATAGGATCTGTTCCGCACTCCTCGCAGAAAAGCCGGCCATGCTTCTTGATAAATGAAGCTTTCTTGGCTCTAGATAAACCCAGTGAGCGTTCACGTTTCAGGTGATACACCAGCTTGACTTGGCCCTCGGCCCACTCTCTATCCTCAGTGTCATTGAGTATTTCGAGCGCCTCAACTTGCTCACCTTTCGGGACGATTTTGTAACCCGCCGCTTCCAGCAGTTCGAAACAAACAGTTCCTTTACCCGCGGTGAAATGGCGAGGCTTCAGGGTGAACCCTAGAGCGGCTGTTGCGGCAAGTCCAAACACCTGCTTCGGTGCGAGTCGTTTCCCTTCATCAACCAACAAATCATAATCAATCGACGGCCCAAACTCCTCCGAGATAGCGCCCTGAAGCAAACTTTGCACCGCCTCCCAAATATACTCAGGGGTTACACTGCGTAATTGCTCTGCTGGTAAACGGCGGTGCTCCTGCCCTGGCACATCCACTTGTGACGGAGGTGTAATCCGAATTGTTGTCAACGCGTTCAAATCGCGATCCGCTACCAGACCCAGAATCACTCCACCTAGCGCGACAGAAATACTTGCGAGGTAACATCCCTGATTTCCATCGCCATTTTTCTGTAATGGGGAATGCTTCTCTGGCAGAAGGTCCGCCAAAGCATCTAAGTGTAATCTTGGAGAAATTGGATGATCCAGCCTGGCCCACTTGATAGGCACCATCCAGCCAAGAGCTTGCCAGTATTCAGCAGCCTGCCAATGACTGTCGGGGATAGGCTCTTCGCGGTGTGCATCCGAAGCAACGCCTACTGCCTTCATTAGCCCATCCGCATACGAAATTACTACATCACCGGGACTCACGAGAGTGAGGTTCAGATACGTCTGGTTGGCCGCACCATTACGCTTTTCTTTTGGAGACCAAATATATCCGCCAGCGTACTCATCTAGATGAGTTTGCTTATGATTAACCCACCAGTAGCGCCGCATAGGCTTTGCCGAGCGATTTGAGGTTCGGTGAAAAACTGCGGTTTCATTTGCCCTATTAACGGACTCACATTCCCAACCAGCAGCGATCCATAAGTGAGCCCACGTGTGGCTATCCTCCGTACGCGAGTTCGCCCACCAAGCGTCATGATTCCTTGCACTGGGCGGCAGGCCATTGACTAGCGCATCGATCTGACCGAATGCCAGTTGGACAGAGTCCTGCGCCTGGGCTTTCAGATAGTCTGCTAAGGGCGCGTATTTACTCACTGCTCACCTCCTTGTTTGAAGGTGGGAGCATATTGACATCACCTACCAACCGCAACAGGGTAAGCCCGCCGCGGATGGCCGCGTTAGCCATGACAAACGATCCATGGCGGACGGAACAACGCCAAGCGCGCGCGGCTTGATGATCAGCTTGAACCAGGCGGAATGCCGTCCTTGTTGAAGTCCTTCAAGCGTTCGCGCTCTTCCTCGGTAGAGTGCGCCGGGGTTTCTTGCTCGGGTTCTTTCTTTTTTTCTTCAGTCATTGCCATGTCCTCTGGGTGGTAGCTGTTTCGGCATCTGGTGGAATCAGCAGTTCAAATCAATCAACTCCACCGCCTGGGCATGGTCCGGCAAGGACTCCCCGTGAAACGAATTTACCTCAGCGGGCCCATGATCGGCTTGCCTGGCTTCAACTTCCCAACCTCCACAATGGCGGCCAGCCTGCTTGAAGTCGGCCACACCGCCACCAACGCCACCGAGCTCAACCCCGGATAGCGGCACCTGGAACGACTATATGCGCCGAGACATTGCCGCCCTGATAGACTGTGGGGAAAGCGATCAACAATTCCGAAATATTAAACTCTTTATCTGACCCCCCAAACAGTAGACGGATCAACGACGCTAAACGTTGTCATATCTTTGTCAACCACAAGCATCTTTCCTCCGCCAGCTGAAACTAGAATAAAACTCTTTTCGCCCTCTACCTTATAAACGTAGCTCATCACTTTAGAATCCTTGTTGCGCAAGTTCTGAGCAGACGAATTTCCATTGATCAACGGAATAACCACTACAATGCAGGCAAGAAAGCTACCACCAGACAGCAGCCCAAGAAATCTGTAATACGGAGTGCCACCACTTTGGTCATGAACAGCAATAGAAATATTTATCGCACAAACCAATGTAATCAATGCAAAAGCCCACGTAGTGCCTAGATACGACATGGCTTCCTGCTGGCCTGAACGCACAATAAGCAGGAGCCCAATTACTACCACTAACGCTCCTAAAATAAAACTTGCCACCCTTAAATACAACTGAGGCAACCAGCTTAGTTTGGCGATAAGCAGAACTAGAACCATACCAAAAAACAAAAAAGCCGCATACCAAATACCACCAACTACAAACTCAGTGGCACTGTAAAATCCTAAAAACCAACCAGCCCCTAATGAGTTAAGATAACCCTTTAGAGAAAAGTATCCAGCACAAAAAGAAACGCCAACTAGAACAACAGAACAAGCGGCTACTTTGCCAAGATTCTCCAAGAAAATTGACCACTCATTATTCCCTGCCATACCAAAACTCCAGAAAAATGATTTTTGGCATTATCCACCATCCAGTTCAAACGATGAAGCTCTTCAGAAGCTGTCGACTTCAGCTCGTGACCTAGTGAAAGCTGGCGCCCTGATGGATGCCGAGTTCGGGCGCATCGAACGCGTCGCACTCACCAACATCCCGCAATATTTCACTCCCCCTTCAAAGTGAGCCGCTATAGCGGCAAGGACTCCTATGCGCCTGAAGAAAGCTGAACGCGAGCAAGTGCGCCTGAAGTACGGCGGGCACTGCGCCTATTGCGGCGTACTGCTGGGTGAGCGCTGGCACGCCGATCACCTGGAACCAGTTATCCGGGTCGCTGATGAGCGTGTCGCCGAGCAGATCGATAACCACAACCTCGGCAACATGATGCCAGCCTGTGCGCCCTGCAATATCAGCAAGGGCCGGCAGACGCTGGAAGGCTGGCGGTCATGGATCGCCGGGCACATCAACTCCCTAAACAGTTACCACCCCATCTACCGCCTGGCCAAGTCCTACGGGCTGATCGCCGAGACGGGGGTGCCGGTAGTGTTCCACTTCGAAAAGGTGACCCCATGACCGAAATCAAAGAACGCCCCATCCTGTTCTCGGCGCCGATGGTGCGCGCCATCCTGGAAGGCCGGAAAATGGTCACGCGCCGGGCGATCAAAGTTCAGCCGCACATCGATGCCAGCGGCAATTTCTGCGTAGGCAGCTCCAACTACGGCCAGGACGGTTACGGCAAACCTGTGACAAAGCACTTCATCAGGGGCTGCTGCCCCTATGGCAAACCCGGCGACCGGCTGTGGGTGCGCGAGACCTGGGCACGCATCCGGGTAGCTCAGGCGCCGGAACAGGAATGGGTGGTGTTCCGCGAGAGCGACAACCGCACCGACTATGGTGGGCCTTGGAAACCGGGCATTCACATGTTCCGCCGTGATAGCCGCATCCTGCTGGACATTACCGAAGTGCGCGTCGAGCGGCTGCAGGACATCAGTCGTGCCGATATCCGAGCCGAAGGCCTGCAATGTCCACCCGAAATGGCCAGCGACGACGCATCACCCAATTACCGAGACTGGCTTCCAACCGCCTGGCAAGAGTTGTGGGAGTCGATCAACGGCGCCGGTAGTTGGACGGCCAACCCGTGGGTCTGGTGCGTGAGCTTCAAGCGGGTGACGCCATGATCGCCACCCTCTGGTTCGCCTACGTCTTCATCTACCGAGGTCCAAAGCCATGAACGATTGTGAGCTTTTGGATCTGGCGGCGAAGGCGGCAGGCATTGATCTCGAAGAAAACCGCCACTGCCCTTCCGGCGGGATGTGGATTGTCGATAAAAAGTCAGGACTGGATGTCGTCTGGTCCCCGCTGACCAATGACGGCGATGCGCAGCGCCTGGCAACAAGCCTCCAGCTCAGCATCCTCTGGTTCACCAACCTGCAATACGTGATGGTGGAGCGCCGCGGTTTCGGCGAGAACATCGGCTGGACCGATGACGCGGGCCGAGGTGGCGCGCTCCGCAGAGCAATCACCGCCGTCGCAGCACAAATCGGCAGCACGCTTCCCTGACCCCAATCCCCTACATGCCTGCCGGTGAGCGGAATCAAGGCAATTGACTATCGATCCATCGTTCAGCTGCGGCCATCGCGTCATCAAGCGCTGCCGGATAGTCAGGCCAAGGGCCTTCCAACTCTGCTGCAACCTCACCCAAGCCATTGATGGGTGCTGGTTCAATGATCTTTGCGGCAACCGGGCTCTGGTCGTTCGGGCGGCGCCAATCGAACTTGAGAAACATCACGTGGCCCCGGTAAGCGTGCGCTATCGGAGCATCGAAGTTGTGTGACACGTCCATGCCTCATCACGAACTTAATTGAACCCTTTTGTACACCGCTTCGGTCGTGTTTGAAAGATAGGCAGAAAGCTATCACTCCAATCCCCTATATGCCGCCCAGCGCGGCTAGGACACCCCCATGCTCGCTATGAAACTCACCCTGATTGTACTGGGCGCTTTGCTGTACCTGGCTGGAACGTTCGGCTGGATCTTCTGGGCCGGGCCCGAACTGCTGGCCACCGGCACCATAGAGGCGCTGATCTACGCCTTCGCCGGCTCATGCGCCTGGATGCTGATCACCTTCGGCCTGGTCATTCACATCATCATGACAGCGCGGCCCACGGCCGGCGGGAGGTAGGTATGGAAATTCACTTTCTTTCACATGAGGAGGTTTGCACGCTCACTGGCGCAAGGACAAAAGCCGGGCAGGTGCAAGTGCTCAGGCAAAACGGGATTCGCCACACCATCAAGCGCAGCGGCTGGCCTTGCGTCATAGCCAATGCGCTCACCGGAGAGGCGGTCACCGAAACTACGGCAAAACCAAAATGGCAGCCGCGGCTGGTGAGTTAAATGGGAAGGAAACCAACACAGCCTGACAGCGTTACGCGCCTAAGGAAACGGAAGCAACGTAGCGGAACTATCTATTACTACTACGACCTCGGGGGAACGCCAAGGAAGGAACTTGCCCTAGGCAGCGACTACGGAATAGCTATCGTGGAGTACGCGAAGCTTGAGAAGAGCCGCGCGTCCTCGGCCCTGGCCCAAGACGTGCTGACCTTTGCCTACGTGGCAAACATCTACATGAACGAGGTGGTCCCTACCAAGAGCCTGGCCACGCAAAAGGACAACACCCGGGAGTTGAAGCAATTGCTGAAGTTCTTCGATGATCCGCCCGCGCCGCTGGAGGCGATCGAGCCTCAACACGTCGTCCAATACCTGCGGCAGCGCGGCAAGACAGCTCCGGTGCGCGCAAATCGTGAGAAAGCTTTACTCAGCGCCATCTGGAACTTTGCCCGGAGCAGCGGCTATACGGCCCTGGCCAACCCGTGCGCCGGGGTTAAAGGACACAAGGAGTCCGGGCGTGATCAGTACATCGAGGACGAGATGTTTGCCCTGGTGTATCAGCACGCTGAACAGCCGCTACGGGATGCGCTTGATTTGTTCTACCTTACCGGGCAGCGCATCGCTGACACCCTGAAAATGGATGAGCGCGACATCCGCGACAACAGGTTGGCCGTAAAGCAAGGCAAGACGAATGCAAAAAGGAGGATTGAGATAACGGGTGAGCTGAAGGTTGTGATTGATCGAATCATGGCCAGGAAGGACGGGCACAAGATACGGACAGGTAGGCTCATCGTTATGCATAACGGACAGCCTATGACCAGCAGCATGTTGCGAGGGAGGTTTGACGCGGCCCGTGAGGCGGCCGGCGTTGAGAAAGGAGACTTTCAGATGCGCGATCTGCGCGCAAAAGCTGGCACCGACAAAGCAGAATCCAGTGGTGACATCCTGCAGGCTCGCGACCAATTGGGGCACACAACTGTCGTCATGACAGAGAACTACATCCGTAAGAGGATCGGCAAGAAGGTCACGCCGACGAGGTAAACTCTGCACCGCAATAATTTTAACCCCCTTGAGAACAAAGGCCTGCAAGACAGGTAAAATTTGCCCATAGCGGTGCAGAATAGAGGCTAACTTATTGTATTTAAAAGAATACCTTGCGGACTTAAAATCCCCCGCTCGTAAGGGCGTCCCGGTTCGATTCCGGGTTCGGGCACCAAGGATATCAAGGGCTTGCCGGGGAAACCTGGGCAGGCCCTTATCTTTTCTGCTCCGCAATTCCCCTCCCCCGGCGTCCCGCCGACGAACACCACTCCCAAACCTTTCACGGCTCGACTGCTCTATGTGCATATAGCGTTTGAGTTTTCCCACTCCGCCGCCCGGGCATGGCCCGGCAAGGGTTGCCGTATGACTAATGAACACCTGATGGGCCGACCAATAGTGCGGTAGCTCAGACTGGTTTTAGGCTGCTTTCAGTCGTCGAGATCCGTGAGCTCGCACATTCGCTCTCCTACCATTCCACGCAACCACGCCCCATGAAACTCAATATTTTCGAGAGAAGTACCGTCCCCTAGACGATACCCAAAAACCTTGCCCTTCGCTCCGCGATACGCGACGTGAAAATGTCCATCATGAGCAAACGAATTCATCACATAAGGGCAAATGTAGATGATTTCGCTAAACGGGACGCGTACTTCAATGGGGCTTCGACAACGGCGAGTTATCGTGAGGGTCAGCAGTTGCTGATTTCCGTCGAACGTGAAGGCCTGCACTTGAGGCTCAGAGACAACCCAAGCAAAGAACGCACCAATGAGCACTGCACTGGCCAGCATTAACAGAATGAAGGATGACGCTGTGAGGCCTTCACCATGGTTAGGCTGCAGACCATGAATGACGTCCGGCCCTGTGAAAAGGAGCGTCGCAAGCCCGTAGCCCGGTAAAAGCAGAAGCAGCGCAAGGGAGAAGCCAAAAACGCCCATACCATTGCTTCCGATAATTGGTATTTCGGGGCCGTAATACCAAATAGGCGGGTGGGCAGTACTTACCTTGCCAGCATTTGTTGCTGTGGCGTTAGCTGGACTTTGATGATTCATTTGGCCGTCTCCAGGGATGACAGCGCAGACGTTACCACTACTGCTGGACAGTCTGGAAACGGATCACGGGCCCTTCTCGTCGCGCTCCGCACTTCGATTACTCGCGTCACCACGCAATAACCTTCCCCTTCAAAGTCATCCACATCATCAAGACAGCGCGACCCACTGCGCGCGGCGGAAGGTAGGTATGGATATTCATTTTCTGTCGCACGAGGAGGTTTGCACACTCACAGGCGCAAAAACGAAAACCGGCCAGGTGCAAGTGCTAAAGCGGAACGGGATTCGCCACCCCATCAAGCGCAGCGGTTGGCCTTGCGTTATCGCCAACGCCTTAACCCAGACTGAATTTTTTCAACCGGCGCTGTGTCGGCAACCACATGGCCTTTGCGGCAATATCCTTAAGGTTCCCAACTTTGGGTCGATAGCCTGTCGAACGTATCAACCACAGTTGGAAAACAGGAATCCCGAATGCGCCTTAGAAACCTCAACGTAGCACCACGCGCCGCTCTGTTTTTCGCGCTGATTATTGCGTTGGTATTTGTGCTCGGCGCATTTGCAGTTGTGCAAATGGGCAAGCTGAGGGACTCCGAAAAAGATGTCGAACTCAACTGGATGGCTAGCATCCGACAAACGGCGTTGATGGATAAAGCGACACTTCGTCTGAGGCTCGAAACACAGCGAGGCCTTGCTGACCCTCAGTCTCTTCAAAAGAATATTGAAAGCTTCCCTGGCTACCGCAAAGCGTTCATCGATGCAGTGGCGAATTATGAGCCTCTGATCGCGAGTGATAAGGAGCGTTCGTTTTATACACCGGTAAAAAACAGCGCCGATGCCTATTCCAAACAACTGGATATTCTCGAACCGTTGATGAGACAGGGGGACATAGCGGCCGCGGTCAGTCAGGTGAGTAACAACATCCGTCCCCTGACGAATACCATGGAGCAGCAGATCAAGGAGTTGACCACCTTTAACGATGAAGGTGCGGCGAGGGCTGGGCAAAACGCGACCGACCTCTATAACAATGGCTTTTGGCTTGTTGTCGGCCTTATAACGGGCGTGGTCATCTTGACGGTTGGATTGGCATTATTACTGACAAAA
This sequence comes from Pseudomonas sp. SR18, assembly GCF_023701505.1. Lineage (NCBI taxonomy): Bacteria > Pseudomonadati > Pseudomonadota > Gammaproteobacteria > Pseudomonadales > Pseudomonadaceae > Pseudomonas > Pseudomonas sp. SR18. Next base: position 354,662 of record NZ_JAMQAU010000003.1, on the reverse strand, counting down.
AGTATCACCTCTCCGATTAACGATGCCCTGTCTGTGGCAGAGCGTATCGCGGCCAGCGACCTCTCCAAGGAAGTTTTGGTCAGCGGGACGGATGAGGTCGGGCGACTGTTGAAGGCGCTCGCGCAGATGCAGACAAACCTGCGCACTACAATTATGCAGATTTCCGATTCATCCACCCAACTGGCCTCTGCGTCAGAAGAGATGACAGCCGTAACTGAGGAGTCGAGTCGGGGTCTTGTCGCCCAAAATGACGAGGTCAATCAGGCTGCCACAGCTGTCACAGAAATGAGCGCTGCTGTTGATGAAGTCGCTCGTAACGCGGAGTCAGCTTCAGAAGAGTCAAAGCGCACCCAAGGCTATACCGAGGTAGGTTTGGCCCGAGTGGCGCAGACATTGAGCTCCATTCAAAAGCTGAACGTTAACGTTGAAAACACAAGCGAACAAATTCAAGGTTTGTCAGATCGTGCACAGAGCATCACTAAAGTTGTAGAGGTGATTCGGGCGATTGCAGAACAAACCAACCTTTTGGCTTTGAACGCTGCTATCGAGGCAGCACGCGCAGGCGAGCAAGGCCGTGGGTTTGCGGTAGTTGCTGACGAAGTAAGGGCTTTGGCCCATCGCACCCAGATATCGACTCAAGAAATCGAGCAGATGATCGCTGCCATTCAGAACGACTCTGACCTGGCTGTAAAGGCGATGAACACGAGCAAGGACCTGGCGACCGAATCACTTGGCGTTGCTCAAGAGGCCAGCACCTCGCTGGATCAAATAGCCACGGCCATTGTTCAGATCAATGAGCGTAATCTCCTGATTGCCACGGCCTCTGAAGAGCAGTCGCATGTTGCTCGTGAGGTTGACCGCAATCTGGTCAGTATTCGCGAGCTGGCAACTCAGAGTGCTGCGGGTGCCAGCCAGACAGCCAGTGCGTGTGGCGAAATGTCCAAACTGGCGGTTAACCTGAATCATTTGGTTAACAAATTCGTGGTGTGAAAAAGGGCGACTACTGAAAATCCAAGACTCAAAAGCGCTCTAGGTATGGTCTGAAAATGATCTATCGGCTATCCGGCCCCAGGACCAATCAGTGAGCTTTCGATCTGGACGCCCGCCATCATTTGCTGCAACCCTTCGATGAGTTTGTCACCCGCTTCCGTCAAGGCTTCAAGCGGCATCGCCGGCAGACTCTCCAGAATGAACCACATGCTCTTCGCGTCAGCACCGAGACGGGTCCTGACGCCTTGCCGCCAATTCCAGCGACGGCAGGTCACGCCTTTGTCATCGCGCCAGACAACCTCGCCGGCATCCGGATACTCGAAAGCAGGAGCACCCTCTTTCATCGTGTCAAAAGGCTCAGTGCCATCTGCGACTACGAGCCGTGGGGAGCCCACGTAGGCCTCAATGTTTTCCCCTCCAACCGGGATGGCGTACTCGATGCTGATTGCGTTGTAGAGATCGACGATGGGATCCAGACTAGGCAAGCTGCCGTCACGTAAAACTCGTTTACGCAGCGCTTCAGCTGAACAAGGCGTGCGTTGCGGCTTGGCCCCAAACTTTCGGAATGTCTCAGCCCATGCGGCCAAATGGGCTTCTCCCCAGCTTGGCCCACCTTCCTGCACGGCCTTGCAAGCACGGTCCAGCGCGACCTGAGCCACCTCAGGATAAGCCAGTGGCGCAGCTTCCACCACGATGCTCAGAGCCCTGAACTCCGGCACCAACTGGGCAACGGCTGGATCGATTAACGGCAGTACGGACAGCATCAAAAACCTCCAGGAACCTGAATGTCATTTCATGCTAGTCATTGACGACCAGCAAAGTCAATATAATGACCAATATCATCTACTATAACGGATGATCCGGTTGACGGATCTGCTGATAAAGGCCGAGAATCCCAGCACATTTTTTCCTCATGACCCTCATCAATGACCACCAATACCAGCCTGTCGACTACCCCTGGCGCTGATGCTCAAGCCGTCAGCCTGGCCGTTGCGCGCACTCTCAAACAGGCGCGCAAAGCGCAGAAGATCACGCTGGATGAGCTTTCCCGCCGCGCTGGCGTGAGCAAAGGAATGGTTGTCGAAATAGAGAAATGTACGGCGAACCCCAGTATCGGCATCCTTTGCAAAATCGCCGCCGCGTTGGGCCTGTCCGTTGCAGACATCGTCAATGTGACCGAAGCCCCATCCGCCCATATCATCGACAGTCAAGACATCCCCACGCTCTGGACCGGGGATCAGGGAGGAACAGCGCGCCTTCTTGCGGGAACCTCCGGCCCTAATATGATCGAGCTGTGGCGTTGGGAAATGCACCCAGGCGAGTCTTTCGCTTCACAGGGGCATCCTCAGGGCACGCTTGAACTGTTTCATGTGGAAAAAGGCACGCTGAAATGTGTGGTAGGGGAAACAGAGTTGGTCATTCCTGCGGGGAGTTCGGCAGTCGCCAAAACCGACGTCCCCCATTCCTATTACAACGCTGGCAGATCCAAGCTGGTATTCACTATGTCTGTGACGGAGATGCACCAGTAGGTACCGGAAGTCCCAGGCAGGGTCACCGAGGCGGGCCAACGTCAATCGGTGGTCGCCCCCCCTCCCCCCATGCCATGTAGTCACTTCAGTTAAGCCCTTAGCTCACTTCATTCAGCGCCTCGATCTGCTCAGCACATTGCGTACATTTTTGGAGCATCCAAACCCAATATTTTTATTGTCGTAAAAGGGTTTTGGCCCAACGGTTCACAACGGCCGGGCCATCAATTATTGGCTACGCTCGTCGGCTTTTCCTTCCTGCATCTGTACAGAGGACTTGGTACCGCTGGAGTTGTCTTTGGTTGCATTATCGGCGCTGTCAAAGCATCCATGAAGCATGAATACACTGCAAAAGCCCAAGCACATACTCAACTTTTTCATGATCGTTTACCTATTGGCGAGTGAGTCAATACGGCGCGAAATCTCAAAACCGATCATCGCACCGCGCTAAACCTATTTGATTAATCTGGCCGAGAGAGCAAATCGTATGTTCAAGAAATTCGAGCCATGTCTGACGAGCGGTACCTTCCAGAAAGGAACGTCGCGCAACGCCATTATCTTGCTAGCATTTACGCCGTGGCATTCTGATCTAGGCTTGTCGTGTTTACGCATTTAATCCGGTGAACCCATGGACACGCTTACCAAAGTTGAGATTGAAACAGCCCTTTGCGCTCGCCTTCCTAACTGCGCAGTCAACTGTGCGTTCAATCCCGACGGCAGCCTTTCGGTGAACGTAACGGCGCACGACGCTGATCAGTTCACCATCGCAAATATCAATCGCGCCCACTATCACGGGGAATCGGGAATCAATAGGCTCATACGGGAAATACTGGAAGAAATGGTCATGTCGAGACAGTCTTCCAGGCGTTCATCTGTAGGGTAATAAACAGGAATTCATATGCCGGACCCTACTGAAACTCTTTCCCCAATCAGCTTGAGAGAAGGCAAGAGGATGGAACCCACGACAATGACTACCACGACAGCCAGAATGGCCAAATCGTTTTCCTTGGCGGCAACCTTTAGCCTGCTAAGCGCCTGCGCTGGCAATGATTCCCCCTCGAATGTGGGGGCGCCCGGTAAACCGACTACGCCATCAACCCGAACCCTGGAAGCCGGTGCAGCCCTGCTCCAATCTCGTCCGCCTGTTGATGCATTGAACGCCTATCTGGACGGTTTTCACTTCTATAACGGCCATCCCGATGTGCAGATGGAAGCGCATCACTACTGCGCGGTTCTCAACGAAGAAGTGATTCAATGCGTGATCTACGACGGCAATCGCAAGGATGCAAAATTGATGGGCGTGGAATACATCATCAGCGAGCAGTTATTCAGCACACTGCCTGCCCCTGAAAAGGCGCTTTGGCACAGCCACGTGCACGAAGTGAAATCAGGACAATTGGTCGCGCCGGGAATCCCCGAAGTGGCCGAGCACGCCTTGATGGAAAAACTGGTACATACCTACGGTAAGACCTGGCATACCTGGCATACCGATCTCCACAAACGCCTGCCGCTGGGTGCGCCGCAATTGATGATGGGGTTTACCACCGATGGCCAGGCCGACCCTCGGATGGTCGCCGAGCGAGATCAGCGAATGGGTATCGACAGCACCGAAAAGAAGAAGACTCGCGTCGATATAGTTGCCCCGCCCATCGCACCCGGTGCGGATGCATGGCAACAGGGTACCGTTATCCAGATCACCGATCCGACTGTAACGGCCCATCAGCACTGAACGCGCCACTCAGCCATTTGGATTGAACGATCATCTGCCGGCCCTTCTCTATCGCAAGACCAGCGATAGGAGGATGTCATGATGATTGATTCAGCAACCGGAATGAGTCCTGGCATTCGGCTGGCTCACCCGCACCGCCCGGCAACGGCCTCCCATTCAGCGACTTCGTCGGGCAACCTGTTTAGGCCCGCCAGCGGTGAGCGCCGAGTTGAAGCCGCATAACTGAATCGGGGGCAGCCGCCCCGTCTAATTGAGGTAAATCAGCATGTCTTACGAGTTCCAAGGTATTGCCGATGTGATTACTGCTTCGCGCCATTTGGGCACACCCTCAGATGAACGCTTTAACAACGACGTAAACATCCAAATGAGTAGCAGTGGAAAGCCGACGATTGCGCGTTTGGACTTCGACAGGCCACTGGATTGGCCGGGTAATTCTAACTTCGTCGCGGTCAATTTGCCCGATGGCTCCACCGTAAGTGGCGTCATCGTCGATAGCGAACGGCCCACGAATGCGCCCGGGTGGGTCACGTTTACAGTAGACGACTGAGGTCGTAATGAGCGCCCAGGCTCATCCATCGAGTTGTCGGACAATTTTTTGAATTTTATTTGACGTCAAATATCTGTAATTCATGAGCATAGGGAGGTCTCATGAAACAGAACAATCTATTTACCATCGAGTATCAGCTTCACGGTGAACCGAAGTCCTTCATCGTGCGCGCAGCGCAAATGAACAATGCCGAGGCTTGGCATTGGGCCAGCTGCGATGCAGGTGTTGCCGTCATACCCAGATTTGGCCAGCACACCCTCAAGCGAGTCTCTAAACCGATGGCGGAAAAATACGGCATTACCGATGTACGTTGGAGCGGCGCGACACAGGTTCAGTGGTCGGAGGGCCTTACATGATGAACAGCCAGGCACTTGGTTATACGGAAAAACAAGCACGGGAAGATGAGGTCGCGCGAAATAACGAGATGTTTTTCGAAGCCGATCGACTGGACGCGCAAGCGTATAAAATCATTGAGTGCTACAGCGGCGATGCGCAGACGTGGGCGCGCTTCATCGAAGCGAAGAAAGTCGCAGATGCGCAACGCACTGCCGCTTACCAAGAGTGGATGCGCATTCACCGCGCCAAGCGAAAGTAGCTGACAGCGCTGTCGAAAACAGGGCCGACGCCCGGTCAAGTATCACAGCCCCTGGCTGTGGTTACTTTTGCGAGGGTGGGCCGGAAGGGTAAGTTCAGATGGATTTTGAAAAAACCGGATAACCCTTCAGGCGCGGCAGAACCATTGGTCAGTCTGAATAAACCTTCTGAAGGTGGCGTGCCTCAACCGCAAGGTAAGGTTTATAGGGTTAGCGATTCGAGGCATTCTTTTGCACGCAGGTTTTCCGCTATATTTCACTTTCGGTTCAGCCCTCGCCCTCGCTTAATTTTTCCCCTCCACGCTCTTCGCGTGCGCAGTTAACCAAGGTTGGTATTTATGAAGTCTGCCCCCCTGCGGTCCCCTAACGTTCCGCAACGCAAGGATCTGATCCCCAGTGACTTGGATTTTCCGGTGGTTGGGATTGGCGCGTCTGCGGGCGGGCTGCAAGCAGTAAAAACGTTTTTCGAGCATATGCCCAAAGATTGCGGCATGGCGTTCGTGGTGATTCTGCACCTGTCTCCTGATCATCAAAGCGTGGCGGACAAGATCATCCAGGAGTCGACCCGCTTACCGGTATCACAGGTCAACGACACGACGCCCATCGAAAAGAATCAGGTGTATGTCATCTCGCCGGCTCACCATTTGAAGATGAATGATGGCTATTTAGCGGTAACCCCATCAACCCGCGAGGGCGGCTCGCACATTGCCATCGACCTGTTTTTTCGCGACTTGGCAGATGCGCATAAAGAGCGGGCGTTTTGCGTGGTCCTTTCAGGGACCGGAGCGGACGGCGCGGTAGGCCTTTCTCGAATCAAGGAGCAAGGCGGGATCACTCTGGTACAGGCCCCGGAAGATGCTGAGTTCGATGGTATGCCGCGGGCTGCCATCGAAACGCAAATGGTCGATCTCGTGCTTCCCGTGGTGGAAATGCCCCAGAAGTTGCTGGAGCTGTGGCGCAATGCTCAATCGATCATCCTGCCCACCGCCAACGATCCCGAAATCAAAACCACCCCGCCCGCATCCGAACGCGATGCAGCCGTGGCCGAGCAGCTGTTGCTGGACATCCTGATTCAGCTACGCGCCAGTACCGGGCACGACTTCAAGCATTACAAGCGCGCCACAGTGTTGCGCCGTATTGAGCGACGCTTGCAAGTAACCGCCCAGCCGGACCTGGCGGCCTATTACAACTTCCTCCAGGGGCACCCAGACGAAACCAAGGCGCTACTCGGCGATATGCTGATCGGCGTGACCAACTTCTTCCGCGACCGCGAGGCCTTCGAAGCGCTTGAGCGTGACGTGGTACCTAACTTGGTGAAGTCACTCGAAGACAGCGTGCCGCACCGTGAAGAGGTGCGCATCTGGTCGGCCGGCTGTTCCACCGGCGAAGAAGCCTACAGCCTCGCGATGCTGGTGGCCGAGCAACTGGCGCTGGATGCCAGCGGCGCCAAGATGCAGGTATTTGCCACCGATATTGACGAGCGCGCAATCACCCACGGCCGCAACGGCGTGTATCCCGAGGCGATCATCACCGACGTACCGCCGCCGCGGTTGCGCCAGTATTTTGCTAAAGAGAAAAACCAGCACTATCGGGTGCGTAAAGAAATTCGCGAGAAGGTTTTGTTTGCTAAACACAGCCTGCTGGCCGACCCGCCGTTCTCCCAGATCGACCTGATCGTGTGCCGCAACCTGTTGATCTACCTGGACCGCGAAGTGCAGCGCGACATCCTGCAGATGTTCCACTTTGCGCTGCGCCCCGGTGGCTATTTGTTCCTTGGTTCCTCGGAGTCGGCCGACGGCTGCCTGGACCTGTTTGTGCCGGTCGACAAACGAAACCGCATTTTTCGGGTGCGTGCCGGCTCCTCCCCTATGCGCCGCGTCCCGACCATGCCGCGAGGCGGCTACTTGCGCCCAAGCACCGCGTCGATCGCGATTGAAAATAAGGCCCCCAACAAAGTTTCATTCGCGGATATTCATCTGCGGGCCCTGGAAAAAGCCGCACCGCCAAGCGTTATTGTCGACATCCACGCGCAGATCCTGCACATGAGCGAAGGTGCCGGGCGCTTCCTGCGTTATGTGGCGGGTGAGATAACGCATAACCTATTGGCACTGGTTCATCCCGACCTGCGCCTCGACATCCGCACCACACTCTTTCAGGTCCAGCAATCGAACATGCCTGTGACCTCCCGCAAGATCCGCGTTCAGCGCGAGCAGGCGCTCTTCATGGTGGACATTACCGCCCGCCCCTATCGCGATGACGCGACCGAAAGCGACTATGTGCTGGTGATCTTCCAGGAAAGCCCGATCGACCTCCAACAGGCCGACTCCACCGCCGTCAGCCATGCTGAAAACGCCATCATGGGCAACCTGGAGCAGGAGCTGCAACGCACCAAGCTGCACTTGCAGGACACCATCGAACAGTCGGAAGTCTCAAGCGAAGAACTCAAGGCCTCCAACGAAGAAATGCAGGCGGTCAACGAAGAATTGCGCTCGGCCACCGAAGAACTGGAAACCAGCAAGGAAGAGCTGCAGTCGATCAATGAAGAGCTGTTGACCGTCAACTATGAACTTAAAACCAAGGTAGAAGAGACGGACAAGGTCAATGACTACCTGACCAACCTGATCGCCTCCACCGACATCGCCACCGTATTCGTCGACCGCAATATGCGCATCCGGTGGTTCACGCCCCGCGCCACCGATATTTTCAGCATGCTCCCGGTGGACACTGGACGCTCGTTGATGGACATCACCCACCGCCTGGATTACCCGCAAATCACCGAAGACGCTACGACGGTGTTTGAGTCGCTGAACATGATCGAGCGGGAAATCAGCGGTAAGGACAACCGCTGGTACATCGCGCGGTTGTTGCCCTATCGCTCCAGCGAGGATCACATCGACGGTACGGTGCTGACCTTCATCGATATCACCAAGCGGCGCCAGGCCGAAGAGGAGCTGCGCCTGGGCGAAGAGCGTATGCGTCTGGTGGCCGAGAGTACCCATGACTTTGCAATCATCATCCTTGATGACCACGGCGCCATCACCGACTGGAACACGGGTGCAGAACTGATCTTCGGCTACACCAAGGACGAAGTGCTGGGCGCCTATTACGACTTGATTTTTTCACCGGAGGATCGCACCGCCGGCGCACCCGAGAGCGAGCTGCGCGCGGCCCGCGAACATGGTCGCGGTGAAGATGAGCGCTGGCATGTGCGCAAGGATGGCAGTCGGTTCTACTGCAGCGGTGAGGTCACGCAGTTAAAGAGCGACAGCTTGAAGGGCTACGTCAAGATCGCCCGCGACCTGACCGGCCACAAACGCACTCAGGATGAGCAGAGCCAGCGCCTGATGGAAACCCAGACGAAGAGTCATCTCAAGGACGAGTTTTTCGCGGTGATGTCGCACGAACTCAAACATCCACTGAACCTCATCCAACTGAACGCCGAGTTACTGCGTCGCTTGCCCGCTACCAAGGCGGCGGGCCCGGCGATCAAAGCCGTGAATACGATCTGCGAGGCCGTGTCCAGCCAGGCACGGATCATTGACGACCTGCTGGATGTCGCACGGGTGCGTACGGGCAAGCTCAAGCTGAAGAGACAACGGGTTGATCTGATTCGCACGCTGAGGGAGATCCATGGCGTAGTGCTCGCCGACGGGCATCGTCGTCAGGTGACGCTGCAAACGCCTTCGGATCATGGATCCCTGATCGTCGACGTCGACCCGACGCGCATTGAGCAAGTGATCTGGAACCTGGTCAACAACGCGCTGAAATTCACTCCGGAGGGCGGTCAGGTGCAGTTGGTGCTGAGCCGCTCGGAGGGGCGCGCCCAGTTGGACGTGATCGACAGTGGCGTCGGCCTGGCGGATGACAGCCTGGAGAAGATCTTTGATCTGTTCGGGCAGGCAGAAAACCAGCATCAGACGCATCAACGCGAGGGCCTTGGCATAGGCTTGTCCTTGGTACGCCAACTGGTGGAAGCTCATGAAGGCTCGGTCAGTGTTCATTCCAGGGGGCTGGGTTTTGGTTGCACCTTCTCGGTATGGCTGCCGCTGTGCGAACAACAGGATCATCTGCCACTTTCTGACGCTGAACAGGACGAGGTTGAACGCCTCCATGGCGTCAAGGTGTTGCTGGTGGATGACTCTTGCGAGGTGCTTGAAGTGCTGAATCTGCTGCTGGAGATGGAGGGCGCTCAGGTTAACGCGTTCAATGACCCACAGACCGCGCTGGAAACAGCCCGCGATGCACAGTACGACTTGATCATTTCGGACATTGGCATGCCGAAAATGAATGGCCATGAGCTGATGCGCAAGCTGCGCGCGATAGGTCATCTGCGCCAGGTTCCCGCGATCGCCCTCACCGGTTACGGGGCCGGCAGTGACCAGAAAAAAGCGGCTGAGTCGGGCTTCACCACCCATTTGAGCAAACCGGTCGCCCACGAATCGTTGATTGTTCTGATCGAAAAACTGTGTTGCTTACGTCGCTAGTTGGGACCTTTCCAGTTGGGATAAGAGGATTTTCCCGTTCCGCTCAAGGAGCGGGGCTTCCTCTGCAGCCAGCCGCTGTTTCCTGGCCAGCCCCGCCCCACGATCAGTCTCTTTCATACCTGTATATTTGGCATACAGCCTCTAACATTCCGTGATGTAGGTTCGGTAGTCGACCCGTGCAAGAGCTTTCAATTAAAACTACTTTTGCACACTAAGCGAAGCGGCAGCCATTGCTATTAATTTAATATCACTCTCACCCCACTTGGAGTAAAAACTTATACGAAGCGGCGCGAACACCGCGCATCTGTACAAGTTTTCTTCAGCCAAAGACCGTTCATCGTCCTTTTTAAAAAATCCCGAAACATTTCGAAGGCCGCCCTTATCGGAAACTATGTCCGTTGCAATAAACGGGCGTAAGCGAAACCTCAATTACAGTTGGAGTAGCATTATGACGACCAGTAATAAAAACCCAGGTAACTTCGCCAACGATCACGAAAAAGCGTCCGAGGCGGGAAAGAAAGGCGGCCAGGCATCTGGCGGCAACTTTGCCAATGACCGTGAAAAGGCTTCGGAAGCTGGCCGTAAAGGTGGCCAGAATAGCCATGGCGGCGGCCGCAAGTAGTAACAGCAGTCACAAGGGGGCAGCCATGCTGCCCCTTCTCTTAATAGCAGAGGAGAACTAAGCATGGGGGCATCAGCCGACTATCAGCGAAGTGTTTTACCTCACAAACCGAGCACACAAGTGCGAACTGAACCGAGGGCAAGCCTACGCGCGAACACAATGCCGTGTTACGAACATCGGCGCGTTGTCGAACTGGCTGAAGCAACTGTCGATGCGTCGCAAGCACTACCGCTGTGCGAAAGGCATTTATAACCTGAGCGACCATCAGTATTTAACTACCTGTAGATCGAGTTGAAAGATATATCACCAACATAACGACGAGATGACTGAGATGACTACTAACGACAAGCAAAATCAAATGAGCGTCAACGAAGCCGGCAAGAAAGGTGGCGAGGCAACTTCGGCTTCACATGACAAAGAGTTCTATCAGGAGATCGGAAGCAAGGGTGGCCAGAACAGCGGCGGCAATTTCAAGAATGATCCCGAGCGCGCCGCCGACGCCGGTAGCAAAGGCGGTCAGAACAGTGGCGGCAACTTTGCCAACGACCGTGAGAAAGCCTCGGAAGCCGGCCGTAAAGGCGGCCAGAACAGCCATGGTGGCGGACGCAACAGTTGATGTGCTTGATGCAGGGGAGCCGTGCTCCCCTGCCCTGATGGACGGGAGACACCATGCCTTTACACGTTATTAACTTTACCGGGCCGGTCACCGCTTCTACCTGCAGCCAACTCATCGAAAAAGCCTCGTTGGCCGTTCAGCAAGAGGCTTCGGGCCTGGTAGTGAACATCGCCACGATGGGCGGCGAATGCAGCTACGGTTTTACCATGTACAACTTCCTGCTGGCGCTGCCGATCGCGGTGCACACCCACAACCTCGGCACCGTGGAGTCGATGGGCAATATCATCTTTCTGGCCGGTGAGCGCAGGACGGCGTGCAAGCACAGCAAGTTTCTGTTTCATCCGTTTCACTGGCATGTGCAAGGCGCCGTCGACCATTCGCGTATGTCCGAATACGCCATGAGCCTTGACTACGACTTGCAGTTGTATGCACGCATCGTCGAAGAGCGTACCCAGGATGCAAAGGAAAAACTCGAAACAGAAAAGTACCTGATCGCGGCGCCGCGCATTCTCGACCCGCAACAAGCCATGACAGCCGGCTTGATCCATGGGATCGAACTACCGGTCATCCAGGCAGAGTTTGTAAGCAGCTTCATTCACTCCTAGCGCTTTTAAACTGAAACCCCAATATTGGCGTTTTAACATCAATTAATCGCTTGTTTGAAACTCTTCCTTTTTTTTATTGAAATCGTTCAACTCATCATGGATTGTGAGTGAGCTTTTAATTCAGGGAGGAGTCGAACATGTCTGGTCTACACGCGAACGGCCAGTGCGCCCAATGTAAACAGCCCTTGGAGCCGACGACGGACGAACCCTCCTATCTGGTGTCCACAGCCGCCGAGATGCTCTGCCCGCAATGCAGGCAACAGTATCTGGCGGACTTGATGATGGACGCCCTTCAACGCAGCGCCCTCAAGTTATGCATGCTGCAGGAACGTCGAAAAAACAGTAAGGTTTGACTCAAACCAACACCACACTCAAATGAGTTCATTTGTTAAAAGTTGCACTCATTCAGGGGGCGGCGGTACATAGGGCTGTGCAATAAATGGAATACTGCCAGAAGGACGCCACCTGACATTCTCCAGGCCGTAGCGTTCTGCAAGGGGTCTGCTGACCCGCTTGATCTTTTCATGGCGTGACCGAGGAATTATACCGATCCCAGCATCGCAAGATGCCCAATGCCACGCTTCTGCATTATTCATAACCTCTGCTCTTATAATGAAAGATCTCGGCTTATGATGGTATTCGTACTCGATAATATATAAAGAATTTTTCATATGCCCTCCTTCTGATTTTTGTTATTGAAGCAGCGCGAAGGTTCAGATTTTTCCTCTTGATGTGTATTTTTAGTTGCGCCCACTTGCGGCCCTATCGGGATATGACCATTCGTCGGCACCTCAGAAAAAAAACAAAACCGTTTTCGCTTTAACGCTTCTTACTATTGAGCCTGTTCCCTCCAGGCTCTGGTAAAAACTCCTGTCTTGCCCGTACTCCGTACGGGCTTTTTTTCGAGCAGTACATAGGGCCGTAACGCTATTCGGCGAGCCGGTGACTAGTGCGCCGAACTTATATACGCAACGGCGGCTTATTTCGCTGCGTCTGAATGCGCTGCGGTGCGTAACTTGAACTTCACGGCGCCCCGTTAATCGTCCTCGTGCAGGTGCGCGTCGGCGCAAGGCAGCCGTCCCGATTCCCCGCCAGCGATCCGTTCCGCCTGATCAATGCCGCGCTTGAGCGCGTCGTGCATGGTCCATTCGGCGCCCGGCAACTGCTTGGTGCGTTCGACCACGCATTGCCCCGTCGCGGTATAGACGCTGACCAACACTTCGATATCGGCGTCTTCGCGCTCCCGGGCCCTGACTTCGATATGGCAACCGTTTTCCACTTCCTGAGTAAAGCATTCCTCTTCCAATGCCTTTTCTGCCCATGCTTTATAGGTATTACCACGAATAAACATAACTATTCTCCCGGGCCGTTAGTGGGTTGACCCTCAAGTAAGACCTGAATGCCCCAACAGGGATTCCGTCTTTTTTCCAAGGCCAACTGCGTCATGCGCCCATCAAAGTCTATTGCCGTTTCGCTTGTTAAGCCGTTCGTCAGGCGAAGTAACAAATTGTTAAACCAACCCCGTGACGTCTATTCAAAATATTCGGCAGCGCGGTGAAACCGCCCACCGTAGAGCAGCAGCGAAATCCAACAGATTCGGGCAGTGGATGCGTTTTATCCATTGATGGCGCTGTATTGCCTGGCGTCAGGCACTTGACTGCGCCAGGCACTAACAAACGCAGCGCCAGCGTTTCGCTTAAGTCATTTACGAACACCGGCGCCGGAGTTTCGGCACCGTCACAACGGACGTTTTCAATACAGGAGCAAGGCATGAAACGAGCGATTGGCTATTGCCTGGCATATCTCGCCAGCGTCTTCTTGTTAAGCGGCTGCAACTTAGTGGTGTTCAACCCCAAAGGGCAGATTGCAACCGATGAACGCGACCTGATTATCCTCGCCACGGGCCTGATGCTGTTGGTTGTGGTGCCGGTGATCGTGCTGATGTTCGTATTCGCCTACCGCTACCGTGCGACCAATAAAAAAGCGCGTTATTCGCCGCGCTGGGCCAGTTCCCACAAAATCGAAGCGGTAGTGTGGGGCGTGCCGCTGCTGATCATCATCGCCTTGGGCTGGGTGACGTGGAAAACCACCCACGCCCTCGACCCCTATCGCCCGCTCGACTCGGACACGCCACCGATCAACGTCCAGGTGGTGGCCACCGACTGGAAGTGGCTGTTCATCTACCCCGACCTGGGCATCGCCAGCGTCAACGAACTGGCCTTGCCGGTGCACACGCCGGTGAGTTTCACCATCACTTCCGATGCGGCCATGACGTCGTTCTTCATACCGGCGCTGGGTGGGCAGATTTACGCCATGGCAGGCATGCAGACCAAGTTGCACCTGATCGCCAACGAGACCGGCGAGTTCAAAGGGATCGCCGCCAACTACAACGGCCCCGGTTTTTCCGACATGCATTTCACCACGCTGTCATTAAGCCCCACCGACTTCCAGGCCTGGGTGAACAAGGTCAAGCGCGCCCCCACAACCCTTGACCAAACGAGCTATGCGCACCTGGCCAAGCCCACCATCAAGCACCCGGTGACCTATTACTCGGTAGTGCAGGAGCGGCTGTTCCTGGACATCGTCGATAAATACGAAGGCATGAACAAGGCCAATAAAACCAGGCGAGCGCCATTGAGCGGCAACGGAGAGCGCGTCGATCAACACAGCCGTTTACTGGCCGAGGAGCAATAGCAATGTTCGGAAAACTCTCATGGGATGCGATTCCAACCACTGAACCGATTGTGATGTATACGCTGGCCTTCATCGGGCTGATCGGCGCGGCGATAGTGGGCACCATTACCTGGAAGCGCAAATGGGGCTATTTGTGGCGCGAGTGGTTCACGTCGGTGGACCACAAAAAGATCGGCTGTATGTACATCATCGTCGCGCTGGTGATGCTGCTCCGCGGTTTTTCCGATGCGATCATGATGCGGACCCAGCAAGCCATGGCCGCCAGTGGCGGGCCGGGTTATCTGCCGCCGGAACACTACGATCAGATCTTCACCGCCCATGGCGTGATCATGATTTTTTTCGTGGCCATGCCCTTCGTCGTCGGCCTGATGAACGTTGTGGTGCCGTTGCAGATCGGCGCACGCGACGTGGCCTACCCGTTTCTCAACGCGCTGAGCTTCTGGCTGTTCGTGGCCGGTGCCGCGCTGGTCAACGTCTCACTGGGGATCGGTGAGTTCGCACGAACCGGTTGGGTCGCCTATCCGCCGTTATCCGGGTTGGCCTACAGCCCCGGGGTCGGGGTGGACTACTACATCTGGTCATTGCAGATATCCGGCATCGGCACGTTACTGACGGGGCTGAATTTCTTCGTCACGATCTTGAAGATGCGTACCGAAGGCATGACGTTGTTCAAAATGCCGGTGTTCACCTGGAATGCGCTGTGCACCTCGGTGCTGATCCTGGCGTCGTTTCCGATTCTTACTGCCACCCTGCTGATGCTGTCGCTGGACCGTTACCTGGGCATGCATTTCTTCACCAACGAAGCCGGCGGCAACCCGATGATGTACGTCAACTTGATCTGGGCCTGGGGGCATCCGGAGGTGTACATCCTGATCCTGCCGGCGTTCGGGGTGTTTTCCGAGATTGCCGCGACCTTCAGCAGTAAGCGGCTGTTCGGTTACGTGTCGCTGGTATGGGCGACGATTGCGATTACCGTGTTGTCGTTCATCGTGTGGCTGCACCACTTTTTCACCATGGGCGCAGGGGGTAACGTCAACGCGTTCTTCGGCATCATGACCATGATTATCGCGGTGCCGACCGGGGTGAAAATCTTCACCTGGCTGTTCACCATGTACCGTGGCCGGGTGCGCTTCGAGACCCCCATGCTGTGGACACTGGGCTTTATCGTGACCTTCAGCATCGGCGGGATGACCGGGGTATTGCTGGCAGTACCGGGCGCCGACTTTATGCTGCACAACAGCCTGTTCCTGATCGCGCATTTTCACAACGTGATCATCGGCGGCGCGGTGTTCGGCTACATGGCCGGCCTGACCTACTGGTTCCCCAAGGCCTTTGGCTTCCGCTTGAACGACAAGCTGGGCCGCATCGCCTTCTGGTGCTGGCTGATCGGCTTTTATTTCGCCTTCATGCCGTCGTACGTACTGGGCTTCATGGGTATGACCCGCCGTCTCAACCACTTCGACAACCCGGAATGGCGGCCTTGGCTGCTGCTGGAACTGCTGGGCGTGGCAATCATCCTCTGCGGCGTGGCCGCCCAGGCACTGCAACTGTTCGTCAGCATCCGCAACCGCCACCAATACCGCGACCTCACTGGCGACCCGTGGGACGGGCGCACCCTGGAGTGGGCCACCGCCTCTCCACCACCGCTGTACAACTTCGCCGAGCAACCCAAGGTCAATGACCTGGACGCTTATTGGGGCATGAAGGAGCGCGGCGTGAGCACCCTCAGCCATACCGATTACCGAAGCATCCACATGCCGCGCAACACCGCCTCGGGCCTGGTGATCAGCCTGTTTGCGCTGATCTGCAGCTTCGCCCTGGTCTGGCACATCTGGTGGCTGGCGGCGTTCGGGCTGGTGGCTTCGGTGGTCGCGTTCGTGGTGCGCAGCTACGACGAAGACACCGATTACTTCGTGCCCGCGCAAGAGGTGGCACGCATCGAAACGGCACGTCTCAAAGACCTGGCAGAGGCTTGATCCATGTCCAATATCGTGATTGAAAAAGACGTCGCTCATATTCAGGAACACGGACATGAAGACGCGGGTTCGCTGAGCGTCTTCGGGTTCTGGATCTACCTGATGACCGACTGCATCCTGTTCGCGAGCTTGTTCGCCGGCTATGCGGTGTTGCGCGACAGCGTGGCCGGCGGTCCTTCGAGCGTGGATATTTTCGAACTGCCCTATGTGCTCGCTGAAACCATGCTGCTGCTGTTGAGCAGCATCACCTACGGCTACGCGATGCTGGCGATGAACCGTGGCCAGCAAAGCCAGGTGCTGCGTTGGCTGGGACTCACGTTCGTGCTCGGCGCCGGCTTCATTGCCATGGAAATCAACGAGTTCCGCCATTTGATCGCAGAAGGCTACGGACCGGACCGCAGCGCGTTTCTGACCGCTTTTTTCACTCTTGTCGGCACCCACGGCGCGCACGTGTTGACCGGGTTGATCTGGATGGCTGTGCTGATGGTGCAGATTCGCCAGAAAGGCCTGACCAACACCACCGCCACCCGGCTCAGTTGCCTGAGCCTGTTCTGGCACTTCCTGGACGTGGTGTGGATCTGCGTGTTTACCGTGATCTATCTGTTGGGAGTGGTGTGACATGTACAAGCAAAGTTCGATTCACAGCAGCGCCGGTACCAGCCATGGCAGCAGCCGTTCCTACCTGGTCGGGTTCCTGCTGTCGGTGCTGCTGACCCTGATCCCTTTCGCCCTGGTGATGTTCCCTTCGCTGCCGCGCACCATCACCGCCTGGCTGGTGGTGGCGCTGGGGGTTATCCAGATCGTGGTCCACCTCAAGTTCTTCCTGCATCTGGATACGGCCGAGGAACAACGCTGGAACCTGATTGCACTGATTTTTTCGGCGGTCATCATTCTTTTGCTGGTAGGGCTCTCGCTATGGATCATGGGCAGTATTCACCACAACATGCTGGCGCACTGAGGCGTACACCCTGGCCTTCTGCGTCGGCCCCCTGCTGCTGGGAGTGGTGGCCCAGATGGGCATACTGTATTTCGCCGTGTTCAGCGCCTTGTGCGCTTACTGGCTGGCGCTGGCCAACAGCGGCGTGCGCCGGGTCGATCCAGCGCGCTGGGCGCGCTCGATCTTCGGCTTCTCGATTCTGTTGGTGATGGCCCTCAACCTGATGCTGGCGCTGTCCACGCTGTGTCGAGCAAGCTGCGAATCTTCCTGGGCAAATCAGCGGGCTGGTAGGGTTTGGCAATCAGCTCGAATTCATGCACCTGTATATCCGCGCGCTCCAACGAGTCTTTCGCATAGCCCGTCGTAAGCAGCACCCTGGTGTGCGGATACAGGCGCGCTATCTCGCGCGCGAGCTCCGCGCCATTCATCTGGCCGGGCATGATCAAGTCACTGAACACCAGGTCATAGTTCGTGCCGGCGAGCCGGTCCAGCGCCTCGGCGGCAGTGTGCGCAATGTCGGTGCGATAACCGTAGTCAGACAGAACCTCCTGCGCGAGCTCGGCCACTTCGGGCCGGTCCTCCACGATCAAGATGCGCTCGTCGCCTTGAAGCGAGGTGGCCGCAGGCGTTTGCTCGACCCAGAGTTGGCTGTCGTTCGCCGGAAAATACAGGCATACCGTCGTGCCAACGCCTGGGTAGGAATGGATGCGCGCAGTACCGCCCGATTGCTTGACGAAGCCATACACCATCGACAACCCCAGCCCCGAGCCCTTGCCCTCTTCCTTGGTGGTGAAGAACGGCTGCATGATTTTCTCCTGGACGCTCTCATCGATGCCATTGCCGTTATCGCTGATCGAGAGGCCCACGTAGCGGCCTTCAGCCAGCCCGTCGCGTTGCGCGTTGGCATCGCCCGGAACCTGAACGTTGCGCGTCTTGACCGTCACGGTCGGCTCGGCATGTCCTTCGAGCGCATCCTGGGCGTTGGATAACAAATGCTGCACGGCCAGCTCCGCCTGCGCAGGGTCAATACGGCAGTTCCACAGGTCTTCAGCCAGATCTACATGCAGCTGAACATCCTGCAGTGTCTGCGCCAGGAAATCGGTGCGGCTCAGCAAGGTGTTCAGGTTGATCACGCGACTGTCGAGCCGTTGCTTGCGCGAGAACGCGAGTAGTTGTTGGGTCAGGGTTTGAGCTTTTTCGGCGGCGGCCCTGGCGCGGCTGGCGCTGTTGAAGATGCGCTGCGGGTCGGTGCCGGGGCGCTTGACGCTCTGCTGGATCAGTTCGAGATAACCGACCATCACCTGCAGCAGGTTATTGAAGTCATGGGCGATGCCGCCGGTCAGTTGCCCCAGGGCCTCCAGGTCCTGGACGCGGCGCACGCGCAGTTCAGCGTCGTGGCGCCGGCTCACGTCCAATTGGGAGGCGAAAAAGTACACCAGTTGGCCGCTTTCGTTGAACAACGGCGAAATAAACAGTTCATTCCAGAACGTCGAACCGTCCTTGCGGTAGTTGAGTACTTCCACACACACCTCATGGCGGCATGTCATCGCTTGCTGCACTTGCCGCAGCGCACGTTTATCGGTTTCAGGTCCTTGCAGGAGCCTGCAATTGCGCCCGATGACTTCATCCTGTTCATACCCCGTCAGCCTCAGGAACGCCTGATTGGCGAAGATGATCGGGTTGTCGGGTTGGGCGGGGTCGCAAACGATCATCGCGCTTTGGCTGGTTTCCATGGCCGCGAAAAACAGGTCTTTGCGGCTGGAAGAGAGCCGAGCCGGGTCGACACGGTCGACCACGGGCTTTTTCTTGCTTGCCAAGGTTCACCTCCAGTTACGTGGCGCGTGTTCCATGGACCGTGAAAACGTCGCACAGTGCCACCCTGCACTGAATTGGCGCCCGCCGCAGGCGGTCGGGCGCCGCCCAACGTCAAATCTCGCGTTTAGATTGCATTCCCGAGCCCAGGTCAGCGCCGGTGACGGGGTCGCTCGTCGCGTCCGAGGCGGTGCGGATCTTCATCGCGCTCAACGTCGCTTCGTCATCGGCATCCAGTTGCACAGTGGCCAAGCCATCACCACCATCGACCGCCGGTTGCGGGTTCTCCACGAACTCCCACCCTTCGCCCTGGTTCCACGGGCCACGCAGACTTTGCGCGCCTTGGGACATGTTGTAATAGACCTGCGTGAATTCCGGCATGCCCGGCAGCTTGCCTTGAGGGAAGTTCGGCTGGATCGAATGCAGCGCCTTTTCAAAAGACAGTTGATGCGCGATTTCCCGGGTCATCAAAAAGCCCAGCGCCTCTTTTACGCCCGGATCATCCGTGACGTTCATCAGTCGCTCGTAGACGATTTTGGCGCGGGCTTCGGCGGCGATATTGGAGCGCATGTCTGCGGTGGGCTCACCGATGGTGTCGATATAAGCCGCTGTCCAGGGCACGCCGGCGGAGTTGGTCAACGGCGCACCGGCACCGTACAGCAGGCTGGTGATGTGAGAGTCATTGCCGGCACCGTTGAGGGAGCGATACAACTCGCCCTCCTCTTCCACGCCTTCGGCCAGGCGCCCCTTGGCACCCTTGTTGAGCATCACGATGATGGACCCGACGATCTCCAGATGGCTGAGCTCTTCGGTGGCGATGTCCATCAGCAGATCCTTGCGGCCCGGATCGTCTTCAGCCAAGGCCTGGGTGAAGTAGCGGGACGCTGCCGCGAGCTCCCCTTGAGCGCCGCCAAACTGTTCCAGCAGCAGGTTGGCCAGACCTGGATTAGGTTCGGCGACACGGACTGTGTATTGAAGTCGCTTGTTATGTAGAAACATGAACAAATCTCCTCAGGCTTAAGAAGGGGCAGCGCCCGCCTGGAGCACTGCCTACCTTTTTGTGAGGCGCTTCCCTGTTCATAAATTTCAAAATAAACCGTTGCAGTGCGACCAGCGGTCGGGGGTTACGCATCAAGCGAAACCGCGACGCAGAGCACTTGTGGCTCACTTCCCGGCGTCCTCGTTCGGCTCAGGCGATGAAAGGCGCGACTGGCAAGCGAAGCGCAAAGTCATGTGGTGAGCCGAAACTTATGTTGAAGCGAGCATGCACGTTCCCGCGCCTGTAGCCTCATCAGTTTGAACAAGCTACTCGCTGGAAGGCTTTCAGCCTTTAGCAAGTGGCCAGGTACTCGCAAAGCGTCGCCGAACAAGCCCGAACTGCGCCGTCCACAATCAGCTCATAACCATGAGTGTTTTCGGTAGGTATTGCTATGCACCCCGCTCTGGCCGACGAGCCATTGCTTAATACGGCGCTCGCATCTGAAGCAAAATCGACGAGTAACGCATATTGAGGGCTGTAACCACAGCGCTCTGCTGCAGCGGCTAAGGACGTCAAGATGTCGCGTGTGTAATAACCCTTTTCATCGCCGGTATTGATGGTTCAGAACTAACCCAGGGCTGTATCAAGAAACATCATGACTGCGAAACCCAGCATCAGGCCTAAGGTCGCGGGTGTCTCATGACCATTGCGATGTGTTTCGGGAATGACCTCATGGGACACTACAAAAATCATGGCGCCAGCTGCCAAGCCTAGAGCGATGGGATACCCCAAGGCGAAACTACTGGAAATCCCTAAACCGACAATTGCCCCCAAGGGTTCCATCAGCCCCGAACCAACCGCAATCAGCGCGGCTCGTAGCGCAGAGATGCCTGTCACCCGTAATGCCAGGGCGACTGCCAACCCTTCCGGAATGTCCTGTATGGCAATCGCGGTTGTCAGCGGCAGCCCCACCTTCATATCGCCGTTGGCGAAGCTCACTCCAATAGCCATCCCTTCTGGCAGGTTATGCAGCGTGATTGCCAAGACGAACAACCAGACCCGATTGATACGCTGCGCGTCCGGCCCCCTGCGTCCGCTTTTCTCGTGTTCGTGAGGGACGAAACGATCAAGGCCAACCATCAGCGCTACGCCCAATCCCAATCCCGCAACAACAACGCATGCTGCGAGCAACTGGTTTGCGCAAAGGGCCTGAGCTGCTTCGATACCAGGGAGAATGAGCGAGAAGGAACTGGCGGCCAGCATCATGCCGGCGGCAAAGCCAAGCATGATGTCTTGCGTACGGGCGGTTATGTCACGCAATGCGACTGCTGCAATGGCTCCAAGTCCTGTCGCGGCGAACCCGGATAGCCCACCCAGAAAAGCAAAGTGGAGATTCGCCTTGTTGGCACCGACAAACGATCCATAACCGCTGACCAAGAGGAAAACAGTGACACACAACAGCAACGCCCAAAAGGACAGTCCTCCCCATCCTGAGCGGGAAACGCGTGCCAACCAACCGCGCAAGTGCACTCCAAAAGATGAAGAAGGTTCCGTCATTCTTCCTCCGTAGCTTTAAGCGTCAGCCTTTACTGTGCTCGGGCGAGGAAGGCCCCTCCTTGACGCCCCGTGGTCCGGCGACTCCCCAGACGACCAAACCCACTACCGGGAATATAATCAGAGCAAGCGCCCACGCTGATTTTATCCCTACGGTTTTGTCGCTCCGAAACACGCTGACAATGGCCAATAGATCGACAAGCAGAATGAACACGGCGACAGCAATCGCAAAATAGCTGGTGGCTTCAGACATGGTTTAGCCCTCCTTAGGGTGTTAACCCTTAGGCTCCGTGCGAATACGGACGTTCCAAGAAAATCACGGGTCTGCAGCTAGTACAGGTCTGCGTTTTAATTTTCTTTGGCAATGATGGAGATTTTTCCGTTGCGCTCAATTATCGCGAACTTGATCTCTTCCAGCCTCTCGATACCTTGGCTGGAGCGCGCAGCCTCCATTACATCGGCTTCGATTAATCGAGCGTGACGCAGGCGTCTGTGCAGGAGCTTGCCATTCTCGACGATGATCGTTGGCTCACCATCGATCAGCCTTGATACCCAACCAGAACGCTGTTTAAGCAGCGATAGGCCAACGTCAATGGCGATCAGCGTCACGATGACGAGCACGCCGTTGGTGATGGAAAAATCATCGCCCAGCAGCGCTTGCTGGGTGGCTTCGCCGATCATCATCAGCAAGACGAAATCGAAGGTCGTCAGCTCTGCCAATGAGCGCCGCCCAGCAATCTTGAAGAGCACCATAAGGGCTAAATACATTGCTCCTGCACGCAAGACAGAGTCCATAGGTCACCTAAGGAAAAATGAATTGAACAAGCCTTACGCTTGAAGTGCCGGCTGAGATGATTTTGCTGCGCAAGAGACCGACCGCGTCGCCGCGTAAGGTGATGTACAGGGTTGCCTGTCCGTCAGCGTCAGTTTGCATCCAGAGTTTCATGCCCTGAGAAGAGCTTCGTGAGCGCAACGGTTCGGGTTGTAAGGTTTCAATGCTGAAACCCTCCAGCAACTGCCCAGCCAGCTCCAGTTCAACGGGTGAGTTTGGCGTTTCTGTCAGCGTGATTTTCATTGAGTTGGTGGAGCCGTTTCGATGAAACATCTCGTATTCGACCCTGACCTTCCCATCGTCGCTACGCACCTCTCTCGAACTGAGCAGTCCTCTGGAAAACACGCCCCCGAGTGCCATCACCAAAATCAGAACCAACACGTACCAGCCGACCCGCTCGAAACGCCAGACCTTCAATTGATAGGCCATGTCCTCACGAACGGGATGGTTTCGGCTTTTCAAGTCTGGATGATCGGTGTCTTCGCTCATCAGGCTTCACCTGTATCGCCGAGCTGCGCGCGGCGATGAAAATGGGGAAGCTGGCGCAAGGCGTATTCGGTGGCTTGCTCTTGAACCTGACAACGTCCGCCGAAGAACCGGTGCTCGTGACTGAAGAGATAGCACTTGTCATCGGACTGAAACGCCCAGGCAAAACAAATTGTGCCCGCGGGAATACCGTCCACAGCGTCGGGGCCGAGTATCCCCGTAGTCGCGATGGCGGCATTTGCAGTGCTGTCTCGTAACGCCCCTCTGGCCATTTCCTCAGCAACTTCGACGCTCGTCAGGTTGAACGTCTCGATAGTCTGGGGGCTGACATGGAGCAATCGTTGCTTGGCCTGTGGCGAATAGACCACATAACCACATTCGATAAATTCGCCGCTGCCTTCCACTTCAGACAACAGCGTGACGATTCTGCCTGCGGTGCAGGACTCGGCCGTGGTCACTACCAAAGCGTGCTCACGCAAGTATTGGACGATCTCATCTGCGATGGGCATGTGCTGAACTCATCGGGGTATTGTTTGATCGACCGCTATAGAAGCCAAACATTCCAACGATTTTCCACGAATAGGATTAGAGCGCCATGGGGCGCCCGACCTCCCCTGCACCCCGTGTCGCCACAAGCCCAGCCCAGCGCATTGACCGCCTGCTCCGCCACCCTGTCACTCGAACTGCTGGCGATTCTCCGGGGTAATCAGTTGGAACGGCACCCAGATAATCGGCGCCTCCAACCCTTCGCCAAGCGCCAGATGAACAGCGGCCTCAACCGCGCCATTGGCCTGCCCCACGGCATCCTGGAATACACTGACGGCCATTTTTCCATCCGCCATGAGCTTGAGCCCATCCGACGTGCCGTCGATGCCGCCGACCCAGTAATCCTTGGCCTGTTTGCCCGCCTTCTCCAGGCCCATGATCGCGCCGATCGCCATCTCATCGTTGTTGGCGGCGACAATCGAAAAGTCGACGCCTTGCTTCACCCAGTCCATGACCACCGTGGCGGCCTGGCTGCGCTCCCAGTTGGCGACTTTTTTCTGCACGATTTTCATGTCCGGGTACTTGGCGACGACTTTTTCGACGTCCTCCGTGCGCATCAGCGAGGACGCGTTGGCGGGGTCGCCGACCAAAATCACCACGTTGCCCTTGTAGCCGGCACGGCGCGCCAACTCTTCCATCTGCAACGTGCCTGACTCCAGTTCGTTGGAACCGACAAACGCCGCACGGGCGGTGAGTTTTTCGGGCGATGGATTACGGTTGACGAACACCAGTGGAATATTCGCTTCGCTCGCCAGGCGCATCATCTGTGGCGTGCTCTTGCCATCGACCACCGCCACGATGATCGCGTCGACTTTGGAGTGGATCAGGTTGCGGAACTGGCGCATCTGCAGTTCAGCATTGTCCTGCCCATTCTCCATAAAGATATCGATATCCATCGCCGCTGACTTTTGCTGCACGCCATTGCGCAGCAACGCCTGGAAATTATCGTCGTACTTGGCCATGGCCACGCCCACCAGCGGTGTGGCCGCCTGGGCCAGGCCCGTGGTTAAGAGCGCCGACCCCAGGAAACATTTCAACCATGCGTTCATTTTCTAGCTCCTGAGGATCAAACGCTGAATTGATGAAGCAATTCACGCTGTACTTTGGCCATGCTCGACAGGCGCTGGCTGCTGCTGGCCGATTCTTCGGCACCTTGCGCGGTCTGCTGTGCTGAGTCATTGATCTGGATGACCATGCGACTGGTCTCCGCGACGGTGGCGCTCTGCTGCTCGGTGGCGGCGGCGATCTGAATATTCATGTCGCGAATCGTGCCCACCGCCGCGCTCATCGAGTGCAGCAGTTGCCCCGCACCGGAGGCAAGGGTCACGCATTGGCTCGATTGCGCCTGACTTTCGTTCATCACCTGGACGACGGAGTGAATCGTTTCCTGCATCCGGCCGATCATGTCCTGGATTTCGCTGGTTGAGGACTGGGTGCGACTCGCCAGGGAGCGCACCTCGTCGGCAACCACGGCAAAACCTCGGCCCTGCTCGCCCGCACGCGCGGCTTCGATGGCGGCATTGAGCGCCAGCAAGTTGGTCTGTTCGGCGATGGTACGGATGGCAACCACGATGCCCTCGATAGTGTGGCCGTACTTCTGCAACTCGTCGGTGACCTCCGTGGCTTTGTTTACTTGCTCCGCCTGACGCCGGATATTGTCGATGGTCTCGGCCACACGCTCCTGCACCTCATCTGTGAGGTCACTGGTGTCATCCACCGCCTTGCGGGTGTCCTGGGCGCGCCGTGCAACCTCTTCCACGGTGCTTTCCATTTCAGTCATGGCCGAGGCCGCCGATTGCAGCCGGTCTTTTTGTTCATCGACCACGCGGGTGGTCTGCTCACTGTTCAGGGCATTGTTGTCTGCCGTGGTCGCCAGGGCATCGGCGGAGCTGATCAGCTCGCGGAAGGTTTTGCGCAGGGCAATGGTCAGCTCGTTCAGGTAACCGCCCAGCTCTCCAAACTCATCCTTGCGCGAGACGTCGAAACTGACGCGCATATCACCCGCCGTCAGTTGCTTGAGCACCTCGCGAAACGCGGCCAGCGGCCGGCGCAGGCTGAAAGCCACCCAGAGCCCGATCAGCACAGCGGCGAGCACCGCCAGTACACAAGCGATCAACAACAGGCTGCGGCTGGTGCCGATGGTGGCGTTGGCAGCGTCCCGGGCCTGATTGGCGACCTCAAGGGATTGGCTGCCAAACTCGCCAATCTTGCCAAGGGTCGATTGCAGTGCGGCTTCCACCGTATTGCGTTGCTGCATGACCTGGGCGCCCAGTTTTGCCTCTGCCTGGTAGGCATGGAATACACCGTCGGCTCCGGTCAGGTCCGTGAGCAGACGATTGACCATCACGGCAGCAATCCGTCCACCCCTGGGGTCGACGGCCAATAACGCCTGCAGGCGTGTGCTGATGACCTCGTCCTGCAGGTTCAGCACCCGTTGCAGGTTCTCGATGGCGGGCGTCGCGGCATGGGCGGCCAGTCCGTCATAGGATTTATTGACTTCCAACAGCAGCTTTTCAGCTGCCGCGACCTGTTGGTTGTCGCCGGCACCGCGTGCACGAGCAATCTCGTCACGCAAGAAACCCGTCAACTGCGAACCCTGGCCACTGCTGTAACCTTGCAGCACACGCGTCAGCGCGAGCTGCTGCACATGCTCACGATGCGAGGCCATCAGGGCTTGCGCCTGTTCGGTGTAGGCATTCACTAACTGACGCTGTTGAGCGAGACTGGCCTTCAGCTCGTCCCGGTCGACGACATACACCGCGGTGCTTTCGAGTAAACGATTGAACTGGTCAACGCTGTCAGTGAACGGTTGC
The DNA here is from genome assembly GCF_023701505.1 of Pseudomonas sp. SR18. Taxonomy (NCBI): domain Bacteria; kingdom Pseudomonadati; phylum Pseudomonadota; class Gammaproteobacteria; order Pseudomonadales; family Pseudomonadaceae; genus Pseudomonas; species Pseudomonas sp. SR18. The sequence goes on along the minus strand of NZ_JAMQAU010000003.1, from coordinate 328,321 downwards.
TTGCCAGCGTCGATCTGTTTGAGATCGTTGCTGATCAGTATGGCCAGCAACGCCTGGTTCGCGCGCAGGATGTGCACGTACAACTCACTGGCGGCCCGACTCAACGGCGCCGATTGGCCCGTAATAATGCCCAGGCGCTCGCTGATGGAATGCGTGCTTTGATAGCTGATCCCGGCCATTGTCAGCAGCAACAGCACAAGCACGGCAAAGCCTCCGATCACCCTCTGTAAAATCGTCATGGCTACCCTCTTTAATTGTTATGGGTGAGGCTGTCTGAAGCATGGGCGTACATCGAGGGAGAAAGCTCGCAACGCTAAGTCTTTCATCGGCCGGGCAGCGGGAAACTTGAGGGTAAAGCACAGCACAGAGTCATGTGTCAGCCTTTAACGCAAGGCTGGCGCTCGACAACGCTCAGGACTTGAGGTTTTTAACACTGGCAAATGTCGCCTCGCCCCGTGCCTGATCCAACGCACTCATCGGCATGGGCATCGGCATGGCGGGCAGGGTCGGTTTCGTACCAACACCCTGCTCGCTGGCCGTCACCAGCCGCTCGTCGCTGGGCGGCACGCCAAAATACTCGCGGTAGCATTTGGAGAAGTGAGGGGTGGACACAAAGCCACAGAGCACCGCCAGTTCGACGATGGAGATGGGGGTTTGCTTGAGCAACTGACGCGCGCGGATCAGCCGTAACCTGAGGTAGTAGCGCGACGGTGAGCAGTGCAGGTATTTCTGGAACATACGCTCCAGCTGGCGGCGTGAAAGGTCCACATATGCCGCCAACTGATCCAGGTTGATCGGCTCTTCCAGGTTGGCCTCCATCAACGCGACGATTTCCTGCAGCTTCGGTTGCTGGGTGCCCAGCATGTGCTTGAGGGGCACGCGCTGATGGTCTTGCTGATTGCGCATACGCTCGTACACGAACATGTCGGAGATGGCCGCCGACAGCTCGTGCCCATGCTCACGGCCGATCAGGTGCAGCATCATGTCCATGGGCGCGGTGCCCCCGGAACTGGTGAGGCGATCCCGGTCGAGGGTGAACAGGCTGGCGCTGACGGTTACCCGTGGAAAGGCCTCCTGCATCGCTGCCAGCCATTCCCAATGCACGCTGCACTCAAAACCGTCGAGCAGCGCCGCCTGCGCCAGCACCCAGCTGCCGGTGCAGATGCCACCCAGTTGCCTGCAATAGCGCGCCTGGGTACGCAGCCACTTCACCAGTTCGCGGGTGACGGTGCTTTGGATACCCGTTCCGCCGCACACAAACACGATATCGGCCGAGGGTACGCTGGCTATGGAACCGTCGGGCGTGATCGGCATGCCATCGCTGGCCCACACCGGATTACCGTCGCAACTGGCGGTGTGCCAACGATAGAGTTCCTGGCCCGAGAGTTGATTGGCCATGCGCAACGGTTCTACCGCAGACGCCAACGAGATCAAGGTGAACTGATCCAGCAGCACAAACACAACAGCGGTGACGGGCCGGACTTTCATGGGCGCGAGGCGACCGCTATCGGTTTCTGCACCCGCTCGGGTTGCCGCGCCGTGATCACGCCGGCCAGGGAAATCAGCAACGCCAGGCAGATGGTCGACGACACTTCAAGGCGATGTTCAGGGCTCAACAGCATCACCGCCAAGGCCGCGCAAATGAACACGATCACCACCCAAGTCAGCCATGGAAACAACCACATCTTGAACGTCAGCGCGATGTTTCGGCTTTGCAGGATCTTGCGCATGCGCAGTTGCGATACGGCAATCACCAGGTACACCAGCAACGCAATGGCCCCCGAGCTGGCCAGCAGAAACTGAAACAGCCCGGCCGGCATGAAGTAACTGAGCAAGGTCACACCTGCCCCAAGCACCGTACTGGCGATCACGGCGGCCCGTGGCACACTGGCGGCCGAGGTCTTTTTCATCAGCGTTGGCGCATCTCCACGCTTGCCCAGTGAATACAGCATGCGCGAAGCAATGTAGATCGAGGAGTTCATGCAACTGGCCACGGCGATCAATACCACCACGTCCACCAGCAATTTGGCATGGGGTATGTTCATCAGCTCCAGCGCGCGCTGATAAGAGCCGACCGATGCCAACAGCGGGTCATTCCAGGGCACCACGGAAATCACCACAAAGATCGACAGCACGTAGAACACACCGATGCGCCACATCACCGAACGGGTCGCACGGGAGATGTTCTGCGCCGGGTTGCTGGACTCGGCGGCGGCAATGGTGACGGCTTCAGTGCCGATAAAACTGAACATGATGGTGATAAAGGCGCCGACGACCGCAGACAGCCCATTGGGCGCGAAACCGCCATGGTCTTCCATCAGACGGCTCAAGCCGCTGGCTTCGCGCTCGGGTATCCAGCCCATCAACACCGCACCACCCAGGCCGATAAACCCGATGATCGCGATGACCTTGGCCATGGCAAACCAGAACTCGAACTCGCCGTATTTGGAGACGCTGAACAAATTGGTGATCACCAGCAAAAAGATCGACAACAAGGCAAACAGCCAAGCGTCGATCTGCGGGAACCACTGATTGAGGATATGCCCGGCGGCCAGGGCTTCGATGGGAATCACCAGCACCCAGAACCACCAATACAGCCAGCCAATGGTAAACCCGGCCCAGCGGCCAATGGCTTGGTCGGCGTAGGTCGAGAAGGAGCCGGTGTCCGGATTGGCCACGGCCATTTCCCCCAGCATGCGCATGACCAGCACCACCAGCAGCCCGGAAAACAGATAGGCCAGCATCACCGCCGGCCCCGCTGCCGCAATCGCGTGGCCGGAGCCGACAAACAGCCCCGCCCCGATAATCCCGGCAATCGAGAGCATGGTCACATGGCGCGGCTTGAAGCCTTGCGCCAGTTGGCCGTTTGAATCCTTGGAAATCGGGCTATTCATCGTTGTTTTTATTCTCTGTGATCGACATTAAACGTACTGACTGGAGGGTCAGGCGATCATCATTTCTTAATGACGGGTCACAGTACGCGGCATGCCGACCGCAAAAATAGCCTCATTGCGTCATACAATCGCCTGATACCGACAATGACGCAGGGCTGTGGGGGCTGGGCGCCACCCTTCAGTCCTGATTCAGCCCGACACGGTACAGAACGCCGCGATCTTCATCCGTCAGCACATACAGGTAGCCATCCGGCCCCTGCCGCACGTCGCGAATGCGCGCCTTCAAACCGCCCAGCAAACGCTCCTCATGGATGACCTTGTCGCCGTCGAACTGCAACCGGATCAGTTCCTGGCTGGCCAGCGCGCCGATGAACACGTTGTGCTGCCACGCCTTGAAGCGGTCACTGTCATAAAACGCCATGCCACTGATGCCCGGTGACTTCTCCCACACATGGTGAGGCGCCACGGTGCCTTGCGCCGTCTTGCCCTTGGCCTCCGGGATCGTCGTCAGGGAGTAGTTGATGCCGTGGGTCGCCAGGGGCCAGCCGTAGTTTTTGCCCCGCTCGATGATATTGATCTCGTCACCGCCCCGTGGCCCGTGCTCGTTTTCCCAGATCGTGCCGCTCCAGGGATTCAGCGCCAGGCCCTGCGGGTTGCGTTGGCCGTAGGACCAGATCTCGGGCCGTACGCCCGGCTGACCGACGAAGGGGTTGTCATCCGGCACGCGGCCATCGGGGTAGATCCGCACAACCTTGCCCTGCAGCTTGTCCAGGTCCTGGGCGGTGGGCCGGTCGTTGTTTTCGCCCAGGGTCACGAACAAGTAGCCATTCTGGTCAAAGGCCAGGCGCGAGCCGAAGTGATTGCCGGTGGACAGCTTCGGCTCCTGGCGCAGGATGACTTTGAAATCGCTCAGGCCGCTGAGGTCCGCTGCCAACCGTCCACGGCCCACCACCGTGCCGGCCGTACCACCTTCGCCGCCGCCTTCGGCGTACGACAGGTAGACCGTGCGGTCCTCTTTGAAATCAGGCGAGAGCACCACATCGAGTAAACCGCCCTGCCCCTTGGCCCACACCTCAGGCACCCCGCTCAGAGGGGCCGAGAGCTTGCCGTCCGGGCTGACAACCCGCAGATGGCCTGGGCGTTCGGTCACCAGGAAACCTTGCTGGTCCGGCAGAAACGCCACGGCCCAGGGGTGGTCCAGGCCTTTGGCGACCGCCGTGACGCTCAGGCTGCCTTGCTCACTGGGAAATTGCTGCGAACCGGCGGCGTAAACCGAGGTCAGGGTCGTCGCGCACATAACGGCTAACAGGGTTTTGCGTATAAACATAAGACAAGTCCTTACCGGCGATTGCCGTTGGCATCAAATGTGGGGGCTTTGGTCTCGGTGGCCGGGCGACTGGGCGCGGCCTCGCGTTGGGGATAGCGGTTGCCGATGCCGCCGTTTTCCAGGGTCGGCGTGCGCGGGGTCGGCACGGTCTGGGTGCCGCGAATCGCCGGCGCATTGGGCTGGGTGCCCTGCATGCTGTTGGGATTGGCGCGGTGGATGGGGCCGTTGTTAGTGCTGTTGCTGCCAGGCAAGTTCTGCGCCTGGGCGGTGGCTGCAAGTGCCAGGCCCAACGCCAGCGCTGCAAGTTGATGCACTCGGGTGATCATGACAAAGCCTCTCTGGGGCGAGGAGTACCTGCGTTCGATACCACGCTACGCCTGGGGTTCGGCTTTGGTAACTAAATACTTCCTGATCAGGTGTAACACGATCTGTCCGCGCATCTGTCCGGGGAAACTTTTTCCAGCGCCTGCGAGTCACCCGAACACAGTCTCTGATCAAGGAATCGCTCATATGCCACGGGCTATCTGGAAAGGCGCCATCAGCTTCGGTTTGGTTCATATCCCGGTTTCGCTGGTCTCGGCCACGTCCGCCCAGGGCGTGGATTTCGATTGGTTGGACAAGCGCAGCATGGACCCGGTGGGCTACAAGCGCATCAACAAGACCACTGGCAAGGAAGTCACCAAAGAGCACATCGTCAAGGGCGTAGCGTTCGAGAAGGGTCGCTATGTGGTGCTCAGCGAAGAAGAGATTCGTGCGGCCCACCCCAAATCCACCCAAACCATCGACATCATCGCCTTTGTCGCCAGCGACCAGATCCCCTTGCAGAACATCGACACGCCTTACTTCCTCGCGCCGGACAAACGCGGTGGCAAGGTCTACGCATTGCTACGGGAAACCCTCAAGAAAACCCGCAAGGTCGCCCTGGCCAATGTGGTGCTGCACACCAAGCAGCACCTCGCGGCGCTGATGCCGCTGGACTCGGCTCTGGTGCTGGTGATGCTGCGCTGGCCCGCCGAGGTGCGCAGCCTGGATGAACTGGAACTGGGCAGCGACGTGACCAAGCCGTCCCTGGCCAAGGGTGAGCTGGACATGGCCAAGCGGCTGGTGGAGGACATGAGCGCCGACTGGCAGCCGGAGGACTACCGCGACAGCTTTCAGGAAAAAATCATGGCGCTGGTGGCGAAGAAGGCCAAGGCCGGCAAGATCGAAGACGTGGAATCCCAGGAAGGCAGCGAAGAGCGCAAGTCGGCCGACGTGATCGACCTGACCGAACTGCTCAAGCGCAGCCTGGCCGGCAAGCCGGCGGCGAAGAAAACCACCAAGAAAAAGGCCTCTTGAGCCCGCCAGCACGCGGAGAACCCCATGACAAAGCCCCTGAATGAATACAACCGCAAGCGTGATTTCAAGATCACCGCAGAACCTTCGGGCAAAGCGCCCACCGGCAAGCGCAAGGTGTCGGCGCTGTCATTTGTGATCCAGAAGCACGACGCGCGCAACCTGCACTATGACTTTCGCCTGGAACTCGACGGCGTGCTCAAAAGCTGGGCCGTGCCCAAGGGCCCCAGCCTCGACCCCAGCCAGAAACGCCTGGCGGTGCACGTCGAAGACCACCCACTGGGCTACGGCAGTTTCGAAGGCAGCATCCCCGCCGGTCAATATGGTGCTGGCGATGTGATTGTCTGGGACCGTGGAGTCTGGCAACCCCATGACGACCCACACAAGGCCTACGCCGCCGGCAAACTCAAGTTCACGCTGGTGGGCGAAAAACTCTCGGGAGATTGGGCACTGGTGCGCACCCGCTTGAAAGGCAGCGGGGACAAGGAGCAATGGCTGTTGATCAAAGAGAACGACCAACAGGCCCGCCCCGCTGCCGACTACGACATCGTGCAAGCCGAGCCGGGAAGCGTGCTCAGCGATGCCTCCATCGCGCCCCCCAAGGCCAAGGCCAATGCGAAAACCAAGCAAAAAAAAGCCACTGCTGTGCCTGAGCAATTCACCCCGCAATTGGCAACCCTGGTAGACCGCGCACCCGACGGCGACTGGCAGTACGAAATCAAGTTTGATGGCTACCGCATGCTGGCGCGTATCCGCGACGGCGAGGTCCGGCTGTTTACCCGCAACGGCCATGACTGGACCGAGCGCCTGCCCCGCCAGGTCAAGGCCCTTCACGCTCTCAAGCTCAAGGACAGTTGGCTGGATGGCGAAGTGGTCAGCCTCAACCCTGAAGGGTTACCGGACTTCCAGGCCCTGCAAAATGCCTTTGACAGCGGCCGCAGCCTGGACCTTGTCTATTACTTGTTCGATGCGCCGTTTCTGGAGGGCCGCGATCAGCGCCAGGCGCCCGTGGAAGATCGACGGGCCGAACTCAAGGCCGCGCTGGCCGGTAGCAAAAGTAAACTGCTGCGGTTTTCCGAAGCCTTCACTGCCCATCATCAGGACATTTTGCAGAGTGCCTGCAACCTCGCCCTGGAAGGCGTGATCGGCAAACGCATGGGCAGCCCCTACACATCCACGCGCAGTGCCGACTGGATCAAGCTCAAATGCCGGTTGCGACAGGAATTCGTGATTGTCGGGCATACCCGCCCCCAGGGTTCGCGCAGCGGTTTTGGCGCCTTGTTGCTGGCGGTGAATGACGACAGCGGGCTGAGGTACGCCGGGCGCGTGGGCACCGGTTTTGATCAGGCCTCGCTCGACACTATCTACGCGCAGCTCAAGGCGCGGGCCCGCACGACCTCCCCTTTGCACAAAGCCTTGACCAGTGCCCAGGCGCGAGGCGTGCAGTGGGTGGAGCCGACGCTGGTAGGCGAAGTACAGTTTGCCGAGTGGACCCGTGAAGGTGTGGTGCGCCATGCCGCCTTTATGGGCATGCGCAGCGATAAGCCGGCCGCGCAGATCGTGCACGAGCAGCCGCAGGAGTCCAAATCCTTGAAAGCCCCCAAAGCCAGCAGCGTATTGAAGATCACCCATCCTGAGCGGGTGATCGACCCACACAGCGGCACGCAAAAGCAGGAGTTGGCGCAGTTCTATGAAGGTATCAGCGAATGGATCCTGCCCTTCCTGCGCCATCGCCCGGTGTCTTTACTCAGGGCCCCGGAAGGCATCGAGGGCGAGCAGTTCTTCCAGAAACACTCGGAGCGCCTGGCGATTCCCCATATCAAGCAACTGGACGCCGCGCTGGACCCCGGCCATGCGCGGCTGATGGAGATCGACAGCACCCAGGCCCTGGTCGGCGCCGTGCAAATGGGTAGCGTCGAATTCCATACCTGGGGCGCCACCTCGGACAAGATCGAGACCCCTGACCTGTTTGTACTCGACCTCGACCCGGACCCGGCGCTGCCCTGGAAAAGCATGCTGGAAGCGGCGCAACTGACCTTGTCGGTACTGGACGATCTGGGCCTTGAAGCATTCGTCAAAACCAGCGGCGGCAAAGGTCTGCACCTGGTAGTGCCGCTGGCGCGTCGGGACGGTTGGGAGACGGTAAAAGCGTTCGCCAAGGCCATTGCGCAATTCATGACCCAGCAATTGCCCGAACGCTTTACCGCCACGTCCGGGCCGAAAAACCGTGTCGGCAAGATCTTTATCGACTACCTGCGCAACGCACGGGGCGCGAGTACCGTGGCGGCGTATTCGGTACGGGCACGCCCAGGGCTGCCGGTGTCGGTGCCGGTCAGTCGCAAGGAATTGCCGCAATTGCGCGGCGCGCAGCAGTGGACGGTGGCTAATCTGCACCAACGCTTGCAGGGGCTGAAGGAAGACCCGTGGGCGGGTTATGCCCATCGGCAGAAGATCAGCAAGAAAATGTGGCACAAATTGGGCGCCCAGCCACCGCAGTGAACGCGCCCGGAGCGAGCTTTAGATAAGCACGAAGATCAGCGCCAAGGCCGCGAAAATTGCCCATTTTTCCAGGTAATAACGCGTGCGGTTGCGTTTTTTTAGCGCTTTGCCGCGCAGGCGGATCTTGTACAGCTGCGTAAACGCGCGGTTAAGCCCGCCGGTCTTGTCGCCCGAGTCGTTGGGCGAACCCGCCGCCGCCATCACCGTGCGGCTGAACCAGCGATTGAATGCCGCCGCCCAGCGGTACTTCATCGGGCGCTCGACATCGCAGAACAGGATGAGTCGGTTCTGCTGCGTAACGTTTTCGGCGTAGTGGATAAAGGTCTCGTCGAACATCACCGGCTCACCGTCGCGCCAGTAATAGTTTTCCCCGTCCACGTTGATGTAGCAGCCCGGATCGTTCGGCGTATCCAGGCCCAGGTGATAACGGTAGGACCCGGCGTAGGGATCGCGATGGCGCACCAGCTTGGAACCCGGCGGCAGCTCGGCGAACATCGCGGCCTTGATCGAACCGATGCTCTGCACCAACTCGGTGGTGCGCGGGCACAGTTTCATTGCCGACGGGTGACTGTCGCCATACCACTTGAGGTAGAACCGCTTCCAGCCCGACTTGAAAAACGAGTTGAAACCAACGTCATCGTACTGGTCGGAACGCTTGATCGCCCCTGCTCGCATCAGGTTCTGGCCCTCTTCACGAATCTCCTCCCAGTGCTCCTGCAAGGGGCTCAGGTCGGGGAAATCGCTGGTCGAAAGATACGGTCGGCCGGGCAGTTTGGAGCACAGATACAGAAAGCAGTTGATGGGTGCCAGGAAGGTCGAATGATCACTCAGTTGGCGACCCAGTTTGTGCCGAACCCGGCCACGCAGGTGTACATACGCTATGGAGGCGACATAGAGGACAACAATGATCAGTTTCAAGGGATTTCGTCACACGTCAGTAGAGAACAGGCTGCTCCTGCGTGCCCACGACGGCCGAGGATGGATAGCAGCAACTGAAATCACAATTCACAGACAGGCACCAGGAGCGGCTTGATGACAAGCAGTTCCATGGCCACTGACAGTTATTTAGCCATATTCTGTAACTAAAAGTTAACCGAGAATTGTGAAAAGCTGTCTACAGAGTGTCCTGGGCAGCTGCCTCGACAGGCTGCCCGTGTAACGGCTCGCCCTATTGGCGCGGCGACTGGCGATCATCGAACACCGAAAACTGCCCGACCGCACGCCGAGCCTGCACGAAATGCCGGATCAATGCCACGAACACTCCCAGTAGCAGCCCCGCCAATACGCTCAGTGCGATGATGATGCCCACCGTTGGTTTTATCGGGTACAGCGGCGGCTGTGCCCGACGATCCACAGTGACCAGTTTCAGCCCAGTCATATCGATATTCAGGCCGCGCAGCCGCGCCTCTTCCGCCCACAGCCGTTCAACGTCCCGCAGGAAAATATCTCCATTTTTACGATTGTTGAGAACCTCGACTTCACGGTTTGTGTCGAGCATGCGCAGTTCCTTGGAGATCTCGGCCACCCTGCTGTTGGTGAAATCGTCATCGGTACGCTGTTGCAGCGCTGCCCGCTCCGCTTCCAGCACTTCGGTGCCCATGAAGTACAACGGGGTCTTCTGATTAGTTACCACGGTGCGCATGGTCGGGTTCGAGCCGTTCAGGGAGCTCCCTCCCATGGATGAGGGGGCGGTGGGGGTCTTGAAGCCAACGGACTTGGCAATGGAGATGGCCTCGGCCAGTTCCGCAAGGTGATTGGTGCGCTCGATCTTCATCTGCAAACGCAACGCCGTGAGTTCATCCTGCAAACGTGCGCGTTTGACTTGATCCGACTCCAGCAGCATGGCGATCTTCGATTCTTTAGCCGCTTCGTAGTTGGCACGTGCGGCGTCGATCTTACCCTTGAGTTCGTTGAGGCGGTTATTGACAATAACCTTGAGGTCGGCACCTACCTGGTTGCGCTCCTGTGCAATGGCGTAGTCGACAAATCCGTTAAGAATGGCCGCGCCATCAACCCCCTTGGGGTACTGCATTTCCAGGCGAACGTAAGCGTTGACTGCGTCAGCCTTCTTCAAATCTGGCATCACCAGGTTAATGCCATCGCGGTTGAAGGCTTCAAAGCTCTGCTCCAGGCTTTGCCCAGGGCGCTGGAAGGCTTCGAAAAGTGCCGGGTTGGCCCTGAAAAAGCCCAGCCGGGCCTCGTAGGAGTCCAGTTGTGCGCCGACCTTGGCCAACGCCTCGGCCGGCGGCAACTCGTAGACCTCGGAACGATTGAGGGCATCCAGCTCATTGATCGCCGCTGGCCGCAGCACACTGCTGACCTGGTAAACCCTGGGCGCAAGAAATGCGTAACCTACTCCCAGAAGGCCAACCAGTATCGTGCAACCGATGACCAGTTTTTTTTGCTTCCATACTGCGTGGAGGAGTTCAACGAGATCAATTTCATCCGATGTCGAAGGTAGGCGAAGCTGAGGAGTGTTGTTCAAATGTAGTACACCCTGATGAGTTGAAATCCAGCGCCTAAAAACACAGCCCTGAATAACAACCGTATAAACAGGGGGCAACGTCCACCACCCGAGTGACTGAATCCTCACACCCAATGATAAGCAGCGAGAAGTTTCATTTCAGTTACGCGGTTGTCCACGAGCATAGAAGTTAAGTTATGCGGCGGGCTGGTAAAGTAACGTTAATGACCCTTCGACAAAGGAAAAGTTACAAAAAAAGCAAAAAACAGGACGATTCCTACATACCTTTCGCGTCAAGCGGGCAAAAAAAATCAGCATCCTCCATGCCAGCCGGCAATTAACCCTTCAGCAAAAAGGAATTTGTATGTCAGCCATTTCAGACCCAGATGTTCAAGCGCTCCAAGGAGCCTGGGAACAAACCTCGCTGGAGGACAATGGCGTACTCAACCCCCCCGATGCGCACAGTGCTCCGGGGGCAATTACCCTAATCACCGGCGACCGTTTCGAAGTAAAGACCCTCTGTGGTGAGGTGTTGCTGGAGGGCCAGTTTTTCCTCGACCGCACTACCGTCCCCAAAAGCATCACCTGGGTGGACTCCATCGGAGAAGACGCCGGCAAACACCTGCCGGCCAGCTACCGCCTCGAAGGCGATACATTTGTGTTCATCGCGGCGGATGAAGGCATGCCCAGGCCAGTTTCATTCAGGACGGGTGCAGGCCAGACCATGCGCAGCTTCATACGGCGCGCTTGAACCGTAGGCCATCCGAAATTGCGACAGCGTTTTCACCACGCCTTCACTTTCAACGCAATAAGGTGAGGCCTACCTACTCCAGTGAATCCCTTGGCCCGCCTGTCTTCGCGGGCTTTTTTTTGCCTGGACACCACCGGGTCAGGCTGGCCGTTTGGTGGCGGTCAGGGTAAAGCACAGCGGCAATTGCGCCGGCTGGTGCTCGTACTGGTCGTAGAGTTCTTCGCGATTGGAGTGTGCATATTCCTGCAAGTGACTGATCTGCAAGTCGGCGCCAATCGCGGCGTTCACCAGGTCGCCCAAGGTGTGCACGTACCAGTACGACGTCGGCCCGGCTACCGCGCCCTGGCCTTCATAGACAATCGACTCTTGCAGCACAAACGGCTCGCGCTGAAAGTATGAGCTGGCCGGCAACAACGGGTTTTGCGCCCTGGGGTCGAACACTTCGAGAAATGGATGGGTTTCATACATCACCAGCGTACCGCCGGGCTTCAGCGTGCTGGCGGCATGGCGCATGAACAGCGCCACATCCGGCATCCAGCCGAGCACGCCGATGGTGACCAGCGCGATGTCGAAGCGCTCATGCAAACGCTGCGGCAAGTGGTGGATATCGCTTTCGATAAATTCAGGCGCATGGGGCGACACCTCGGCAAGCTCACGCGCCTGCTGGAGAAACGCCGCGGATTGGTCCACCCCCACCACCGAGCGTGCGTTCAGGGCGAACAGCGACAAGCTTTCACGACCGTTGTTGCAGCACAGTTGCACCACGTCCTTGCCGGCGACACCGATGTCTTGCAGCACCCCGGTAATGGTGGGGTCCAGGCAGGAAAAATCCGCATTGCCGACACGCTTGAGCATCGCGTGCCAGGTGTCGGTGGTTTTATGCAGGCTGGCAGATTGATCCCAAGCGTCCTTGTTACAGGCAATTGCCTGTTGAGCTGAGGGCATGTCCATTGCGTCTCCAGATAAGTCATACGGCGGGGCACAAAAAAATACGGCAGATGCCCGCAGATTAAAACCCCGGGCAACCGGCGAAACTTAACGCACGCCTTGCAGGTCACTAACGCAGTGCGTGTTCAGCCCTTGAACACCGCCTCAGCGAAGCCTTCATCGTGGCCAACCACTCCGACCTGCGTAATGCCCTGTCTTTGGACAGCCTGAACTTCTTCCTGGCGGATGTGCGGGACGGCCTCGGCCCGTACCTGGCTATCTACCTGCTGGCCGTGCACAAGTGGGACCCGGCCAGCATCGGCGTGGTCATGACCCTGGCAGGTATCGCCGCGCTGCTGACCCAGGGCCCGGCCGGTGCACTGATTGACCGCACACGCAGCAAGCGCGCCGTGGTTGCCCTCGCCGCCATCCTGGTGACTGCCAGTTGCCTGGTGCTGCCCTTCGTCAGCGCGTTCAGCCTGGTGGCCTTGACCCAGGCCGCCAGCGCCGTCGCCGCGTCCGTGTTTGCCCCGGCAATCTCCGCGATTTCGCTGGGGATCACCGGCCCGCGCGCCTTTACTCGCCGCACCGGGCGCAATGAAACCTTCAACCACGCCGGCAACGCCGTGGCCGCACTGCTGGCCGGTGGCTTGGCTTACCTGTATGGACCAGTCGTGGTGTTCTACCTGATGGCGTTTATGGCGGTGGCCAGTATCGTCGCGGTCAGTTGCGTGTCCGCCAAGGCCATCGACCATGACGTCGCCCGCGGTTTCGATCCGGCCCACGCCACCGACCACGAACATCCCTCGGGCGTGAAAGTATTGCTGGCCAACCGCCCGCTGCTGCTGTTCGCCATTTGCTGCGCCCTCTTCCACCTGGCCAACGCCGCCATGTTGCCGCTGGTCAGCCAGAAACTGTCACAAATCAACCTGCAGATGGCCACCCCGCTGACTTCAGCCTGCATCGTCGCCGCACAACTGGTGATGGTGCCGATGGCCTGGCTGGTAGGCGTCAAGGCTGACGTGTGGGGGCGCAAGCCGCTGCTGATGTTCGGCTTCATGATTCTGCCGCTGCGTGGCGTGCTCTACACCCTGTCCAGCGACCCCTATTGGCTAGTGGCCGTGCAAATGCTCGACGGCATCGGCGCGGGGATCTTCGGCGCGCTGTTCCCGGTGATCGTCAAAGACCTGACCCAAGGCACCGGCCGTTTCAACGTGAGCCTGGGCGCGCTGTCCACGGTGTTTGGCTTGGGCGCGGCATTGAGCAACAGCCTCGCGGGGTTCGTGGTGCAACAGGCGGGTTACAACGCGGCCTTCCTGACCCTGGCCGGCGTTGCGGGTGTCGCGTTGGCGCTGTTGTGGGTGGCGATGCCGGAGACGTTGGACAAACCGCACTTTGCGACTCATGCACCGGCTGCATGATGGATACAGAAAACCCGGCGCCTGGCCGGGTTCCTTACGCTACACATGTTCAGTTGTCGGGATGCTCGCTGGCGACCGAATCGGCAGCATCGACATCGGACATGTCCTCATCCAGCGGTGCATCATCGTCCGGCGGTAGAGGGATATGGTCCTCATCATTTCTCGGGTCGTGCCCTGTCTCATTATCTGTGCCGCGCGTTACGGCCTGCTGTGAAAGATTGCCTGGGGCGTTCTCATTGATGTCCATGCTGGCTCTCCGTTCTTAGGCTCGGGGTATCCGCGCTTAATGATGTGAGGCGGCAGGCCGGTGCAAGTGCCGGGCATTAGACGAATGGCGAAAAATACCGCCAGGCATCCGACCTGCACGAGGAGTGGAGCCCGACTTTACAAGGCTCTGAACACCCGTCGTTCTCTGCCATACAACTGTCGCCTCACATATGCGACAATGCGCGCCAAATTCCAACACACATCCCCATTTTTTGCTCAGCGACCGGGTTTCGCGCCTTGATGTCGCTGTTGATGCATGCCTGACGGCGCCTGCTGCCACGCTCGCAACCCATTGATAGGTAAAGTAATTGATCTCCACAGCTAACATCACCATGCAGTTCGGCGCCAAGCCGCTCTTTGAGAACGTCTCGGTCAAGTTCGGCGCCGGCAACCGGTATGGTTTGATCGGTGCCAACGGTTGCGGCAAGTCGACCTTCATGAAAATCCTCGGCGGCGATCTCGACCCGTCGGGCGGCCAGGTCATGCTGGAGCCGAATGTACGCCTGGGTAAACTGCGCCAGGACCAGTTCGCCTACGAAGAATTCACCGTGCTCGACACCGTGATCATGGGCCACGAGGAGCTGTGGAAGGTCAAGGCCGAGCGCGACCGTATCTACTCGCTGCCGGAAATGAGCGAAGACGATGGCATGGCCGTGGCCGAGCTGGAAACCGAGTTCGCCGAGATGGACGGCTACACCGCCGAGTCCCGTGCCGGCGAGCTGCTGCTGGGCCTGGGTATTCCCCTGGAACAGCACTTCGGCCCGATGAGCGAAGTGTCCCCAGGCTGGAAGCTGCGCGTGTTGCTGGCCCAGGCGTTGTTCTCCGATCCTGAAGTGCTGTTGCTCGACGAACCGACCAACCACTTGGACATCAACACCATCCGCTGGCTGGAAAACATCCTGACCCAGCGTAACAGCCTGATGATCATCATCTCTCACGACCGTCACTTCCTGAACAGCGTGTGCACCCACATGGCTGACCTGGACTACGGCGAGCTGCGCCTGTTCCCGGGCAACTACGACGAGTACATGACCGTGGCGACCCAGTCCCGCGAGCAACTGCTGTCGGACAACGCCAAGAAGAAGGCGCAGATCTCCGAGCTGCAATCCTTCGTCAGCCGCTTCTCGGCCAACGCCTCGAAAGCCAAGCAGGCGACTTCCCGGGCCAAGGCGATCGACAAGATCCAGCTGGCCGAGGTCAAGCCTTCGAGCCGTGTGAGCCCGTTCATCCGTTTCGATCAGAACAAGAAACTGCACCGCCAGGCTGTCATGGTCGAAAAAATGGCCAAGGGTTTCGACGGCAAGCCGCTGTTCAAGGACTTCAGCTTCCAGGTTGAAGCCGGCGAGCGCGTGGCGATCATCGGCCCGAACGGTATCGGCAAGACCACCCTGTTGCGCACCCTGGTCAACGAGTTGACCCCGGACGCAGGCAGCATCAAGTGGACCGACGCGGCAGAACTGGGCTACTACGCCCAGGATCACGCGCACGACTTCGAAGACGACGTGACGCTGTTCGACTGGATGGGCCAGTGGACTCAGGGCGAGCAGATGATTCGCGGAACGCTGGGCCGCATGCTGTTCTCCAACGACGAGATCCTCAAGTCGGTCAAGGTCATCTCCGGTGGTGAGCAAGGTCGCATGCTGTTCGGCAAGCTGATCCTGCAAAAGCCGAACGTGCTGATCATGGACGAACCGACCAACCACTTGGACATGGAATCCATCGAGGCGCTGAACCTGGCGCTGGAAAACTACCCGGGCACGCTGATCTTTGTCAGCCACGACCGCGAGTTCGTATCGTCCCTGGCTACCCGCATCATCGAGTTGAGCGCCGACGGCGTGATCGACTTCAGCGGCACCTATGATGACTACCTGCGCAGCCAAGGCGTGGTGTTTTAAGAGCGGTGACTAGCGTTTAGCTGCAAGCGGCGAGTAAAAGCCCCATCCACTGTGATGGGGCTTTTTGCATCTGGTGGAATATGGGAATTAATAGATAGGCTGCTTCCTTTTCCCCCACGCCCTTGCCATGATGCCCTCACCGCCCGCCCGCGAACGAGTGCCCATGTCAACCGCCGCCCCCTCCTCTCTGTCGATCACCTTGCAGATCGTCTCCATCGTCTTCTACACCTTTATCGCCTTTATCTGCATCGGCCTGCCGATTGCGGTCATCCCCGGCTACGTGCACGAACAATTGGGTTTCAGCGCCGTGGTGGCTGGGATCACCATCGGTTCGCAGTATCTGGCGACCCTGCTCAGCCGCCCCATGGCTGGGCGGATGTCAGACAACGTCGGCACCAAACGTGCGATTGTGCTGGGGCTGGCGGGTATTTTGGTCAGCGGTGTACTGACATTTTTCGCGACGCTGCTGGAAAGTACGCCCAGCTTGAGCCTGGGCATTCTGATCGTCGCAAGGCTGTTGCTGGGCGTGGCCCAAGGCCTGATCGGCGTGGGTACCATCAGTTGGTGCATGGGCCAGGTCGGCGCAGAGCACACGGCCCGGTCGATTTCATGGAACGGCATTGCGTCGTACGGCGCCATCGCCATCGGTGCACCGCTGGGCGTGGTGATGGTGGCCGAGTATGGCTACAACAGCCTCGGGAATGCCCTGACCGTGCTCGCGGCACTTGGCCTGATGCTGATCCGCAACAAGCCCTCGGTGCCGGTGGTGCGCGGCGAACGCCTGCCATTCTGGGCAGTGTTTGGGCGTATCGCGCCATTTGGGGCCAGTTTGTGCCTGTCTTCGATTGGCTACGGCACGCTGACCACCTTTATTACCCTCTACTACCTCAATCGTGGCTGGGAAGGCGCGGCATACTGCCTCTCGGTGTTTGGCGTGTGCTTTATCCTGTCGCGCCTGGTGTTTATCTCGACGATCAGCCGCTTTGGCGGGTTCAACGCCGCCATCGCGTGCATGGTTATCGAAACCCTCGGCCTCACCTTATTGTGGCTGGCGCCGTCCACCGGCGTCGCGTTGATCGGCGCTGGACTGACGGGTTTTGGTCTGTCGCTGGTGTATCCGGCGCTGGGTGTAGAAGCCATCAAACAAGTGCCCAATAGCAGCCGTGGCGCTGGTTTGAGTGCGTATGCAGTGTTCTTTGACCTGGCGCTGGCGATTGCCGGGCCGTTGATGGGCTTTGTGGCGCTGAACTTGGGATATGGCTGGATCTTCTTCTGCGCGGCGCTGCTTTCGGTCACGGCACTGGGCGTGACCTTGCTGCTGAAGCGCAAGGCTTACTGATCGGCGGTCTGTAAGCCCGCGCGAGAAGGCTCACTGAGGGCGTGAGCGAAAAAGCGCCCGGCCTCTGAGATCAAGTCGCGGTGGATGCCTTCGCGGTCGACACCGTCCGCGTCGGTGCAGATGGCCGGCATGGCGGCCAGTTGATCGCTGTCGCACGGCGCCATGAACACGAAGTGCCCTGCGCCGGCCAGCAGCTTGAAATTCGGCGGCTCAGGCAATTTGCGCGCGAGGGCTTCGGCGTTCTTGTCCACGGCCACCAGCTTGTCACCGTCGCCGCTGTAGAGCAGCACCGGCACATGCACATCGGCCAAGGTGTGACGGCCAAACATCAGGCTCAATGGCGCCATCAGCATCAACGCATGGATACGCGGGTCGGATTGCGGCTGCAAGTCGTCACGGTCCACCACCAACTCGCCTTTGGTAGTGCAGGCGTCGCGGTCTTCCGGGCGTTCCTGGCAATAGCGGCGCAGGCGGTCGAAATCAGGCTTGGCGCCGGCGAGGATCAACGCGGTTTCACCCCCGGCGGAGTAGCCGATCACGCCCACCTGGTCAATATCCACAAACGGCGACAGCATCGGGTCCGCCAGGGTAGCGGTGATCGCTTCGGAAATCTGGATCGGCCGCCCATACAGATTGCTCAGCGTGCCCAGGCGGCTGTGGTCCTTGTAGTTGTCGCCGGGATGCAGCACCGCCACCACCACAAAACCTTTGCGCGCCAGGGATGTGGCCAGGTCATGCAGGGCCAGCGGCGTGCCGGTGTTGCCATGGGACAACATCAGCATCGGGAAACGGCCAATGGCAATCCTGGAATCTTCGGTGGCGGCGACGTGATAGGCACCCAACTGCGTGGTGTGCTCAAGGCCGGTAGATGGGTAGAACGCCACGGCTTTCATGGGCTGCAGGTCGAGCGGATCAAGAAACGTCATGCGATGAAAGCCGACACTCCAATGGGGGTGCGGCGCGGGCGCGGCGTGCACTGAAATCAGGCCGCCGAGCAGGGAAAGAACCAGAACAGCACAAAGACGCATCATGGGGATGTCCACCTTTGCTGCGTGAGAACCGACATGTCGAATGAAAAGTCCAGGGTATTGAACCCATGCTTGCACAACCTGGGCCACATCAAAGGAGACAGCGGGTAAACGAAAAAACTCCGTAGTCCGGTCGCGTTCAGGCGAACAGAATACAGAGTTTAGGCGCTCGGTTTCAGATTGAAACCGAGAGAAGGCGTTATTTACACAAGCCTTACGCGGCAGCGAACAATTGCTCTTGGATCAGTACGTTAGCGTCGCTCAGGGACTTGCTGCGAACTTCATCACCGTAAGCCAGGCCTTCGGCCCGCACGATTTCGATGTTGGTGATGCCGAGGAAGCCGAACAGCAGTTTCAGATAGCCTTCATGGGCCGCGCCCGAGGCTTGACCGGCATGCAAGCCGCCGGCGGTGGATACGATGATCACTTTTTTGTTACCGCACAGGCCTTCCGGACCCGCTTCGGTGTAACGAAATGTCTGGCCAGCGACCGCGATACGGTCGATCCAGGCTTTCAGTTGGGTCGGGATGGTGAAGTTGTACATCGGCGCACCGACCACAATGGCGTCAGCAGCGAGGAATTCAGCCAGGGACGAAGCGCTCAGTTCAGCTTCGTGCTTTTGCGCAGCGTCACGCAGGTCGGCGGCGGTGCCCAACGCGCCCAGGGTGGCGCCGGAGAAGTGGTTGATCGCGTCGCTGGCCAGGTCACGGTAAGTCACTTCCACACTCGGCTCAGCCGCTTGCCAGGCCTTCACTACGCCGGCGCTGAGCTGACGGGAAGCGGAGTTGTCGCCGAGGATGCTGGAATCGATATGCAACAGTTTCATGATGAATCTCCGAGGTGGGATCGACTAGGGCGATCAGATGGTGGTGATGCTACGCATGAAACCAATACTCGATAAGCCGCCTGCAATGCGATAGTTTGTCCCACTGACAGGACAATGGGCGCGCCATGCAAGACCTCAACGATCTCTACTATTTCGCCAAAGTCGTCGAAGCCGGCGGTTTCGCTGCCGCTGGTCGGCTGCTGGGCATTCCCAAATCACGCCTATCGAGGCGGATTGCCGAGCTGGAGGAACGCCTGGGCGCGCGCCTGCTGCAACGCACCACGCGCCAGCTGACCCTCACCGCCGTCGGCGAGCGCTACCTGCGTCACTGCCAGGCAATGCTGCTGGAAGCCGAGATGGCCGACGAGGCCGTGGCCAGCATGTCCAGCGAACCCCGTGGCCGGTTGCGGGTGACGTGCCCGGTGGGGTTGGCAAACAACATCATGCCGGATGTGGTCGCTGGATTTCTCGCAGCGCACCCTCAGGTTCAGCTGGAAATGACCCTGGTCAACCGCCGCGTCGATCTGGTGGCCGAAGGCATCGACGTCGCGCTGCGCGTGCGCGAGCTGGGCGATGAAGACCCGTTGCTCGTCACCAAACGCCTGCGCCCGGCCCAGACCGCTCTGGTTGCCAGCCCGAACTTCTTGCACGGCCGCCAAATCAGCACCCTCGATGACCTCAAGCAGTTGCCGATACTCGGCGCGCTGGAGGCGGACCGCATGGTGCACCAACGTATTCTCGATCCCCAGGGCACGCCCCATGACCTGATCATGGAGGCGCGCCTGGGCGTTGATGACTTCAACGTGCGCAAGGCCAGCGCCATCATGGGCCTGGGCTTCACCGTGCTGCCGATGATGTATTGCGAGGAAGAATTGGCCAACGGCCAGTTGGTGCAGCTGCTGCCGGAATGGTCACTGCCGGGCGGCTGGTTACAGGCCGTGTACCCGCACCGGCGCGGCGTGCTGCCGGCCATTCGTGCCTGGATCGATTACCTGGAAGAAGGCTTTAAAAGCTGCGGAGACCGTCTGCTATGAAAATGACCGAAGCACAAGTCGCCACCTTCTGCCTGAGCCTGCCGGGTGCGCGGGAAGACTATAAATGGGGCGGTGTGCGGGTGTTCTCGATTGCCGGCAACAAGATGTTCGCCCTGCAAAACCTGCGCGGTGATTCGCTGGCGTTCAAGGTCGACAAGGAGCTGTTCCTGGGCCACGTCGACCGTCCCGGCATCCACCCGGCGCCGTATCTGGCGCGTGCGCAGTGGATCATCATGAACACACCCTACCCGCTGGGCGCCGAGGAACTGCGTGGCTTGTTGCAGCGTTCCCACCAATTGGTGGTGAGCAAATTGCCCAAGCGCACGCAGATCGGCTTGTGGCTAGAGGACTGACAGTAACGTGCCGCCGAGGAACAGCTGGTCCAACCAGAACACCTGGTGCAGCAGCACAATCGCCCAGAACAGCACTTGGAAAGACACCTTGCGTGTCTTGTGCCGGAACACCTGCTGGGCAATCAACGCCCCCGGCCAACCGCCCGCCAGCTCCACGGCGTGGAGGATGTTTTCCGGGGTGCGCCAACTGTCGGTCTGCGCTTTGCGTTTGTCACTCCAGTACAGGAAAAACGCGATCACGCTGACCACGCCATAGGCCGCCAGCGGGACCACGGTTTCGCCGCGTTGCCACACCAGCACCGACCCCAACAGCGGCGCCGCGCACAACAGCACAAAGAGCGCCGCCTTCAAGCGTGGGTGCTGGATGCTCATGCCTTGGCCGCCGCCCAGTCGATCCAACCGAACTGCCAGGTCGCCAGGATCAGCAGGCCAAAACCGATGCGGTACCAGGCAAACGCCGCGTAGCTATGGCTGGCGATGAACTTGAGCAGGCCCTTGACCGCGATCATCGCGAAAATGAATGAGGTAATAAACCCGATGGCAAACACCGGCAGGTCCGCCGGCTGGAACAGGTCGCGGTACTTGTAGCCCGAGTACAGCGCCGCGCCGACCATGGTCGGCATGGCCAGGAAAAACGAGAACTCGGTGGCCGTCTTGCGTGACAGGCCGAACAGCAGTCCACCGATGATGGTGGCGCCGGAGCGCGAGGTACCGGGGATCATGGCCAGGCACTGGGCAAAGCCGACCTTGAGGGCATCTTTCCAGGTGATGTCATCGACCGTTTCAGCATGCACGGTATGTTCGCGCCGCTCAGCCCACAACATGATCACGCCACCCACCACCAAGGCGGAAGCCACCGTGATCGGGTTGAACAGGTAATGCTTGATCGCGTTCGCGAAAATCACCCCCAGCACCACGGCCGGTAGCACGGCGATGATCAGGTTCACGGTGAAACGCTGGGCATTGCGCTGAGTCGGCAAACCGACGACCACGTCCAGGATCTTGCGGCGAAACTCCCAGACGACGGCCAGAATGGCACCCAACTGGATAATGATATTGAATGCTTCGAAGCGCTCACCACCGAAGCCAATCAAGTCGGCGACGATGATCTGGTGGCCGGTACTGGAGATCGGCAGAAACTCTGTAAGCCCCTCCACTACACCAAGAATCAATGCCTGAATGGCGGTCCAAAAATCCATGCTTCCCCCAAAGGTCATGCGCCATGGCATGCCTTACTAGTCTTTTTTAATGGTTCACTGACGACGCGCGCGCTGAAGGCCCAATGTTGATGATGGTCAACACTGGCCCGCAAAAATGCTGTGAAAATCAGGCAGTACTCAGGTTTTCCGATTACAGGCCGAAAGCCTATCAGACAAGGCGTAAAAGTCGATGCGACGCCCACAATTATAAAAAGCCCGGAGTGCCAGGACGATGAACAGTTTGCGCAATATGTCGATTAGCCGACGCCTCTGGCTGATCCTGATAGTCGCCGTGCTGATGCTGCTGACCTTGGGTTTACTGATGCTCAAGCAGATCCACGACGACCTTTACCAAGCCAAGCGCCAACAGACCCAACATGTAGTCCAGACCGCCAGTGGCATCCTGACGTTTTATCACGGCCTGGAAACCACCGGCGTCATGACCCGCGACGCGGCCCAGAAACAAGCCCTGAGCGCGGTGCGCGGGTTGCGTTACAACCACGACGACTATTTTTGGATCAACGACCTCACGCCCGTGATGATCATGCACCCGGCCAACCCCAAGCTCGATGGCCAGAACCTCTCGGCCATCCGCGATCCCGATGGGTTTGCAGTGTTCAACGAGTTCGTGAACCTGGCAAAAGCCAAGGGTGCCGGCATCGTCAACTATCGCTGGCCCAAGCCCGGCGCACAGGCGCCCGTGGCGAAGACTTCCTATATCCAGTTGTTCGAACCCTGGGGCTGGATTATCGGCTCCGGCGTGTATATAGACGACGTCCAGGCCGAGTTCACCGCCCAGGTCTGGAAAGCCTCAGTGGTCGGCCTGGTCATTGCGCTGGTGATGGGCCTGCTGGTGTCGCTGATTGCGCGCAGCATCGTGCGGCCGTTGCAGGCGGCGGTGCATGCCATGGGCAATATCGCCAGCGGCGAAAGCGACCTGACCCGCAGCCTCGACACCCACGGCCGTGACGAAGTCACACAACTGTCCCAGCACTTCAACAGCTTCACCGCCAAGCTGCGCCAGGTGGTGAGCCAATTGCAGGTGTGCGCCAACGCCTTGGGCCAGTCCTCTACCGAGCTGGGCAACAACGCCAGCCAGGCCCATGACCGCAGCCAGCAGCAGTCGCAACAGATGGAACTGGTGGCCACCGCCATCAACGAAGTCACCTACGGCGTGCAGGACGTGGCCAAGAACGCTGAACACGCCGCCAGCGAAATGCGCGACGCCCAGGCCCAAGCGCAACAAGGCCAGGTCAATATCGACGGTAGCCTGCAACAGATCGACCAGCTCTCCAGCACCATCAGCCAGGCCGTGGAAGTGATCCGCACGCTGTCCAGCGAAAGCACACAGATCGGTGGCGTGCTGGAAGTGATCCGCTCCATCGCCGACCAGACCAACCTGCTGGCCCTGAACGCCGCCATCGAAGCCGCTCGCGCCGGGGAGCAAGGCCGGGGGTTTGCGGTGGTAGCCGACGAAGTTCGCCTGCTCGCCCAACGCACGCAGAAGTCCACCGCCGAAATCCAGGCGATGATCGAGCGCCTGCAAGGGCACTCGGAAGCGGCGGTCAAGGTGATCAGCGACAGCCACAGCGCTTCGCAACTGACCATCGAGCAAGCGGGCCAGGCCGGTGCCAGCCTGACCGCCATCGGCCAGGCCCTGCACAACCTCAACGGCCTGAACGCCTCAATCGCCAGTGCCACCCTGCAACAGGCCCATGTGGTGGAAGACATCAACCAGAACGTCACCCAGGCGGCGGGGTTGTCCCATAGCACGGCGTTGGCGGCGGAGCAGTCCAGCGTGGCCAGCGTGCATTTGCGCGGTTTGAGCGAGCAACTCGACGGCCTCTTGCGCCAGTTCAAGGTCTGACCCTGCTCCAAAGGTGGGAGGAGACCTGTCCCCTCGCACCTTTGCCCTCCTGTGTTTTGAAGATTGCTGGCCTGTGGTTACAATCACCGCCCTCTCCCACTCCCCCAAGGAATCGCCATGTCCGGGCTTGAACTGTTCGCCGCCGCCCTGGGGGTGATCGCTGTCTGGCTCACGGTCAAGCAAAACCCCTGGTGCTGGCCCATCGGCCTGGTGATGGTGTTGCTGTACACCTGGGTGTTCTACGACGTGAAACTCTATTCCGACATGCTGCTGCAAGTGGTCTACGCCGCGCTGCAAGTCTATGGCTGGTGGCAGTGGACCCGCGCCGGCGAGGTCAAGCAGGGCCGCCAGGTCACGAGCCTGGGCGTGCCGGCCATCATGACCAGCCTGGCGATCGGCGCGGTGGGCAGCCTGCTGCTCGGCGCCGCCATGGCCCACTGGACCGACGCCGCGCAACCCTGGCTCGACGCCGCCCTCACCGGCTTCAGCCTGGTGGCGCAAATGTGGATGGCGCAGAAACGCGTGCAATGCTGGCCGCTGTGGATTGCCGTGGATGTCATCTTCGTCGGGCTGTTCCTCTATAAAGGCCTGTACCTCACCGCCGGTCTCTATGCGCTATTCACCGTGATAGCTGTACAAGGCTGGCGCGAATGGCGCGCCGATCCGGCGTTGCGCACATGAAGGTCGTGGTGTTGGCGGGGCCCGAATCCAGCGGTAAGAGCTGGTTGGCTGCCGAGTTGAACAAACACTTCGGCGGGTTGATGGTCGGTGAATATGTACGCCATTTCATCGACCACCATCAGCGCGATACCACCCTGGCGGACATCCCGGCCATCGCCCACGGCCAACTGGCCTGGGAAGATGCCGCCCGCAAACAGCAACCCAACCTGCTGATTCTCGACACCCACCTGCTCACCAACACGCTGTGGAGCAAGACCCTGTTCGGCGACTACCCGGCGTGGCTCGACGATGAGCTGCTGGCCCGTCATTACGACCTGCACCTACTGCTCTCGCCGGAAGATGTGGAGTGGACAGCCGATGGCCAACGCTGCCAGCCGGAGCTGGAAGATCGCCGCGCGTTTTTCCAGCAAAGCCTGGACTGGATGCAGCAGCATCAGCAGCCGGTGGTGGTGATTCGTGGGGATTGGGAGGCGCGCCGCGCTGCGGCGTTTGCGGCAGTGGAACACCTGCTTGAACCTTAACACTGCCCTTACTGTGGGAGGGGGCTTGCCCTAATGCCAGTCAGTTAAGGACGAACACCGTACCTGTGGCGAGGGAGCTTGCTCCCGCTGGGCCGCGAAGCGGTCCCAAAAATGGGACTGCTGCGCAGTCCAACGGGAGCAAGCTCCCTCGCCACAGGTTACTTTTTGCCCTTTTATCTCTTAACTGACCGGCATTAGGGCTTGCCCGCGATGGCCATAGGTATCTACACAACTCTTAAAGGCTGGCATAAAACCCTGTGGTGAGCGGGCTTGCCCCGCGCTGGGGCGCGAAGCGGCCCCAATAAGGAAGGCCATCGCGATAACCCAGTAAACCACGGCGTCTGGTTTTAGGGCCGCTTCGCAGCCCAGCGCGGGGCAAGCCCGCTCACCACAAGAGCCTCGTTCGCTAAGGGTACGTTTTCACCAAAGATGTGTAGATACCCATGCCGCGATGGCGGCGTATCAGAAAACACATTGGTTGACTGACAGGACGCCATCGCGGGCAAGTCGAATCGTCGCACCGCCCCTCCCACATTTTTAACCGCGTCAGGCTTCAGTAGCCCAGGGACAGGCCCGTATTGCGACGCGGGTCGTTCGCCCCGTAGAAACGATTATTCCCCACCGGCTTGCCGCCCAATGCAGGCGCGCCCACCAGGATCGCCGCCAAATGGTTGGCATCCTGCGGCCCGGCAAACTTGTGACCCCAGCTTTCCAGAAGCTTCTGGGTGTCCGGGCTGACCGCGAAGGTCTCAAGGTTGGTGGTGTCCGGCATCCACTGCTGGTGGAAACGCGGAGCGTCCACGGCTTCCTGGATGTTCATCTTGTAGTCGATCACGTTCAAGATGGTCAGCAAGGTCGCAGTGATGATGCGGCTGCCACCCGGCGTACCCACCACCATCACGGCCTTGCCATCCTTGGTCACGATGGTCGGGCTCATCGACGACAGCGGCGCTTTGCCTGGGGCGATGGCGTTGGCTTCACCCTGCACCAGCCCGTACATATTCGGCACGCCGACCTTGACGGTGAAGTCGTCCATTTCATCGTTGAGGATCACACCGGTCTTGCTTGCCATCACGCCCGCGCCGAACCAGTCATTGAGGGTGTAGGTGACGGAGACCGCATTGCCCCACTTGTCGACGATGGAGTAATGGGTCGTGTTGTTGCCTTCATGGGGCGAAACGCCCGGTTTGATCGCCTGGGAATCCCCGGCCTTTTGCGGTTCGATGGCTGCGCGCAGTTTGGCGGCGTAGTTTTTATCCAGCAGATGCTCGATCGGGTTCTTCACGAAGTCCGGGTCGCCGAGGTAGCTGTTGCGATCCACATAGGCGTGGCGCATGGCTTCGATCTGGTAGTGCAGGCCCTGGGCCGAGTGATAGCCCAGGTCGGCCATCGGGTAGCCTTCGAGGATATTCATGATCTGGCAGATCACTACACCGCCCGAGCTCGGCGGCGGCGCGGAAACGACGTGGTAGCCACGGTAGTCGCACTCGATGGGCGCCAGTTCGCGGGTCTTGTACTTGTCGAGATCAGCCTGGGTGATGATGCCCTTCCCTGCCTGGCTGGAGTCCACCAGGGCCTTGGCGACCCAGCCTTTATAGAAACCGTCTGTGCCTTTGGCAGAGATTTCCTTGAGGGTTTTGGCCAGGTCTTTCTGCACCAGTTTCTGCCCGACCTGCATCGGTTGGCCGTTGTGCAGGAAGATGCCGCGCAGGTCCTGGTCTTTTTCAAACTCGCCGGTGGCGGTGTGCAGCAGGTCGATATCGCCTTGTTCCAGGGCGAAGCCGTTTTCTGCCAACTTGATCGCCGGGGCAATCACCTGGGCGCGCTTGAGGGTGCCGTACTTGCTCAGCGCCAGCTCCATGCCGGACACGGTGCCGGGCACGCCGACAGCCAGGTGGCCCTTGGCGCTCAGGCCTTCGATGACGTTGCCGTCCTTGTCCAGGTACATGTTGGCGGTGGCTGCCAGCGGAGCTTTTTCGCGGAAGTCGAGGAAGGTCTTGCGCCCATCCGCCAGTTGCACGGTCATGAAACCGCCGCCGCCCAGGTTACCCGCCGCCGGGTACACCACCGCCAGCGCGTAGCCCACGGCCACGGCCGCATCCACTGCATTACCGCCGGCCTTGAGTACATCCACGCCGACATGCGTTGCCAAATGCTGGGCCGTCACCACCATGCCATTTTCACCGGCCACCGGGGCCTGGGAAGCGGCCTGTACACCACTGACCGTCAACACCAGGGCAGTGGCAATCAAGGTACGGCTGAAGGGTTGGTATTTCATCCATGGCT
The DNA here is from genome assembly GCF_023701505.1 of Pseudomonas sp. SR18. Taxonomy (NCBI): domain Bacteria; kingdom Pseudomonadati; phylum Pseudomonadota; class Gammaproteobacteria; order Pseudomonadales; family Pseudomonadaceae; genus Pseudomonas; species Pseudomonas sp. SR18. The sequence continues at coordinate 301,407 of NZ_JAMQAU010000003.1, read as the reverse complement.
ACTCTAGTTGTTGAGATGCACCAAAATAGCCCGCTGGAGATTTAATCCCCAGCGCGATGGCGTTTTTATTACAGAACTTGTCGGTCATGGAACGGGCCGAAAATATGGGCCCCCTGCCAAAGAGCTGGTTTTTTACAACCCCAGCTACGGGATGGCGCTAGAATCAGCGCCATCCCTGCCCCCGCACCCCTCCTGATACGAGCCCCTCCATGAGTTTTGATTTCGACACGATCCACCCCCGCCTCGGCACCGGCAGCACCAAGTGGAACCGCTACCCGGCCGATGTGCTGCCAATGTGGATCGCCGACATGGACATCGCCGCGCCGCCGGCCATTCTGCAAGCCCTGCACGAGCGCCTGGACCAGCAGATCCTCGGCTACAGCGTGGCCGGCCCGGATGTGCGCGAAGCCATCGTCGCCGACCTGTGGGCCAAGTACGCCTGGCGCGTGCAACCTGAGGAATTGCTGTTCCTGCCCGGCGTCGAGCCCGGCTTCAACATGGCGCTGCACGCCTTTGTACAACCGGGCCAGCCGGTGGTGCTGCAAACGCCCAACTACCGGCCGATTCGCCTGGCGCCGGGGCACTGGAACCTGCCGCGCATCGAAGTCCCATTCGAATTGATCGACGGTGAATACATCACGCCAATGGCCGCCATGCGCGAAGCCTTGACCGGCGCCGGCGCCCTGCTGTTGAGCAACCCGCACAACCCGATGGGCAAGGTCTTCCCCCGTGAAGAACTGCTGGCCGTGGCCACGGCCTGCCTGGACAACGGCGCGCTGATCATCAGCGACGAAATCCACGCAGAGCTGTGCTTCGACGGCCGCCGCCACATCCCCACCGCCAGCCTCAGCCCCGAGATTGCCCAGCGCACCATCACCCTGATGTCGGCGAGCAAGGCCTATAACGTGGCAGGCTTGAAGACCTGTTTTGCGGTGATCCAGAACACCGAGATTCGCGAGCGTTTCAACCACGCCCGTTGCGGCATGGTCGACAGCGTCAGCCCCCTGGGCCTGGAAGCCACCCGCGCCGCCTACAGCCAGTGCGGCGAATGGCTGGAAGCGTTGAAACAGTACCTGCAAGCCAACCGCGATTACCTGCTCGACGCTGTGCAAACGCGCTTGCCGGGTGTGGTGATGCATGCCCCCCAAGGCACCTTCCTCGCCTGGCTCGATTGCAGCGCCCTGGGCCTGGATGACCCACAGCAATTTTTCCTCGAACAGGCCAAGGTCGGGTTGAGCGCAGGGATCGAATTCGGTGATGACAGCCAGCAGTTCGTGCGCCTGAACTTCGGTTGCCCACGGGTGATGCTGGAGGAAGGCTTGCAGCGTATGGAGCGCAGTTTGCGCAACCGCTGAAACGCGCAAAAAAATGGCCCCCGCTGCAATGGCGGGGGCTAGGGTCTACAGCTTGGCGATAGACACTTCGGTGGACTTCACAAAGGCAATCACTTCGCTGCCCACTTTCAATTCCAGGTCGCGCACCGAGCGGGTGGTGATCACCGACGTCACGATGCCGGACGCGGTTTGCACGTCGATCTCCGACACCACTTCGCCCAGCAGGATTTCCTTGATCACGCCCTTGAACTGGTTGCGCACGTTGATCGCTTTAATAGTCATGTCGGCTTTCCTTTTGGTTGTTGGGTCAATCCGCACGAATGCGCAGGCCCTCAAAGTGCGCTATCGGTAGAGACATTAAAAGGAATATATAACTCTTTATTTATTCGATATGGGTATATAAAAACTGTTGTGGTGAGCGGGCAAGCTCGCTTTCAGCTGAGTGTGACCCAATACCGCGTGCGCGCCTGCACCTCAAAGCCCAGGGTCGAGGCCAGCAGGTTGAGGATGCGATCAGTGTCGTCCAGGCGAAAACTGCCGGTCACCCGCAACGCTTCAAGCCGAGGCTCCCAGCGCAACACACCCGGACGATAGCGCTCCAATTCCCGCAGAAAATCCCCCAACGCCTGGTTCTGCGCGGTCAGCACACCGTCGCGCCAACCGAGTTGCAACACATCAAACGGCGCCCAGGCGCCAAGTCCACTGGCCTTGAGCGGCGCTTGCTGGCCTGCCTGCAAGGTCGCCGTCTGGCCGTTCAGGTCGCGCACCTGCACCATGCCCTTGAGCACCGACACCAGACAACCGGACGCCAGTTGCCGAACACAAAGTTCAGCCTGGCTGAGCCGGAGTTCACCGTAGCGGGTGTGCACGGTCATCGCCGCCGTGCCCGGCACCGTCAGCGCCAGTTCACCGTCGACCAGACTGATGCGGCGCTGCGCCAGGTCTACGTCTACTGCCGTGGCGGTATTGAGCTGCAGGCTGGCACCGTCGGCCAACGGCAGGCGTTTTCGCTCGCCGGTGGCGGTATGCAGGTCGGCCCGCCAAGTGTCGATGGGCAACTGGCGGCTGATCAGCCAAGCCGTCGGCAGCAGCGCCGCCACGCCCAATGCGCGCTTGAGCACCGCACGCCGGCCCGGTTGCGGGCGGTCGAGGCTGGCCATCGCCAGTGCCTGGGGCAAACCGCTGAAGCGTTGACGCAGGGATTGGGCTTTCTGCCAGGTCTGTTCATGTTGCGGATGGCTGTCGCGCCAGTGCTGCAGCGCGGCGTGATCACGCTCGGTGGCCGCGCCGGACTCCAGCAGCGCCAGCCACTGGGCGGCAGCACGGGCGACGTCGCGGCTCACAGTTCCACCAGCAGGCAATGTTCGTAGGCCTGGGCCATGTAACGCTTGACCGTGCGCTCGGACACGTCCAGCCGTTCGGCAATCTCGCGGTACCCGAGGCCCTCCAGTTGGCTCCACAAAAAGGCGCGGCGAACCAGCACGGGCAAGCCATCGAGCAATTCATCCAGGGCTTGCAGGGTTTCCAGCATCAGCCAGCGCTGTTCGGGGGACGGCACACAGGCTTCGGGCAAGCTGGCCAGGGCGTTCATATACGCCTGTTCCAGGCTGCGACGCTGATGAAAATTCACCAACAGGCGCTTACCCACCGTCACTAGATACGCCCGCGGCTCCTGCATCTGTGCAATCGGCTGGGCACTGGCCAGTACGCGCAGGAACGTATCCTGGCTCAGGTCCGCCGCATCCCAGGCATTGCCCAGGCGCCGGCGCAGCCAGCTTTCCAGCCAACTGCGATGGTCACGGTACAAGCTTGACAGCGTCAGTTCAGGGGCATGCGTCGGGACAACAGCATCATTCATGGCAAGCAACCTGCACGGCGCGAGTGAGTCTCAAATGAGATTCATTCTATTTAATATCCTGCCGCGACACCATGCCCTTTTCAACATTGCGTTTAGAGCATCGCCGCTTTCTGTCGCAGCAAATCCATAAACAGCCCCAATTCCCGGCTCACCCCCTCGCCCTTGCGCAGCAACATGCCGAACGGTGCCAGGCGCACATCCAGGGCCACCGGCAGCGCCACCACCAGGCCCATCTTCAGGTAATCGCGCAGGGCACTTTCCGACAGCACCATCACTGCGTCGGTCAGTTGGATCAACTGCTGCATGGAGTACACCGAGCTGCATTCGATAATGTCCGCCGGGCTCGGCAGTGCCAGGTCCTGCAAAGCCTGGTCGAAGCCGATGCGCGCCGGGCTGGTTTGCGGTTGCAGGATCCATGGCCAGTCGCGCACCAGTTCCGCCAGGTCCAGGTGTTTACGTTGCGCCAGCCGGTGCCAGGCATGCACGACCACCAGCATTCGCTCGTTGCCCAGAGGCTCGAAACTGTAGTGCTCGCTGTCGGTGGCGGCGTTGCGCCGGGTGATGGCCAGGTCGATGCGGCCCTGTTCGAGCAGTTGGATCACTTGGTCGCTGGTGTCGCCCATGATGCGGATGCGCAGTTGCGGGTTGAGCGCTTTGATCTGCGCGATGGCGTCCATCACCAGGTCCGGCGCGGCGCCCATGATGGTGCCGATGGACAAGTAGCCGTAGCCGCCCTGCTGGCGCGCCATCAAGTCCTCGGCGCAACGGTCCAGGCCGCTGAGGGCCGACTCGGCGAAGCGGATCAGCTCCTGGCCCAGCGCCGTAGGCCGCATGCCCCGTGGCAAGCGTTCGAACAGGTCGCAACCGAACATGTCCTCGATCTCGCGCAACATGCGTGTGGCCGCAGGTTGTGACATGTTCAGGGCCTGGGAGGCACGGTGCAGGTTCTGGCTGGAACTGAGCGCCACCAGCATGTGCAGATGCTTGTAGCGCAGGCGATTGAACAGGCTGCGGGAGATGACGGGACTACTCATGAATTCCTCATTATCGATACCCTGAGGGTATCACTTGTAAGCTAGATTCGATTTGTAGCGCATTGCTCGGTCGCCGTACAGTCCGTCCCATAAGAACAAAACAACGGACTCCATCATGAAAACCCTGCCCGCGCCCCTGCTCGCCAAGATTTCCTGGCGGCTGCTGCCCTTCCTGCTGTTGATGTACATCATGGCGTTTCTCGACCGCGCCAATGTCGGGTTCGCCAAACAAGCCTTCCAGGCCGACACCGGCTTGAGCGATGCCGCGTTTGCCTTCGGCGCCGGTGTGTTCTTTGTCGGATACGCGCTGCTGGAAGTGCCGAGCAACCTGATCCTGCACCGTGTCGGCGCCCGCCTGTGGATGTGCCGCATCATGGTCAGTTGGGGCCTGATTTCGGCGGCGATGGTGTTTGCCCACAACGAAACCAGTTTTTACCTGCTGCGTTTCTTGCTCGGTGTGGCCGAAGCCGGCTTCTTCCCCGGCGTGATCCTCTACCTCACTTACTGGTTCCCCCAGGCCGTACGCGGCAAGGCCATGGGTTTCTTCTACTTTGGTGCGCCCCTGGCATTTATCTTCGGCAGCCCGCTGTCCGGTTTGCTGCTGGAGATGGACGGCTTCGCTGGCATCCATGGCTGGCAGTGGCTGTTCGCGGTGGAAGGCCTGATGGCCACCGCCGTGGGCATCTGGGCCTACTGGTACCTGGACAACCGTCCCGCCGATGCCAAGTGGCTGAACGCGGATGAGCGCGAGCACATCCAGACCTTGCTGGATGCAGAAGACCAACACAAAACCTCCCACGGCCGCAGCCTGCTTAACGTGCTGTGCCAGCCATCGGTGCTGTACCTGTGCCTGGTGTATTTGCTGATCCAGGCCAGCGTCTACGGCGTGGTGTTTTACCTGCCGACCCAAGTGGGCGACCTGCTCGGCACCAAGGTCGGCTTGATGGTCGGGCTGGTCTCGGCGATTCCGTGGATCTGCGCGCTGTTTGCTGCGTGGTGGATTCCCGGTTATTCCGACCGCACCGGCGAGCGCCGCCGCACCGCCTGCCTGACGTTATTGATGGCCGCTGCCGGCATCGCCTGCTCGGTGACCTTCACCAACCCGTTGCTGGGCATGCTCGCCCTGTGTTTTGCCGCCTCGGGTTTTATCGCGGTGCAGCCGGTGTTCTGGACCTTTCCGTCGAGCTACCTGGCGGGCAGCGCTGCGGCAGCGGGCATTGCGCTGATCAACTCCTTCGGTGCCCTCGGCGGCTTTATCGCACCGGTCATCAAGCACTGGGCCGAAGGCGCCTTCCATTCCCCGGCAGCCGGTTTGTACCTGCTGTCCGCCACTACGGTACTGGCTGCGTTGCTGGTACTGGGCATCCATTCACCCGGCCGCACTGCATCGAACACGCCGGCCACTGTTTAACGCCAGGAGTCTTACCATGGGTCATCTCACCATCAAACACGTGCGCGCCTTTGTATTGCGAGGCGGCGGCGCCGATTACCACGATCAGGCCGACGGCCACTGGATCGACGATCACATCTGCACACCCATGAGCAAATACCCCGAGTACCGCCAGAGCCGTCGCAGTTTCGGCATCAACGTGCTCGGCACGCTGGTGGTGGAGATCGAAGCCAGCGACGGCACCGTCGGGTTTGCTGTGACCACCGGCGGCGAACCGGCGGCGTATATCGTCGAAAAGCACCTGGCGCGCTTTATTGAAGGTGCCCGCGTCACCGATATCGAAAAGATCTGGGACCAGATGTACCAGTCCACCCTCTACTACGGCCGCAAAGGCTTGGTGATCAACACCATTTCCGGCGTCGACCTGGCGCTGTGGGACTTGCTCGGCAAGATCCGCCAGGAGCCGGTGCACCAACTGCTCGGCGGTGCGGTGCGTGACGAATTGCAGTTCTACGCCACCGGCGCCCGCCCGGACCTGGCCCAGAAGATGGGCTTTATCGGCGGCAAGATGCCCCTGCACCACGGCCCCAGCGAAGGCGAAGAAGGCCTGCGCAAAAACCTCAAACAATTGGCCGACATGCGCGAGCGGGTCGGCCCGGACTTCTGGCTGATGCTCGATTGCTGGATGAGCCTGGACCTCAACTACGCCACCAAACTGGCGATCGGCGCCCATGAACACGGGCTCAAGTGGATCGAAGAAGCCCTGAGCCCGGACGATTACTGGGGCTACGCGGCCCTGCGCAACAACGTGCCCAAGGGCATGCTGGTGACCACTGGCGAACACGAAGCCACCCGCTGGGGTTTCCGCATGCTGCTGGAAATGGGCTGCTGCGACATTATCCAGCCGGATGTCGGCTGGTGCGGTGGCCTCACTGAATTGGTGAAAATTTCGGCCCTGGCCGACGCCCACAACGCGATGGTCGTGCCCCACGGCTCGTCGGTGTACAGCTACCACTTTGTCGCCACGCGGCAAAACAGCCCGTTCGCCGAATTCCTGATGATGGCGCCGAAGGCCGATGAAGTGGTGCCGATGTTCCACCCGCAACTGCTCGGCGAACCGGTGCCAATCAATGGCCGCATGCGCCTGTCGGTGCTCGACAAGCCCGGCTTCGGCGTTGACCTGAACCCGGATTGCCAACTGCACCGTCCGTATAACCGCTAAGGAACCTGCCATGAACATGCCCCGCAATGGCTTCAAGGCCGCCCTGGCGCACGACGCCACCCAGTACGGCATCTGGGCCGGTTTCGCCACCGGCTACGCCGCCGAGATCGTCGCAGGCCTGGGTTACGACTGGATGCTGATCGACGGCGAACACGCGCCCAACACCGTGCCCAGCGTACTCAACCAATTGCAGACAGTGGCGCCCTACGCCACCGCGCCGGTGGTGCGTGCGGTGAATGGCGACGCCAGCCTGATCAAGCAACTGCTCGACGTCGGCGCCCAGACGCTGATGATCCCTATGGTCGAAACCGCCGAACAGGCCCAGGCCCTGGTGCGCGCCATGCGTTACCCGCCCCACGGCATCCGCGGCGTCGGCGGCGGTTTGACCCGCGCCACCCGCTGGGATGGTGTGGCGAACTACCTGCAAACCGCCCACGAAGAGCTGTGCCTGATCGTGCAGGTAGAGTCGCGCCTGGGCGTGGAAAACGTCGCGGCGATTGCCGCTGTCGAAGGCGTGGATGCGGTATTTATCGGCCCCGCCGACTTGTCCATCGGCCTCGGCCACGCCGGCAACCCCGGCCACCCCGAGGTGCAGGAGCGCATCCGGCACGCGGTGGACGCCACCCTCGCCGCCGGCAAGGTCTGCGGCATCCTGGCGCCCAACGAAGACGACGCACGCCGCTACCAGGCCTGGGGTTGCCGCTTTATCGCCGTGGCCATCGACATCAGCCTGCTGCGCCAGAGCGCCCTGGCCACCCTCGCCCGCTATCGCCCGGTTACCGACGCGAAAGCGCCGTCGCGCACTTACTAAGGAGCTGCCCATGTCATCCGTTCCCGTGTACCAGAACTTTATCAATGGCCGCTTCGTCTCCAGCGAAGCCCATCTCGATGTGCTCAACCCGGCCACCGGCGCCTTGCTGTCCAAGGTGCCCGCCTCAACCGGCGCTGACGTCGACCAGGCCCTCGCCGCTGCACGGGGTGCGCAAAAAGAGTGGGCGCGCAAACCGGCCATCGAACGCGCCGGGCACCTGCGCCGTATCGCCGCCAAGCTGCGGGAAAACGTCGCGCACCTGGCCCGCACCATCACCCTGGAACAGGGCAAGGTCAGCGGGCTGGCCGAAGTTGAAGTGAATTTCACCGCCGACTACCTCGACTACATGGCCGAATGGGCGCGCCGCATCGAAGGCGAGATCATCACCAGCGACCGGCCCAACGAAAACATCTTCCTGTTCCGCAAACCCTTGGGCGTAGTGGCGGGCATCCTTCCGTGGAATTTCCCGTTCTTTTTGATCGCACGCAAAATGGCCCCGGCGCTGCTCACCGGCAACACCATCGTGATCAAGCCCAGTGAAGAAACCCCGAACAACTGCTTTGAATTCGCCAAACTGGTGGCCGAGACCGACCTGCCCGCCGGCGTGTTCAATGTGGTCTGCGGTGATGGCCAGGTCGGCGGTGCACTCACCGCTCACAAAGGCGTGGACATGATCAGCTTCACCGGCAGCGTTGCCACTGGCTCACGCATCATGGCCGCCGCCGCGCCGAACATTACCAAACTCAACCTGGAGCTGGGCGGCAAGGCGCCGGCCATTGTGCTGGCGGATGCCGACCTGGACCTGGCCGTCAAAGCCATCCGCGACTCGCGCATTATCAACACCGGGCAAGTGTGCAACTGCGCCGAGCGGGTGTATGTGGAGCGCAAGGTCGCGGATCAGTTTATCGAGCGCATCAGCGCGGCCATGTCGGCCACGCGCTACGGTGATCCGCTGGCCATGGCCGATGCGGAAATGGGCCCGCTGATCAACCGCCAGGGCCTGGACAACGTCAATCGCAAGGTGCGCACCGCGTTGAGCCAGGGCGCCACGCTGGTCAGCGGCGGGCAGATCGCTGACCTTGGCGCGGGCTTTCACTTCCAGCCGACGGTTTTGGCGGGCTGCCGCGCCGACATGGAGATCATGCGCGAAGAGATCTTCGGCCCGGTGCTGCCGATCCAGATCGTCGACGACCTCGACGAAGCCATCGCCCTGGCCAATGACTGTGACTACGGCCTGACCTCGTCGATCTACACCCGTGACCTGGGCAAGGCCATGCACGCGGTGCGCGAGATCGACTTTGGCGAAACCTACGTCAACCGCGAAAACTTCGAGGCCATGCAGGGTTTCCATGCTGGCGTGCGTAAGTCCGGGATCGGCGGTGCCGATGGTAAGCACGGCCTCTACGAATACACCCATACCCATGTGGTGTACCTGCAGAGCTGAGGTGGTGAAATGGGCCGGTGCGCGGTAGCGTGCTGGCCGTTCCTGACAGAGTCCCACAAGGATTGCGCAATGCCCCAGACGCTCTATACCGGCCCTATCATCGATAGTCATCTGCACCTGTTCGATCCGCGTCGCCCCCAGGGCATCCCGTGGCCCGAGCCGGGCAACCGCTTGTATGCCGCGCATTTACCCCGCGATTACTGGACCGTCGCCAGCTCGCACAATGTGGTCGGCGCCATCGCGGTGGAAGCCAGCCCATGGCGCGACGACAACCGCTGGATCCTCGAAACCCTGCGCAGCGACCCGCGCATGCTCGGGTTTGTCGGCAACCTGGACCCGCTGCACGCCGACTTCGCCGCCGACCTCGCTGCACTGGTGCAAGAGCCACTGTTCCTCGGCCTGCGCTACGGCAACCTGTGGGACCGCGACCTGCTGCTGGATCAGACGCGCCCCGGTTTTATCAACGGCCTGCGCCAACTGGCCGCCAGCGGGCGCAGCCTGGACAGTGCCAACCCGAACCCGCGTTTGATCAAGGGATTGTTGAAGCTCAGCGATGCACTGCCCGAGCTGCGCATCATCGTCGACCATTTGCCCAATGCCCAAGTGCCGGCCGGTGAAGAGGCCGCTTATCACGCCGACCTGCTGCGCCTGGCGGAGCGGCCGAATGTATTCGCCAAACTCGCGGAAATCCCCCAGGTCGGCCCGCACGGCCTGATCGTCGACACCGCGTTCTACAACGACCGGTTGGCGGTGTTGTGGGAAGCGTTTGGCGACGAGCGCTGTTTCTTCGGCAGCGACTGGCCCAACAGCGATCACCTGGCGGATTTCGCCACCACGCTGGGGCTCGTAAAAAGCTGTTTGGCGCACAAACCCGAAGCCGTGCAGGCGCAGTTTTTCCTGCACAACGCAGTGCGAATCTACACCCCGACCCATGGAGCGCAGTGATGCAGACCCGTGCCTTTCGCATGAACCTCAACCCCGGGCAGGCCGATGAATATCGCCGGCGTCACGACGAGATCTGGCCCGAACTGGCCCAAGCGTTGTTGGACGCAGGTGTGGTGGACTATCGGATTTTCCTCGACGAACCGGCCAACGCGCTGTTCGCCGTGCTGACCCATGAAGACGCCCACGGCCTGGACGAACTGCCCGGCACCGCACTGATGCAACGCTGGTGGAGCTACATGCAGGACATCATGCCCAGCCATGCGGACGCCTCGCCGGCCAGCGTCGATTTGCTGCCCATGTTCCACCTGTCCCGGCCCTGAACCCACCGATGCACAACAACAATAAAAAGGATTCGACTACGTGGAAATCATTCTCCTTGGTGTGATTCTGCACTTTATCGGCGGCTTCGCCTCCGGCAGTTTCTACATCCCCTACAAGAAGGTCCGCGGCTGGGCCTGGGAAAGTTATTGGATCACCGGCGGCCTGGTGTCCTGGCTGATCGTGCCGTTGATCGCGGCGCAACTGACGGTGCCGGGCTGGGTAGACATCCTGCGCAACGCCGACACCAGCACCCTGCTGTGGACCTATCTGTTCGGCGTGTTGTGGGGCATCGGCGGGCTGACCTTCGGCTTGACCATGCGCTACCTCGGGCTGTCCCTGGGCATGTCGCTGATCATGGGCCTGACCTCGGCCCTCGGCGCGCTGATGCCGGCGCTGTACCGCGACCTGTTCACCGATGCCACCGAAGGCACCCTGACTTCGATGCTGGCCTCTCAGGGCGGGCACTGGGTGTTGTGGGGCGTGGCGGTGTCGCTGGTGGGTATAGCGGTGTGCGGCAAGGCTGGGCTGATCAAGGAACGGGAAGTGTCCGAGGCGGTGAAGTTCGCCAGTGTCAGCGAGTTTTCCCTGGGCAAGGGCATGCTGGTGGCGGTGATTTCCGGGGTGCTCAGTGCGTGTTTCAGCTACGGCATTTCTGCCGGCCGCCCGCTGGCCGCTGCGGCTGTGGAGCACGGCGCCAACAGCCTGTTCCAGAACAACGTGACCTTTATGGTGATCATGTGGGGCGGGCTGACCACCAACGGCATCTGGTGCCTGTGGCTGAACTGGCGCAACCGCAGCTTCCATAACTATTTCGATCGCAGCACGCCATTGCTGGGCAATTACCTGTTGGTGGCCATCGCCGGCACGCTGTGGTTTCTGCAATTCTTTTTCTACGGCATGGGCGAAAGCCGCCTGCAGAACGACGCCAGTTCGTGGGTGCTGCACATGTCATTCATCATCATCGTGTCCAACTGCTGGGGCCTGTATTTCCGCGAATGGCACGGCACCAGCGCCGCGAACAAGGGCGTGCTGGTGGCCGGTATCGCAGTGATCCTCGGCGCCATCGCCATGGTCGGTTACGGTAATTACCTCGGCTGACGCCGCCTATTTTTGAAGGAGTGTTTTTATGTTGCTTGCAGACAAAACCGTGATCATCACCGGCGCCTCCCGTGGCATCGGCCGCGCCGCCGCCCGTGAATGTGCACGCCAGGGCGCCCGCGTGGTGATCGGCCACAGTGGCAGCGGCCAGGGCACCGAGGCGGCGTATTCGCTGATCGAAGAGATCAAGGCGTTTGGCGGTGCGGCCATCGAAGTGGGTGGCGATGCCGCCGACCCGGACACCGGCGACAAGCTGGTGGCTGGCGCGGTGAAGGCGTTCGGCAGCGTCGACGTGTTCGTCAACAACGCCGGGATCTGCCCGTTCCACTCGTTCCTCGACATGCCGCGCGAGGTCTACCTGAAAACCGTCAACACCAACCTCAACGGCGCCTACTTCGCCGTGCAGGCGGCGGCCAACCAGATGAAAAACCAGGGCCGTGGCGGCGCGATCATCGCGGTCAGCTCCATCAGCGCGCTGGTGGGCGGCGGCATGCAAACCCACTACACGCCAACCAAGGCCGGGCTGCATTCGTTGATGCAGTCCTGCGCCATTGCACTGGGGCCCTATGGCATTCGTTGCAACTCGGTACTGCCGGGGACCATCGCCACCGACATCAACAAGGACGACCTGGCCGACGAAGAAAAACTCGCCTACATGACCTCGCGTACGCCGTTGGGGCGGTTGGGTGAGCCGGATGATGTGGCTGGGCCGATTGTGTTCCTGGCTTCGGATATGGCGCGCTACGTCACCGGCGCTTCGTTGCTCGTCGATGGCGGCCTTTACGTAAACCTGCAGTAACCCCCGCTCTCCCTCAAACATCACAGCCCTCTCCCACAGGGGATCTCTGTGTGCCTGTGCGGTCTGTCAAAGACCGCGCTTGCGCAGCCACTGTAGAAAGCCCTTCTTGACCGGCACCACGGGCGCGTCCTGGGTCAGGGCCTGGGCCGCGTGCAAGCGGAAGTCCAGCAGGGTTTTCATGGCGTCGGCGATGTCGTGTCGTGCGTCCAGGCACGGCGTCAGGTATTCCTTTTCAATGCGGTACAGGGTGCAGAACGTCTTGGCGGTGAAGTCCGCCAACGCGGCCTGATCGGTCAAAATCCCCGCTTCGCCGATGACCTCTCCAGGGCCCATGCGCCCGGCCTCGAAGGTATGGCCGCCCTTGATCAGCATCACCGACACCACACCCGACTCCACGATAAACAAATGATCGCTGACCTCCCCCGCCGGCAAAATCATCTCGCCGGAGCGGTAACTGTGCAGGGTCATGTTCTGGCTGAAGGTGTCTTTTTCCTCCTGGCGCAGGGTCGAGAAAATCGAAGAACTGTCCAGCAACGCCCGTGCTCGGGAAGTTGGCACCGGGGTCGCGCTTTCGCCAGGAGACAGCAGGCTCACACCCGCCGCTTGCAGGTGCCGGAACGCCAGGTCGTAGAGTTGGTTGCGCACTTCGCGCTTGAGGGGCATGGCCGGCACGAAGCCGCTGATTTCATACTCCACGCCACCGCTCGCGGAAGTCTTGAACGCCACACTCGGCGCGGGCTTGGCCAACAACGGCCGGCACCCCTGCATGGCACGCTCCAGCGCTTCGATCACCGTTTGCGGGCGCGCATGGGGGCTGACCTGCAAGCTGACTGCCAGGCCGAACATGTCCGCCGGGCGCGAGAAGTTGATGATCTTGGCCTTCGCCGCCAGGGAGTTGGGAATCACCGCCATGCTGCCCTGGGAGGTTTGCAGGCGCGTGGCGCGCCAGTCGATATCGGTGACCCGGCCTTCGGTGCCGTCGATGGAAATCCAGTCATCCAGTTGATAGGGCTTGGTGGTGTTGAGCACGATCCCGGAAAACACATCGCTCAACGTGCTTTGCAACGCCAGGCCGACAATGATCGCCACCGCGCCGGACGTCGCAAGCACGCCTTTGACTGGCAAGTCGAGCACGTAGGCCAGCGCCGCGATGATCGCAATCAGGAAAATCACCGCGCCCATCAAATCCTGCAACAACCGCCCGGTATGCCCGACCCGCTGCATCATCAACGCCCCGAGCAACACCGTCAGCGTACGCGCAGCGAACAACCACCAACCAATCTGCAACGCCGTGGCAGCCATGTGCAACGCGGTGTTGTCGGCATAGGGCGCGACGAGCATGGGATTCATGCCGTCGTTGAACAGCACGGCACTGAAGACAGCGAAGATCACCAACCGCGCCGCGAGCTTCCAATTGGCGAGGTTGGCGGAGATAAGCCGCCACACGGCGATGTCGATGAGGATCAGCGCCAGGGCGCAGAGCATCGGGTGATCGGAGATAAATGAGGGCATCCAGGCGACTCCAGGGCGAATGACGGGAAGATCGCATGAAATGGGGGTGGCGGGTATAGGGCGCGAAAAAAAACTCAAGCCCCCCAAACTCCCTTCCCCTTTCTGCAAAAAAGCACAGGAAAAGAACTACATACTTTTGGGAAGTGAGGGGTTTGATGTAGACCCAATCCGGCAAGAAGCTGACAACGGATGACCGACAGGTAGCACTGACATGCAGAAAACACAGCAAGAAAGTCGCCAGACTTCTGCGTTAGCGATTATTTTATCTGCGCTGGCGAATGTTCTATTAGGGGCGTCGTCTGTTTACTGGAGAGCGCTTAACGACGTTTCGTCCCTCACGTTGGTTGCCTACAGAGTTTCGCTATCCACTTTAATTCTCGCTTTTTTGATTTTCACTTTTCGGCGATACAATCAAATAGAACGATACACGCTAAAGCTGATTCGGCTGCACTGCATCGCGTCGCTGCTTATCGCTATCAACTGGGGCGTTTTCATCTGGTCATCCATTAACGGATACATTCTGGAGAGCGGTCTCGGCTACCTGCTGGCGCCTATCATTTCAGTGACGCTGGGAACAATGATTTATCGCGAGCGAGTAAGCACGGGAAAAGCGCTGTTTGCTTTTCTCGTATTTGGTTTGGTTGCCCTTCTCATGGTGCTGATCGACAACTTTAATCACGGGACATCTATATTGATTGCACTAACATGGGGACTCTACACGTACCTCAAGAAATCTACCTCTTTGGACGCGGCAAACGGATTATTCATAGAAACGCTTTTTCTAACAAGCTGCTTGATGCCCGCTATTTTTTTACTTGACTTGCCCATCACTCAACTCAGTGAATTGGGTACATTATCGAGCAATCTGATTTGGCTGGCAGGTGCGATATCAATCTTACCTTTGCTCATGTTTTCCTACTCCACCGGCAAAATCCCTCTATCCCTAACGGGTTTTTTACAATTCCTGCTCCCCCTCACACTGATAGCAATTGCGTTGGTTTCCCCCTGAAGACGAAGCCCCATACATAAAGCCCACCGCAAAAACAATCTCGCCGTGGGCAATGCCACACTTCGTCAGGCGTGCATCCGCCCAAATTTACCCGACTGAAAATCCGCAAACGCCTGGTGAATTTCCTGCTCTGTATTCATCACAAAAGGACCATGGCCGACGATAGGCTCGTCAATCGGCTCGCCGCTGAGCAGCAGCACCATGGCGTTGTCATTGGCCTCCAGGACCAGTTGCGTGCCATCGCGCTCGAACAGTGCCAATTGGCCTTGGCGCGCAACTTCCTCGCCATTGACCAGCACGGTGCCGCGCAGGATTACCAGAGCGGTGTTGCGCCCGGTGTGCAGGTCCACGGTCACTGGTTGGCCGGCGTTGAGGCGCAGGTCCCATACGTCGATCGGTGTGAAGGTCCGTGCGGGGCCTTGAGTGCCCGCGAATGCACCGGCGATCAGGCGCAGGTGCCCGGCGTCATTGGCCAGCGGCAGCACGGGGATGTCGCCGTCGACGATGGTCTGGTAACCGGCGTCGGCCATTTTGTCCTTGGCGGGCAAGTTGACCCACAGTTGCACCATCTCCAGCGCGCCGCCTTTGCGGGCAAACGCTTCGGAGTGGAACTCCTCGTGGAGAATGCCTTTTGCGGCGGTCATCCATTGCACATCGCCTGGGCCGATGGTGCCACCGGCGCCGGTGGAATCTCGGTGCTCGACTTCGCCGTCGTAGACGATGGTCACGGTTTCAAACCCTCGATGAGGGTGTTGGCCGACGCCGCGACGTTGTTCGGTAGGGGTAAATTCGGCCGGGCCGGCGTGGTCCAGCAGCAGGAATGGGCTGATGTGTTTGCCCAGGTTGTCGTAGGAAAACAGTGTGCGCACCGGGAAACCGTCGCCGACCCAATGGGCGCGAGGGCTGGTGTAGATGCCGATGAGTTTTTTCATGGTGATCCTCCAAAGTGCATACACCTTAAAACCGATAGCAATTGAGCGCTAGGCGGCTAAAACACCCTAGAGCGTCCTACTGGTAGAACGGCATACCCGCAACTCGCCATAAAAACAGCGTTAATGATAATGACTCGTAGTAATATCCGCCCTCTCCCGCTCAACCTTCCGAGGGCTGCAATGCCGTTTGCCCCTGCGCCTGTCGCACCGCGCGTGCTGGTGGTGGATGACCACCGCAAAATCCGCGAACCCTTGGCCACTTATCTGCGTCGACACACCTTCGACGTGCGCACCGCCGAGGACGCGGCCGGCATGTGGCAATTGCTCAAGACCCAGGCGTTCGACGTGGTGGTGCTCGACGTGCTGCTGCCCGACGGTGATGGTTTCGAGCTGTGCAACCAACTGCATCGACGCAGCAATACCCCCGTGATTCTGTTGACCGCACGCGATACCGCCGCCGACCGCATCCGAGGCCTGGACCTGGGCGCGGACGACTACGTGACCAAGCCCTTCGAACCCCGCGAACTGGTGGCACGCATCAACAGCGTGCTGCGCCGCCAAGGCCGCAACATCGGGCCCGCCGCGCCCGGCAGTGGCGCCCGCGCCTATCGGTTTGCCGGCTGGCAGTTCAGCGTGGCCAACGCCACCTTGCAGCGCGAGGCCTGCCCGGCGATCCAGCTCAGTACAGCGGAGAGCCGACTGTTGCAGGTGTTCCTGACCCACCCCAACACCTTGCTGCCCCGCGAACGCTTGATCGACCTCACCGCCGCTGCCGACAGCGACGTGAGCGACCGCGCCATCGACCGCCAGGTCAGCCGCCTGCGCCGCAAACTGGCCCAGGGCGATGCCGCGCCGGACCTGCTGCGCACGATCTGGGGCGGCGGCTATCTGTTGGCGGCCGAGGTCAATGAATGTACGCCCTGAACCGGCTGTGGCCGCGCACCCTGGCGCGGCAATTGAGCCTGTTGTTATTGCTCGCATTGCTCGCCTCCAACGCTATCGCGATGTTGTTTCTGCAGCGCACCGGCAGCCTGATCCACCCGCTGTCACGCAGTTTCAGCCTGGAGCGCCTGGGAATTGCGCACCACACGGCAATCGACCTGACCTCAACGGAAACCGAACACCTGCTGGCCGGAATGAGCCATGACGACACGCGCTTCTGGATCGCCCCCACGCCGGAAGTGGCGCTATTTGAGCTGCGCCCGGAAGAACAGCGGCTGGCCAACGAACTGCGCCGCCACTTGCAACTGGACGACACGACCACCATCGGCATGCAGTTGGAACGCATCAGCGGCGCCGACGCCCGCACCCACGTATTCAGCCCCGCCGGTTGGGCACCGTTGCGCCTGCGCACCAGCGTGCCGCTGCCCAATGGCAACTACCTCAATGCCGTGCAATACCCCGCCGGCGCCTATGAATGGGGCCGCGTGCTGGCCTACAGCCTGCCGGTGACGACGCTGCCGGTGCTGCTGATCGTGATGTTTTTCATCGCCCGCGTGGTGCGCCCGATCAAGACGTTGGCCCAGGCCACGGAGCGCGTCAGCCGGGGTGAATGGATCGCGCCTCTGCCGGAACGCGGCCCGCAGGAAGCCCGCGACCTTACGGCCGCTTTCAACACCATGCAGGCCAATCTTGCCCGGCATGTCGAAGGCCGCACGCGGATGCTTGCGGCGGTCAGCCACGACCTGAATACGCCGATCACTGAACTGCGCCTGCAAGTTGAATTGCTGGAGCCCGGCGACGTCCGGGACGACATGCTCGAAAGCCTTGCGGAGCTGAGTGCAATGGTGCGAGAAACCCTGAGTTTCGTGCGCGATGATGCAGTGCAGGAAGCGACCGCCACGCTATCGTTGAGCAGCCTGCTGGATGACCTGGCCAAGCGTTATCAGCGCCTGCGGCAACCCGTCAGTTGGGCCGGTGCGCCGCCCCTTATGCTGACGTGCCGCGCCCTGGCGCTCAAACGCGCCTTGACCAACCTGATCGACAACGCCCTGCACCATGCCGGCGATGCCCACCTGAGCCTGATCCGGGAAGACAACGGCTGGCTGCGCATCGAGATTCTCGACCACGGCCAAGGCCTGCCCGAGGACTGGCTGGATAAAGTCTTCGAACCCTTTGTGCAACGCGGCGTCAGCGACGGCGGTGTGGGGTTGGGCCTGGCGATTGCTCGGTCGTGCATCCAGGCCCATGGCGGCGAACTGGTGTTGCAGAATCGCCCACCGGCAGGCCTGTGCGCGGTGGTGCGATTGCCCGCAGCACTTTAGAAGTTGTACGTGGCGCCCATCCACAAGGTGCGGCCATAGTTCACCGTGCCGTAGGTTTCATCGTCCAGCCGCTTGTCGGTGAGGTTGTTGAGGGAGGCGTTCAGGGTCAAGGCATCGTTTACATCGTAGGAGCCGCCAAGGTCAGCCGTGGTGTAGCCCGGCGCAGGTTCGTCGGTAATGGTGTTGCCGGTTTCTTCGCCGTAGTAACTCAGCGACGCCCACGCCTGGGTGCGGTCGTTGATGCTCCACTCGGTGCGCAGATTGGCTTTTTGCTCCGGTGTGAGGGCCAGCGGCGCACCTTTGTTAGCACCGCTTTTCTGCTCGGAATCGGTGTAGGTGTAGTTGGCCTTGAGCAGCACGCTCGGGCTGATATCCCATTGGCCGTTGAGTTCCACGCCCTGGATGATCGCCTTGTCGACGTTGACCCGTTCCATGATGGTGTAGCCGTTCCAGCGCCGATCGGTGGTGACGGTGGAGAGCTTGTCCTGGAAATCGTTGTAGAACAGCGTCACGCCGCCCGACAGGTCATCGCGGTTGCTCCACAGTGCGGAGACTTCGTAATTGGTGCTGGTTTCGGGCTTGAGATCGGGGTTGCCGAACATCACGAAGCGGTTGCGGCGCAAGTAAGCGTAATCCTCGACCACGGCGCGCAGTTCCGGCGCCTTGAAGCCACGGGCGATACCGCCCTTGAGCGTCCACTGGTCGGTGGCGCGCCACACGCCGTAGACCCGCGGGCTTAGATGCGCGCCGTACTCTTCGTGTTCATCCAGGCGCAGGCCGGTGGTCAAGGCAAAGCGGTCGGTGACTGACCATTCGTTTTCGGCGAACAGGGCTTTTTGCACCACCGAGAATTTATAGTCGACGCGGTCACCCAGGCCCTGGTTCCAGTCCGTCAGCTCGCTTTCATTCCATTGCACGCCGACGGTGCTGACATTATGGGCGGTGGGCACCACCAGCTTGGCGTCGAACACGGTGTTCTTGATCTCGGGTTTACGCCCGTAGATATCGGTTTGAGCCGGGGTGGCCTTGCCCTCGCGGGTCGAGGTTTCCTGGGACAGGGCAATGTCCGAAGTTGCCCAGCCCCAGCGGCCCTGGTGAGACAGGGACCAATGATCGCGGTTGTTTTCCTGCTCACGGGTGGCCCAGTTGGCGCTCATCCCGTCGCCATTCTTCAGGCGCGTGGCGCCAGCTTCCAGCAGGATGTCGTGATCAATGGTCGGGGTGAAGGCCAGGCGCGCGGTGAGGTCGCGGTGGTCGGCCTGGCTGAAGCCGTTGGTCTGTTCGATGTCATCGTCGGCCTGGCGGTCGAGGTAACGGCCCCACACCTGCAAGCCGAGGAAATCCTCCTTGAGCGGACCGCTGAGGTAGAACTGGGTCTGGCGCGCATTGCCCTGGTCGCTGTGCTGGCGGGCCGAGTAGTCGTAGCCGATGGAGCCGCCCCAGGTCGGCGAGACCTTGCGCGTGATCACGTTGATCACCCCGCCGATGGCATCCGAGCCGTACAGCGACGACATCGGCCCGCGCACCACTTCGATCCGCTCGATGGCGGCGGCAGGCGGCACGAAGCTCTGCTCGTAGCCACTGTTGCCATTGACCCGCGACTCCCTCGCGCTCTGGCGTTTGCCGTCGACCATGATCAGGGTGTAATCGGCGGGCATGCCACGGATGGAGATGTCGGTTTCATTCGCCCCGCCGTTGACCGTCACGCCTTCCACATCCCGCACCGCATCGCCCAGGTCGCGGTAGGACTTACGGCGCAGTGCCTCGCCGTCGATCACCGTAACCGAGGCCGGCGCGTCTTCCACGCTTTGGGCATAACCGGCAGCCGTCACCACCACATCGTTGAGTTCCAGGGCAACGGGTTCGTCGGCATGGGCGCTGAAACTGCCGGCAACCAGCATGGCCAGGGGCGTAAAGCGAAAAGCAGCAAGCATGGGCGTGGACCTTAGGATTGGACTCAAAAGAGAATCGTAATCATCCAGCCCCGAATAACTTGGACAAAGTGTGACAACTGGTGCGGATTTCAGGGAGTTCCGTTTCGCCTATGTGGGAGGGGGCTTGCCCCCGATAGCTATAGGTATCTACACAACTCTTAAAAGTTGACACATAACTCTGTGGTGAGCGGGCTTGCCCCGGTACAAACCATGCGACCGGGTTCTGTCTGATACTGCGCGGTGTTTTTATTGGGGCGGCTTCGCCACCCAGCGCGGGGCAAGCCCGCTCACCACAGAATCCCGCTCACCACAGAAGCGTGTTTGCCATAGATTCAGCATCCACTGGAAGTTGTGTAGATACCCGTGCCCCAATAGCGGTCGTTCAGCCTCGCCAAAACTAGGCATCTCCCACAAGCACCGGCGCCACACGCCGCTCACGCAATACGTGAAACGCCACAAACGCCATCACCGCAAACCCCGCCTGGATCATGATCATCGGTGTAGCGCTGCCATCGCGCAGTTGACTCAGCAGCACGCCACTGCACGTGGCGCCGAACATTTGCGCAAAGCCCATCAACCCAGCCGCCAACCCGGCGCGGTGCGCGTTGGGCATCACCCCGCCCGTGACCGAGCCGGGCAACACCAGGCCGCCGCCGAGCGTGGCCAGGGCAATCGGAATATCCAGCCCCAACACCGACAACCCAAACAGGCCATAAATCACCGCCGCCGACACCCCACCGAGCGCTACCAGCGTCACCCCCATCGACACAATCCGCTGCGGCCCCAGGCGCAGGATATTGCGCCGGGTATAGGTGGAACCGACGATCAGCATCGACACGATCACGCCAAAATTGATGCCGTACTCCAGGCTGCTAAAGCCCAGCAAGTTGATAAACACCGCCGATGAACCGGCAATCACCGCGAACATCGCGCCATAGGTGCATGCCAACGCCACGGCGAATGCACGGTATGGGCGGCCCTTGAGCAAATCCAGATACTGGCCGCCCAGCGTGCGCCAATGGCCGGCCTTCGGGTCCAGGTATGCGTTGCTTTCACGAAAGAACAGCATCGCCAGCAACAACACCACACTGCCGATCACCAGTGCCAGCAAGATCGGCGCATGCCAGCCCAACAATTTGATCAGCAGACCGCCAACCATCGGCGCAACAACAATGGCGTAGAGCATGCCGATCATGGTCAGCGCCAGGGCCGGCCCCGCTTCGGCTTTCCATACATCGCGCACCACCGTGCGCGCCAACACCAGCGCTGCGCAGGCGCCAAGCCCTTGCAGCACGCGGGCGGCGATAAATTGATGCATGTCGCTGACCAGCAGCATCGACAAGGTCGCCAGCACATACAGCAGCAACCCGCCGATCAACACCGGACGCCGACCAATGCGGTCCGACAAGGGCCCAAACACCAATTGCCCCAGGCCAAACGCCGCCACGAAGGCAGACAGCGCCATCAATGCCGAGCCCGGCGGTGCGACCAGCGCCTGCTCGATGGCGCCGAGGCCGGGAATGATCAATTGGGTCGAGACTTCGCCGAGTGCCGTAAGGGCAACCAGTAGCAAGAGCAGGCTTCGCGACGGAACCGGGGCATTCGACATGGGGATTATCCGGGGGCTGGATTAATTTATATTTCGACCATAATATGCGTAAAAAATTATGTCCATAATTTTTTGCCCGATGGTCATCCCCTGGAGCCCGACATGAACCTTCTCCCGCTGCGCCTTCTCTCGCCCGTGGCTTTGCTGATGATCCTCAGCGGCTGCAACAGCCAGGCCGACCCCGCCGCCCAGGCGCCCCAACCACGAGCGGTACTCGCCGCCAAGGTCGAAGCCGCCGGCACCCAACAAAGCGCCTACACCGGTGTGGTCGCGGCTCGTACGGAAAGCGACCTGGGCTTTCGCGTAGGTGGCAAGGTGATCGAGCGCAAGGTCGATCCCGGCCAGCATGTCTCCCGTGGCGACACCCTCTTGGTCCTGGATATCGGCGACTTCGAGCTGGCCCTGCGCTCGGCCAGAAACCGCGTCAATGCCGCCCAGGCGCAACTGCGCCAGCGCCGCGATGACGCCAACCGCTATCAGCGCCTGGCGAGTACCGGCGCCGTGTCGCGGCAGATCTTCGACCAGTCGGCGACCAACCTGCGCGTCGCCGAAGCAGAGTTGGCCTCGGCGCAATCCGACGCCAGCCAGATCGAAAACCGCCGCACTTACTCGGTGCTCAAGGCCGACGGCGACGGCATCATCACCGACGTACGGGTCGACCCCGGCCAAGTAGTCGCCGAAGGCCAGATCGTTGCGCGCCTGGCCCGTGACGGTGCCCGCGAAGCCATCGTCAACCTGCCGGAAAACCAGCGCGAACAGGCCTCGCAAAAAGCCCTGGCCTTCCCGTTCGGCGCGCCTGATCAAGCCGTAGCGGCCACCTTGCGCGAACTCTCCGCCAGCGCCGACCCCACCACCCGCACCTACCGCGCGCGTTATGTGTTGCACGGCGCCGTCGACCGCTTCGCCCTCGGTTCGACCATTACGGTGCGCCTGCAAGGTAATGGCCAGGCACAACAGACCCGCGTCCCCATCGGCGCGTTGCACGATGCAGGGCAAGGCACCGGGGTATGGGTGATCGGCGCGGATAACACAGTCACTTTCTCGCCGGTCAGCGTCGCCAGCCTCGGCCAGGAAGATGCCCTGCTCAACAGCGGCGTGAGCCCCGGCACCGTCATCGTCGCCCTCGGCGCGCACCTGCTGCACAGCGGCGATGCGGTACGCCTGCTGCCCGCCCAGGCATTGGCCCTCAACCGCAAACAGGACCAATGAACATGCGCGGCATCAATCTCTCTGAACTGGCGGTCAAGCACCGCGCCGTCACGTTGTTCCTGATCATCGCGATCCTGGCCGCCGGGATTTTCTCGTTCGGCAAACTGGGGCGCGCCGAAGACCCGTCCTTCACCGTCAAGGTGATGACCATCACCGCCGCCTGGCCCGGCGCCACGGCCCAGGAAATGCAGGAGCAAGTCGCCGACCGCCTGGAAAAACGCCTGCAGGAGCTGGACTACTACGACCGCGTCGAGACCATCGCCCAGCCGGGTTTTGTGTCGATGCGCATGACGTTCCTCGAATCCACCCGTCCCGGCGAGATCCAGGACCTGTTCTACCAGACCCGCAAAAAGCTCAGCGATGAAGCGTCGAGGCTGCCCAACGGGGTGATCGGGCCGTTCTTCAACGATGAATATTCCGATGTGTACTTTGCGCTGTACGCCCTGGAGGCCGAGCACCTGCCCCATCGCCAGCAAGTGCAGATGGCTGAGGAACTGCGCCAGGGCTTTCTTAATCTGCCGGGGGTGAAGAAGGTCAACATTCTGGGCGAACAGGCACAACGCATTTTTGTCGAGTTTTCCTACGAGCGTCTGGCGACTCTGGGCATCAAGCCCGACCAGATCTTCGCCGCCCTCGCCGCGCAAAACGCCGTGGCGCCGTCGGGCTTTGTGGAAACCGCAGGGGCCCGCGCCTATATCCGTATCGACGGGGCTTTCGACAGCCTGGCGCTGATTGAAAACGTGCCGCTGGAAGTCAACGGCCGGTTGCTGCGCATTGCCGATGTGGCGACCGTCAGCCGCGGTTATGAAGACCCGCCGAGCTACCGCATCCGCCATCAGGGCGACCCGGCGCTGATGCTCGGCGTGATCATGGAAAAACACTGGAACGGCCTGGAGCTGGACAAGCGTCTCAAGGCCGAGGAGGCACGGATCCACGCAGACCTGCCATTGGGGGTGAACTTCGCCAAGGTCTCCGACCAGGCGAAAAACATCAGCCTGGCGGTGAATGAATTCATGCTCAAATTCTTCGTTGCCCTGGCGGTGGTGATGATCATCAGCCTGTTGGCCCTCGGCTTTCGCGTCGGCCTGGTGGTGGCAGCTGCGGTGCCGCTGACGCTGTCCGTGGTGTTCGTGATCATGCTGGTGACGGGGCGAGAGTTCGACCGCGTCACCCTTGGCGCGCTGATCATTTCCCTCGGCCTCCTGGTGGACGACGCGATCATCGCCATCGAGATGATGGTGGTCAAACTCGAAGAAGGCTTTGACCGCATTCACGCCGCCACTTACGCCTGGAGCTCGACCGCCGCGCCAATGCTGACCGGCACCCTGGTGACCATCATCGGCTTCCTGCCGGTGGGGTTTGCGCGCTCGGGCGCCGGGGAGTACGCCGGCAATATCTTCTGGATTGTCGGCTTCGCGCTGATTTCATCGTGGCTGGTGGCGGTGGTGTTCACCCCGTACCTGGGGGTCAAGCTGCTGCCGAATATCAAACCGGTGCCCGGTGGCCACGACGCTATCTACGCCGGGCGCTACTACCAGAAACTGCGCGCCCTGGTGGAACTCTGCGTGCGCAGGCGCTGGCTGGTGACCGGGCTGGTGGTGGCGGCGTTTGTGCTGTGCGGGCTGGGCATGGGCGTCGTGAAGAAACAGTTCTTCCCCGACTCCGACCGGTCCGAATTGATTCTGGAGGTGTACATGCCGCCCGGCAGCGCCTTCAAAAGCACTGAGGCGGTGGCGGCGCAACTGGAGAAGGCGCTGCTGCAAGAACCGCAGACAAGCATGGTCGACACCTACGTGGGCGGCGGCGCGCCACGGTTTTTCCTGTCGTTGAACCCTGAGCTGCCCGACCCGGCTTTCGCCAAATTGATCGTGCAGACCCCGGACTCCCATGCCCGCGATGCCCTCAAACTGCGCATGCGCGAACGTATCGCGGCCGGCGAATTCCCGGCGGCGCGGGTGCGCGTCACGCAATTGCTGTTCGGTCCGCCGGTGCCCTTCCCGGTGGTATTTCGCGTGTCCGGCCCGAATCTGGACGTGCTGCGCGGGCTGTCCGAAGACGTACGCAACGTCGTCGCCGCCAACCCACTGACCAAAGATGCCTTCCTTGATTGGGGCGAGCGCACCAGCGGTTATCGCCTGGTGCTCGATCAAGACCGCCTGCGCCTGCTGGGTTTCACCCCCAATGAAGTCAAGTCCCAGCTCAACGCCCTGCTCAGCGGCAATCCGATCACCGAGGTGCGTGAAGGTAATCGCACCGTGTCCGTCGTGGCCCGCGCCCAGGGCAACCAACGCGAGAACCTCGGCAACCTCAACAACATGACCCTGACCAACAGCGCTGGCACCTCAGTGCCCCTGGCCCAGGTCGGGCATTTCCAGGCGGTGATGGAAGAGCCGATCCTCAAGCGCCGCAACCGCGCGACCACCGTGGAAGTGCGCGCCGACATCATCGACGGCGTGCAACCGCCCGACGTGGAAATGGCCGTGTACAAAGACCTGCAACCGCTGATCGCCAAACTGCCGGCGGGCTACACGCTCGACATCGGCGGCCCGGTGGAAGAAAGCGCCAAGGCCAACGTCGCCCTGGCCGCGCTGTTCCCGATCATGATCCTGCTGACCCTCAGCGTGATCATGTTCCAGGTGCGCTCCTTCGGCGTGATGTTCATGGTTTTCGCCACCGCGCCCTTGGGCTTGATCGGCGCGGTGCCGACGCTGTTGCTGTTCAACCAGCCGTTTGGGTTCAACGCGATACTGGGGCTGATCGGCATCGGCGGCATTCTGATGCGCAACACACTGATCTTCACCGACCAGATTCGCCAGAACCAGGAACAGGGCATGGCGATACGCGAGGCCATTGTCGAAGCCACGGTGCGGCGGGCCAGGCCGGTGATCTTGACCGCGTTGGCAGCGGCGCTGGCGTTTATTCCGCTGACGTTGTCGGTGTTCTGGTCGTCCCTGGCCTATGTGCTGATCGGTGGAGTGCTGGTGGGCACGCTGTTGACGCTGTTGTTCTTGCCGGCGCTGTGCAGTCTGGTGCTGGGGCGCGAGAAGACAAAAGCCGTCGAAGCTTCCCACGTGGCCGCCGGATAAGCTCTACAGCTTCCCCCTGAAAACCTCTGCAAAGTCCTTCGCCTGATCACACAGGGCGAAGGATTGCAGATGGTTTTTTTCGTTAAGGCCCTGGTTGACGGGGCTGCCTCTTGATTCCCGTCATCGCCAGCTTCGTCCTGGCCCCCATGGATCCCAAGGCGCCGGATAGTGAGCGCGTCTTCGGTGATTTTCGCGATTGCCTGAACACCTTTGATGCCTGGGCCGAAAGCTTCTGGAGCGGTTCGGCGCTGGAGGTCGAGCAGGTTTTCAAGGTGGGAGACGAGGTAGCGCTGGTTACGCCGGTTTCGTCCAAGGCACCCAGTAAAACGGTCGCCACGTGCAGTGCCCAGGGCTCGCTGACCCTGGTGCATATGTTCGAAAGCACCCGCTTCGTGCCGATCGGCAATACGCCAGTGATGCTCCAAGCCATTGCGGCGGATGGCAGCCCGATGGGCCCGCCGCTGCATCGGACCATCGGCCCCAACGGCATCCTCGAAATCACCGAGTGTGATCGCAATCAGCCGTACCAAATCACCTTCTACCCCACTGTTCCCCAGGATCACGTCAAGGCGCTGTATGCGTCTTATCAGTCGGTGATTGCGGGGCTAGAGGGTCGGCTGCGGGAAGAGTGGACGGCGACTTTCCAACCCCAATGGAAGGACTTTGCCAGCGCCAGCTCTTTGCAACGCAGCGCGATGCAGGGCGTGGCGTTTTCCACCGGGATGGCCAAGGCGCTCTACAACCTGTGGGACAACATTTCCCAGCTGTACGACCTGCTGGCGGATCTCAAGGCCAACAGCCAGAAGTTGTTGGCGTACCTATCCCAGGCTGAGCTTGATGAACTGCTGAGGCTGGGCAGCGACGCGATTGCCAAGGGTTTGTTGGTGCTTAGCGATGAGCCGCTGTTGTTCATTTATGTCTCGGCGATCGTCAGTTGGATACGCCTGCTGCCACCGCCGGAGATGTATGAATTACTGGGCGAGATCACCGGTGAAGTGCTGATCAACCTGCTGCTGATGTGGGCGACGGCCGGGACGGGTGATACAGACGGCAACCCAATTACCGCCTATACGGAATATTGAAATGAAATACCACCCTAAACTTTCGATCTTGCGCAGCCTGCTATTCACCTACAGCATCGAAAATTTCGACGACCCCGAAAGAGAGATCTTTATCGCATCAAAAAATATAAATGACGACAAAGAACTCGCCGACCTATTTGACGAACTTACCAAACCTGAATTCATCAAATATACAAGAGAGGAAAGAGAGTGGCACATCAACACCATTCAAAATTCCTTAAGCGCAGACGAAAAATTTGAGTCTGTCTTTTATCTTTTTGACACTTACTTTAATGATGAAATAACTGACAAAAGGCAGTTTATGAAAATCCTTCTAGACTGCCTTTGCAGATATAACGTCGAAATAATAGATAATTAATTTAGAAGCTTTAGATAGCTAGAGCTGCTCATCACAAAGATCACTCAGCAAATGAAACTCAAAAATACAAAAGCTGCTTGCACCGGCTTATAAATATGCAAAACAAACCAAGCTTGGAAATAATTCGCGGCTTGCTATTTACCTATGATATCGAAAACACGGACGACTTGGAGAGAGAAGCCTTAATCTCTTCAAAAAACATAAATAATGAAAAAGAACTTATTGAATTATTCAACAAGCTGACCAAACCAGAATTTTTAAATCACACAAAGCCCGAACAAGACTGGTTCATTGACTCAATAGAATACTTCTTAACGATCAACGACAACTTCGACGCTGTCTTTAAAAAAATGGCGACTTACTTCAGCGAAGATGTAGCTGATCAGCGGGCATTCATGCAGACCCTTCTTTATAGTCTGAAGCATTACACCGACAATCCTTGATGGCTAACCCACCAAGTGGTGAGCAGGCTTGCCCTGCTCGCCACAAAGCCACACTGCGTACCGTCAATTCACCGCTTCGCCAACTCCATAATCATCCGACTCAACAGGTAAACCCGAGGCACCACGCTCTCCACCTCCGCATATTCCTCGGCCGTGTGAATATTCCCACCCACAATCCCGAAACCATCCAGCGTCGGTGTCCCCACTCCGGCCGATAAACTCGCATCCGCCGCGCCGCCGCTGCCTTCAATGGTCAGCTTCTTGCCCAATTCCCCATAGATCCCTTGGGCAATCGCTACCAATTTGTCCGACTCCGCCGTCTGCGGCATTGGCGGCAGGCCGCGTTTGAGGGTGGTGGTCACGTCGGTTTCCGGGATCAGCTTGTTGGCTGAAACCCGCACCAGGTCTTTCTCGATCCGATCAAACTCTTCCGGCAAGGCTGCGCGGACATCCGCCTTGGCGGTGGCTTGGTCTGGAATCACGTTGGTGCGGTCGCCGGCCTTGATCACCGTGAAGTTGATGGTAGTTTTCTTCTCTTCATCACCCAGTTTGCCCAGTTGCAGGATCTGGTGCGCGGCTTCCATGGCGGCGTTGCGGCCCAGTTCCGGGGCGACGCCGGCGTGGGCGGCTTTGCCTTTGACTTCGACCACGGCGGTGGCGCTGCCTTTGCGCCATACCACCAGGCCGTCGGCGGGGCGGCCGGGTTCGAGGTTGAGGGTGACGTCGTGGGCCTTGGCGGTGGTGCGGATCAGCTCGGAGGCGATGTCGGAGCCGGTTTCTTCGCTGGCGTCGAGCAGGAAGGTGATTTGCGCGTAGTCCTTGAAGCCTTGGTTTTTCAAGACTTTGAGTGCGTAGATGCCTGCGACGATGCCGCCCTTGTCATCCATCACGCCGGGGCCATAGGCGCGGCCGTCCTTGATGTGAAACGGGCGTTCTGCAGCCGAGCCTTCCTTGAACACGGTGTCCATGTGGGCCATCAGCAGGATCTTGGCCTTGCCGGTGCCCTTGAGGGTGGCAATCACATGGTTGCTGTTGGCGGCAGCGTCCGGCACGCGTTCGATGCTGAAGCCCAACTGTTTCAACTCATCCACGGCGATGTCGCTGACCTGGGTCAGGCCCGGCCCGTAGCCGGAACCGGAGTCGATATTCACCAGGCGCTCCAGCAGTTTCAGGGCCTCGGCCTTGTACTGCTGGGCATCCGCCTGGATCTGCGGGTGGAGTTCGGCGCTGTAGGCCGGGAGTGCGAAGGACAAGGCCAGCGTGGCGGCCAGGAGCGTACGGGGGAAGGTGAAGAGCATAAACCGGTCCTTGTTTTTTGTTGGGGGGCCGCCACACCCTACCCCACTAAACGGACCGTAACCAACTCCCGTGCACCGCGCTGACACGGTTGCGCCCGCTGCTCTTGGCTTCATACAGCGCCAGGTCGGCATCGTTGAGCCAACCGGTGGAATCGGCATGTTCGGGTCGATACGGCGCCAGGCCGATGCTCAAGCTGGCGCGTAACGTCGGGTCCTGGGCGTATGCCAGGGCATTGAAGCGGTCACGCAGTGCGTCCATCACTTCCGTGGCCCGGTTGAGCGGCATGCCCGGCAGAATCACGCAGAACTCGTCGCCGCCGTAGCGTCCGGCCAGGTCGGTGGCGCGCAGGTTCTGGCGCAGTATTTTACCGAGTTGGCGCAGGACGATATCGCCCGTAACGTGGCCGTAGGTGTCGTTGATGGTCTTGAAATGGTCGATGTCGATCAGCGCAATCGCAGCGCCCTGCTGCTCGCGGCGGCAGCGTTGGAATTCAATCTCCAGGTGATCTTTCCAGGCGCCATGGTTGAGCAGGCCGGTCAGGCTGTCGGTGCGGCTCAGGGCGAGTAATTCACGTTTGTGCCGGGCCAGGTTCAGGGCCTGGCGGTAGCAGATCCAGCCAAGCGCCAGGGGATACAGCATCAGGATCGGCAGGCATGCGTAGAGTTGGACCTGGGTGGTGGTGGCGACAAAGGCCGGCGCGAAGATCAGCAGCGAGGCGCCGATGCCCAGCGCCTGCGCCAACCACCCCGCCAGCATCAGGCGGGGGCCGCCGAGGGCCACGTTGTTCATGGTCATCATCGACAATGTGGTGACGCTGGGCAGTGGATTGAAGTGCATGGCACCGACCCAGAAACCGCCGCAGAACGAATCGAACAACAGGTTGCCGCGCTCAGTGCGCAGCGTGTTGGCGGTTCGCAAGGAAAGTTGGAACGCCAGATGGGGCCAGACAAACGCGTTGATCAGCATCCACGCCCACACCCAGGGCGACGGGTGCAGCGGGTACATGCCAAAGACCACACACACCAGACCGAGCGTCAGCCCCAGGGTGCGGGATTTGTACAAACGAATAGCGAGCGGAAGTCCTTTTCCTCCGGCGGCTGGCATGGTCGAGGGTAATCCTGGATGAATGCCTGGAGTCTATCAGGGCGCCAGCAATTCGCCACTACCACTCATAAGCTCATCACCCGCGCAAATGCCCGATCCAAAGCGCTCAGTGGGAAAAACCCCGGGCCAGCATCAACGCTACGCCCAACAGCAGCACTGCCGTGACCCGCTGCAACAGCACGCGGCGCTTGGGGTTTTCCAGGACGTGCTTGATGCGTTGGCCGAAGTAGCAATACAGGCAGCCGCTGGCAAATTGCAGCAACAGGAACGTCGCGCCGAGGATGGCGATATCCGCCGCCGAGCTGTGCTCCCCTGCCCCGGCAAACTGCGGGAACACGGCGCTGAACATGATGATGGTCTTGGGGTTGGAAAACCCGGTCAGCAGCCCTTTGCCGAACAGGCTGCGCGAGCCCTCCACGGCGCCGGCCTTGCCGATGGCCACGCCGCTGCTGGTCCACTGTTTGTAGGCCAGGTAGAGAATGTAGGCCACGCCGACAAACTGGATAGTCTGGGTGATCGCGAGGTTGCCCTTGATCAGCTCCGAGAAGCCCACGGCGAAGATCAGGATCGAAATCAGGTACGACACGCTGGCGCCGATCTGCGCCGGGATCGAGCTGCGCAAACCGTCCTTCAAGCCCAGGCTCAGCAGCAGCAGGGTCATAGGGCCGGGGCTGAAGGTCATGGTGGCGCAGAACAGCAGGAAATAGAGAAACGAAGACAGGGTTAACGCAGTGGTCATGGGCCAGGGCCTTCAATAAGTAGAAACGACAGCCGTGGGACGGGCACACCGGCGCCCGCCCCGGCTTCCATCAAGCGACAGCGATCTCGGTGGCCAGGGATTCGCGGTACATCACCGCCAGCTCACCGAGGGCCGCTTTGGCCGTCTGGTTGCGGGTTTCGAAGGCCACCAGGCCTTTCCAGTTGGTTTCGACGATGGCCTGCATCACGTCGGCGTAGTCGCAATTGCCGTCATGAATGCCGAAGTGCTGGTCCTGCACGCCATTGTTGTTGCTGAAGGAAATGCCCTTGATCAAGTGGTGATACTTGCGCACCACTTCGGCCGGCAGGCCATCCTCGATATTGGCGTGGCCGGCGTCGAGAAAGAAGTACACGTTGCTGTGGGCCTGCAGACGCTCGAACACAAAGGCGTATTCCGCTTCATGGGTGAAGATGTAGTGGAACGGCCGGTAGTTGACGTAGTTCGACAGGTTTTCCAGGTAGATGTCCACGCCCTTGGCCTCGGCGTAACGCGCCAGTTCCTGCACCGACTTGAGGTAGTGCTCCAGGGCGACTTTCTTGGCCATCAGCACCATTTTTGGTTCGACGATGCAGCCCCCGTGGATGATCAACGGCGCGCCCAGACGGCTGGCAATGTCGACTTCCTTTTTCACATACGCCACGGCGGCCACGCGAAAGGCTTCGACGTCACTGCCCAGCGGCGCCTTGAAGTTGCCGTGGTAGACGGGCTTCACACCGGTGGCCGCGATCTGCGCTTGCAGACTGGCGATGCGTTCATCGGTCCAGTCATCGACCATTTCGCCGAACAGGCTGCCGTCGATATACCAATGGGTGCAGCCGCCTTCAATGGCGGTGTCCAGGCCCTTCTCGGCGGCGAGGTATTTCTGGTGGGCCACACCGGTACAGAACGGTACGGCGGCGTTGATCAGGTTACTTTCCATGAAGCGATTCCTTTCGTGATGGAGGGTTACAGTTCAATGGCCATGAAATCGGCCTTGGTGACGCCGCAGTCCGGGCATGTCCAGTCTTCCGGCACCTCTTCCCAAGGGGTGCCGGCCGGGATTCCGTCTTCAGGAATGCCCAATTCTTCTACGTACATAAATCCGCAGGGCGCACACATATAAGTCTTCATGAGAATGCGAAATCCATGGCTCGCTGGTAGGAAGGTTCGCCAATTCCAGGCGAGATGGCGCGCAGTCTAGGGGAGCGGCATTGCACAAGGCAGGTGAAGTAATGCCTAATCCGGCCTAACTTCACCGGTAAAATCACCAGTAAACACAAGGAAGGTTTATGTTCGTATCCGCCATCGCCTTTGTGGACGGCACGCCGAAGGTGCAACAGATCGTCGAGGCGTTCAGCCAGGCCATCGAGAACGGCGAATGGGCGCCTGGCAGCAAGTTGCCGTCGGTGCGCGAATTGACCCAGACCCTGGGCGTGAGCAAGTTCACCCTCAATGAAGCTCTGGACCGCCTGCGCGGGCAACACCTGCTCACCTCCAGCCAGGGCCGTGGCTACTTTGTGGCGATGGACAGCGCACGCCCGGCCTCGGTGGCGTGGGTCGACCTGCTGCCCCAGGATCTGCTCAGCGTCTTGCGTCGGCCCCTGGTCACTGCCAGCGGCGAACTGCGCCCCGGCGGCGGCCACCTGCCGGAAGAATGGCTGGACGCCGACGCCATCCGCCAAGCCATGCGCAGCGTGGTGCGTGCGCCGTCGCTGCGCATCGCCGGGCTGGGCACGCCGGCCGGCTTGCTGCCGTTGCGCCAGGCCCTGCAACAGAAGCTGCACGGCGAAGGGTTGTCGGTGCCGGTGGAGCAGATCATCACCACCCCCAATACCGTGCAGGGCCTGGACATGCTGATGCGCCTGCTCGCCCGTCCCGGCGATACGGTGCTGCTTGACGCGCCGTGCTACTTCAACTTCCACGCCAACCTGGCGCTGCATGGCGTCAAGGTGGTGACCATCCAGCGCCGTCCCGATGGCTTCGATTTCGTCGCCCTCGAACAGCTATTGGCCGAACACCGCCCCAGCCTCTATCTCACCACCAGCGTGCTGCATAACCCCACCGGCCATTCCTTCAGCCCCAGCCAGGCGTTTCGGCTGCTGCAACTGACCCAGCAGTACCACTGCCATATCGTCGAGGATGACCTCTACGGTGACCTTCATCCCAACCCGCCACCGCGCCTGGCGGCCGTGGCCGGTCTGGATCAGGTCACCTACCTGTCGGGCTTTTCCAAGATTCTGAGCGCCAACACCCGCGTCAGCTTTGTGGTGGCCGCGCCGCAACTGGCGGCCAACCTGACCAATATGAAGTTGATGAGCGGCGGCGTGACCTCGGAGCTTTTCGAGCAGATCGTCTACCGCATGCTCAGTGAAGGCAGCTACGCCAAGCACCGCAAGCGCATGGTCCAGCGCTTGATGGAGGCCGGTGGGCGCGTCGAGCAATGGCTCAAGCGCTGCGGCTGTGAGTTGCCGATGGCGTATGACGGCGGGATGTTTATCTGGGCGCGCCTGCCACCGGGGGTCAATGGCGAGCTGTTGGCCCAGGAGGCATTGAAACGCAGCATGGTGCTGGCGCCGGGCGCGCTGTTCGGCTACGACCCGGCCCATCGTGATTCGATGCGTTTTAATGTGGCCCATACCGATGAGCCGCGGGTACAGCGGGTGTTTGAAGCGCTGTTGCTCAAGGCGGTGCGCGCGCCTTAGCGGCGATGGGCCAGGGATCGCACATGGGACATTGGCGGCTCGCTCCTTGAACAGAATCTGTTAGAAGGGTCCAAGCTAAACGATCTTAAAAACCGCCAATAAATATCTTTTTAGAATTAGCTTAGGCGCGGGTCTCTGCGACAGCTGCGCTCTTCTTGTTCGTTGACCAACCGTGTGACACCCCATATAGTGTGCCCACAAACAAAACAGACCACTACATAGTGTGCAGTATCGGTATTTACCGACCACACTATGCGCACTATTTCAATGCCTGACAGCCTGCAAATCGCATATTTTTTGGACGGGTTCTCATGCCGTCAAACCAGAACAGAAGGGAGTATTTCAATGCTGAGTTGGGATGAAGTCGACAACGAGGACACCGGTGCAGCGGTGATCAAGGGCGCCAACGCCGGCCACGCCAGTGAAGCCAACATGGACCGCCTCGACGGTGCCGGCGCTGCCGCCGCGCTGGAAGCACGCCACGTGACCGCCAACGACTCCGCCGCGATCATCCGCGCCAAGGCCGCCCTGGACAAACTCGACGTCGCCGAAGGCCTCGCCGAACTCGAAGGCTCCGCCGCCCGCGTCGCCGTTGACGAAAAGCGCATGATCAACTGCCGCGCCGACCTCAACCAACTCGTACCCTTCAAGTACGACTGGGCCTGGCAGAAGTACCTCGACGGCTGCGCCAACCACTGGATGCCGCAAGAGGTTAACATGACCGCCGACATCGCCCTGTGGAAAAACCCCGAAGGCCTGACCGACGACGAGCGTCGCATCGTCATGCGCAACCTGGGCTTCTTCTCCACCGCCGACTCCCTGGTCGCCAACAACCTGGTCCTGGCCGTATACCGCCTGATCACCAACCCGGAGTGCCGCCAGTACATCCTGCGCCAGGCCTTCGAAGAAGCGATCCACACCCATGCCTACCAGTACTGCATCGAATCGCTGGCCATGGATGAAGGCGAGATCTTCAACATGTACCACGAGATCCCATCGGTCGCCAAAAAGGCAGCCTGGGGCCTGAAATACACCCGCTCCATCTCCGATCCGAAGTTCGAAACCGGCACCGTCGAGACCGACAAAGAGCTGCTGCGCAACCTGGTCGCCTACTACTGCGTCCTGGAAGGCATCTTCTTCTACTGCGGCTTCACCCAGATCCTGTCCATGGGCCGCCGCAACAAAATGACCGGCGTGGCGGAACAGTTCCAGTACATCCTGCGTGACGAGTCGATGCACCTGAACTTCGGTATCGACGTGATCAACCAGATCAAAATCGAAAACCCACACTTGTGGGATGCCGAGATGAAGGAAGAAGCGACCCAGATGATCCTGCAAGGGACTCAGCTGGAGATCGAATACGCGCGCGACACCATGCCTCGCGGCGTGTTGGGCATGAACGCGGCGATGATGGAGGACTACCTCAAGTTCATCGCGAACCGTCGTCTGTCGCAGATTGGGTTGAAGGAAGAGTATCCGGGGACGACGAATCCGTTCCCGTGGATGAGTGAGATTATGGACTTGAAGAAAGAGAAGAACTTCTTCGAAACTCGTGTGATTGAGTACCAGACCGGTGGCGCTCTGAGCTGGGATTGATTCAACACTGACCAAAAATGTGGGAGGGGGCAAGCCCCTCCCACATTGGTTATCGGTGCTCCATCGACTTACAAACACTCTCTTATGCCCAACCAAACCATCAAGACCCCTTGCGTCGGCCTCTGCTCCACCGTTTACGGCGATCTGGTCTGCCGCGGCTGCAAGCGTTATCACCATGAAGTCATCCAGTGGAATGGCTACAACGCCGAGGAAAAACAGGCGGTGTGGCTGCGCCTTGAGCAATTGCTGGTGCAGGTGATGGCCAGCAAGCTGGAGGTGTTTGATCCACTGCGTCTGCGCCAGCAGTTGGAAGACCGCAAGATCCGCTTTATGCCGCACCAATCCCCCTACTGCTGGGCCTACCAGTTGATCGCACGGGGTGCGCGGGTGATATCCAGGCTGGACGCGTATGGGCTGGCGTTATTGCCGGAGTTTCGTGAGCGCCACCTGGCGGATCTGCGCGATGCCATCGACCGCGAGTTTTTCCTGCTGTCCGAGGCGCATTACGAGCGGTATATCGCGCCGGGGTTTATCCGCGAGGCATTTGGTCCGCCGTTGATCGCTGCCTTTTAACCCTTCAATTGTGGTTAAAATGCCGCCCGCTCAACGACCGACGCTCAACGATGACCCCAGACGCACTCGCCACCCTGCACGCCTACCTGCTCAATGCCCTGGCCACTGTGCCTGCGGAAACCCGGCGCCTGTTCCACGGCCGTGGCCGTTGCTGGCCGGGTCTGGAGCAACTGACGGTGGACTGGCTGCAGGGCGTGGTGCTGGTGGCCTTGTTCAAGGAAACCGAACACCTGGACGCCCTGAAGGCGCAACTGTTGCAGATCGACTGGGCCGGATTCGGCGCCCACACCGTCGCCCTGCAACACCGCTACCTGCCGCAAAGCACCACCGAATGGCTGGTGGGCGAGGCCATCGACGAATTGACCATCACCGAAGGCGGCCTGCGTTACCTGATCGACCTGGGTAAAAAGCAGAACAGCGGGCTGTTCCTCGATATGCGCTACGGCCGCAACTGGGTGCGCGAACAGGCCGAGGGCCAGCGCGTGCTCAACCTGTTTGCCTACACCTGCGGGTTCTCGGTAGCCGCCATCGAAGGCGGCGCCGACCATGTAGTCAACCTCGACATGGCCCGTGGCGCCCTCAGCCGTGGCCGCGACAACCATCGCCTGAATGGTCATGACCTGAGCAAAGTGACCTTCCTGGGCCACGACCTGTTCAAGTCCTGGGCCAAGGTCACCAACAGCGGCCCCTATGACTTGGTGATCATTGATCCGCCGTCCTTCCAGAAAGGCAGCTTCCTGCTGACCAAGGACTACCAGCGCGTATTGCGTCGCCTGCCGGACTTACTCACGGCGCAGGGCACGGTGCTCGCTTGCATGAACGACCCGGCCTTTGGCGAAGACTTCCTGATCGACGGCGTTACCCGCGAGGCGCCGGGCCTGGGCTTTGTGGAACGCCTGCAAAACCCACCTGAATTTCCGGATATCGACGTGCAAAGTGGCCTGAAGGCCTTGGTGTTCCGTCAAGGCTGATGCCGAAACGTCCTACGCTTGCTACGCTAAGTGATACGCCGGGCGGTGAACCTTATGACCCCCTTCCCGGTCGATACCTGCATTCCCCGGCCAGACTCGACGGCGTCACGTTGTCGGCTGCCCCGTTTGACCTTTTGGAGAACCGCCCGTGATATCGACCCTGCATGTAGCCAGAATCAAAGCCTGGGGCGCCCACGGCTTCACCGCCACCGGTGTGGTGCTGGCCTTCCTGGCCACCCTGGCGCTGCTGGAGAACTCACCCAAGGCCTGCCTGCTGTGGCTGGGCCTGGCGCTGGTGGTGGACGGCGTCGACGGTTCCCTGGCGCGCCGGGTCAATGTCAGCACGGTACTCCCCAGCTTTGACGGCTCGGTGCTGGACCTAGTGATCGACTACCTCACCTACGTGTTCATTCCGGCACTGTTTATCTACCGCTACATCGACCTGCCGGAGTTTACCCACCTGTTTACCGTGTCGGTGATCCTGGTCTCGTCGCTGTTCTGCTTCTGCAACGTCAACATGAAGAGCAAGGACAACTACTTCGTCGGCTTCCCTGCCGCCTGGAACGTGGTTGCCTTGTGCGTGTACATCATCCAGCCGGACGCCTGGGTGACCCTGCTCACCGTGATCGGCCTGGCGCTGCTGACCGTGACGCCGATGAAGTTCCTGCACCCGTTCCGGGTCAAGCGCTTCATGCCGATCAATATCGCCGTGACCACCATCTGGTTGCTGTGCAGCTTCTTGATGGTGGTGGATTACCCGAACACCAACCCGTGGACGTTTGGGTTGTGGTCGGTGATGTCGGCGTATTTCCTGGGGATTTGCATCTGGCGCACGGCGCTGGAGTGGCTGGGCACACACAAATAACCCAGCGGTCACGGTTAACAATGTGGGAGGGGGCTTGCCCCCGATAGCGGTGGGTCAGTTAGACACAAGCTGACTGATACACCGCTATCGGGGGCAAGCCCCCTCCCACATTTGGATCTCCTTACATTCGGCAGGTAAGATGGCGACCCTCAGCAGTCCCGCCAACAATAAGCCCTGCCCATGCCCTTCGAACTCAGCGTTGACCTCACCACCCTCGCCATTCTCGCCGTCGTGGCCTTCGTCGCCGGTTTTATCGACGCCATCGCCGGCGGCGGCGGCCTGCTCACCACGCCCGCCCTGCTCACCGCCGGCATGCCACCGCACCTGGTATTGGGCACCAACAAGCTCAGTTCCACCTTCGGCTCGGCCACCGCCAGCTTTACCTTCTACCGCCGCAAGCTGTTCCACCCGCGCCAATGGGTGCACGCCATCGTCGGTACGCTGATCGGTGCGTTGACCGGTGCAGTGGTCGCCCATTACCTGCCCGCCGAAACCCTGAACAAGATGCTCCCGGTGATCGTCTTCGGCTGTGGCCTGTACCTGTTGTTTGGCGGTACGC
The DNA here is from genome assembly GCF_023701505.1 of Pseudomonas sp. SR18. NCBI lineage: Bacteria > Pseudomonadati > Pseudomonadota > Gammaproteobacteria > Pseudomonadales > Pseudomonadaceae > Pseudomonas > Pseudomonas sp. SR18. The sequence goes on along the minus strand of NZ_JAMQAU010000003.1, from coordinate 263,305 downwards.
CCAAGGCAGCATTGGATAACGACGCGCCGATCAAGAAGAAGTGGCAGTCCACCCAAGGCTTTGGCCTGGGTTTCTACGACGGCGTGGCCGGCCCCGGTACGGGCGCGTTCTGGACCGTCAGCACCATGCTGCTGCACCCCATCGACCTGGTGAAGGCCAGCGGCGTGGCGCGCAGCATGAACTTCGTCAGCAACGCGGCGGCGCTGTCGGTGTTTATCTTCAACGGCTCGGTGGACTGGATCGTCGGCCTGGCGATGGGCGTCTCGGTGATGTGTGGCGCGTTCTTTGGCGCACGCAGCGCGATCAGCGGCGGCGCCAAATTTATTCGCCCGGTGTTTATCACCGTGGTCCTCGGCCTGACGGTGCGCCTAGCCTGGCAGCACTGGTTCAGCGTGGCCTAGGCGACGGGCCAGGTAGAGGTCGATCAGGTAGCGCGCAATCGAGCGTGACGCCGGCAACGGCGGCAGGTCGTGGATGTTGAACCACTGCGCGTCTTCGATCTCGTCGGCCTGGGGCACGATATCGCCACCGGCGTACTCGGCGTGAAAACCCAGCATCATCGAATGGGGGAACGGCCAGCACTGGCTGCCCATGTACTGGATGTTCTTGACCTCCACCTGCACTTCTTCGCGCACCTCGCGGATCAGGCAGTCCTCGGCCGATTCCCCCGGCTCGGCAAACCCCGCCAACGTGCTGTACACACCCGTCACAAAACGCGGCGAACGGGCCAGCAGGATCTCGTCGCCACGGGTCACCAGCACGATCATGCTCGGCGAAATCCTGGGGTAGCTGCGCAGGTCGCACGCCTGGCAGAACATCGCCCGCTCCCGTGGCACCTGGACCATGGCCTGGCCGCAACTGCCGCAAAACCGATGCTCCCGCGCCCACGTACCGATCTGAGCGGCGTATCCGAGCACTTTGTAGAGCGTGTGATCACCTTGCAGCATGAAGCCGCGCAGGCCTTGCCAGCTGCAACCCGGCACGTCAGCGGTGGCGTCGAGTTCCAGCAAATACACCGGCTCACCGTCGAGGTGGCCGATGCCGTGCTCGGCTAACACCACCAAGTCCTGGCGCTTGAGCCATTCGCGAGGGAACAGCGGGCCGTTGGGGTCATTCAAAAAGCCGTCGCGGCTGCGGGCGACAGCCCAGCCGCCGGGGGTGTCGTTGTCCAGCAGCGTTGTGGTAATCCAGCCTTGGGTCATGTCAGTCAATCCACGAATTCGGGTTTCTGCTTACTCATATGGGCCGCGATGGCCACGCGCAGGTCGTTGGATTGCAACATAGCCGCGTTCCAGGTGGCAACGTATTCCAGACCATCATTGACCGTGTGGTCACGCATGTAGCTGATCATGGCCTTGGTGCCGGTCACGGCGATCGGCGACTTGGCGGCGATCTGATGGGCGATTTCCAGGACACCGGCCAGCAGTTGCTCATGATCGGCGTAGACGCGATTGACCAGGCCAATGCTGCGTGCTTCCTCGGCGCCGAACTGGCGCCCGGTGTAGGCCAGTTCACGCAGCATGCCGTCGCCGATGATGCGGGGCAGGCGTTGCAGCGTACCGACGTCGGCGGCCATGCCGATGTCGATTTCCTTGATGGAGAACTGCGCATCTTCAGCGGCGTAACGCATGTCGCAGGCGCTGATCAGGTCGATGGCGCCGCCGATGCAATAACCGTGGATCGCCGCCAGTACCGGCTTGCGGCAGTTGTCGACCGCGTTGAACGAGGCTTGCAGTTCCAGGATCTTGCGGCGCAGCAGGCGTGCGTTGCGGCCCACGTCCTTGCCGAAGGCATTGGCCACCGAGGCCAGCATCATCAGGTCGATGCCCGACGAAAAATGCTTGCCGGCGCCGCTGAGTACCACGGCCCGCACGGCGTCGGTGTCTTCGATCCATTGGAAGATGTCGATGATCTCGGTCCAGAACACCGCATTCATCGCGTTGATTTTTTCCGGGCGGTTGATCTGCACATGGGCAACGTTGCCAGTGACTTCGACGACGAACGCTTGGTATTCGGACATGGCAGTGATCCCTGGCTGGCGAGTGATAAGGCCCGAACTATAACAAGGGTGCACCACGGCGCATCGGCCAAAAGCGGGACTGGCAAAAAACCCTGCCAGGCGCCATCCTTGGCGCTTTAAGCCGCCCTACCCGCGGCGCTCGACGTTTTAAGGAAATGCCATGCACGCCCAACCCCTCGCCACCGCCGATTTGGACTTCATCGAAGAAACCCTGCTCAAGTACGGCGATGACCATTCGGTGCTGAACCTGGCGGAACTCGACGGCTACTTCACCGCACTGGTATCCAGCCCCGCGCAGGTCGATATTGCAGAGTGGTTCCCGGCGATCTGGGGTGGGCAGAATCCGGAGTGGGAAACCGCCGAAGAGGCCCAGCAGTTCCTGGACCTGTGCGTGCGTCATATCAACCTGCTGGCCGCCCAACTGGCGACCGACGCCCAAGGTTTCAAGGCACGCTTCGATGACACCGACCATCAAGGCCAGACCGTGACCCTCGCCGAAGAGTGGTGCTTTGGTTATATCCGTGGCGCCGCCATCGGCAACTGGCCAGCACTGCCCGCCGCACAGGCCGCGCTGCTGGAGAAGATCTCCTGGTGCGCCGAGCAGGACAACTTCGAATTGCCGGCCGACCTGGATGTGCAGGCCCACCAGCAACGCGTCAGCGAGATCGAACCGGCGGCGCGTGCTCTGCATGATTACTCGCTGAGCCAGCGCTAAACCTCGACAAGCACCGCACCTTTGGCCGATTATTCGGGTCCGCCCGTCGGCCACTCCGTCCCACCTTGCCTTGATCAGGAGCCTTGTACCTTGAGTTCGCAGAAAACCGTGACCGTTACACCGCCCAACTTTCCCCTGAACGGCAAGGTCGCACCGCCCGGCTCCAAATCCATTACCAACCGCGCCCTGCTGCTGGCCGCCCTGGCCAAGGGCACCAGCCGCCTCAGTGGCGCGCTGAAAAGCGACGACACCCGCCACATGTCGGTAGCCCTGCGCCAGATGGGCGTGACCATCGATGAGCCGGATGACACCACCTTTGTCGTCACCGGCTCCGGCAAGCTGCAGTTGCCTGCGCAACCGCTGTTCCTCGGCAATGCCGGCACGGCGATGCGCTTCCTGACGGCCGCCGTCGCCACCGTCGAAGGCACCGTGGTGCTGGACGGCGACGACTATATGCAAAAGCGCCCGATCGGCCCGCTGCTGGCCACCCTCGGCCAGAACGGCATCCAGGTCGACAGCCCCACCGGTTGCCCACCGGTGACCGTGCACGGGGTGGGCAAGGTCCAGGCCAAGCGCTTTGAGATTGACGGCGGGCTGTCCAGCCAGTACGTCTCGGCCCTGTTGATGCTGGCCGCGTGCGGTGAGGCGCCGATTGAAGTGGCGCTGACCGGCAAGGACATCGGCGCCCGTGGCTATGTGGACCTGACCCAGGACTGCATGCGTGCCTTTGGCGCGCAGGTGGACGAGGTCAACGACACCACCTGGCGCGTGGCCCCTACCGGCTACACCGCCAATGACTACCTGATCGAACCGGACGCGTCCGCCGCCACTTACCTGTGGGCCGCTGAAGTGCTGACCGGAGGCCGTATCGACATCGGCGTGGCCGCGCAGGACTTCACCCAGCCCGACGCCAAGGCCCAGGCCGTGATCGCTCAGTTCCCGAACATGCAGGCCACCGTGGTGGGCTCGCAGATGCAGGACGCGATCCCGACGCTGGCCGTGCTGGCCGCGTTCAACAACACCCCGGTGCGTTTCACTGAGCTGGCTAACCTGCGGGTCAAGGAATGTGATCGCGTGCAGGCGCTGCACGACGGCCTCAACGAAATCCGTCCGGACCTGGCGACCATCGAAGGTGACGACTTGCTGGTCGCCGCTGATCCTGGGCTGGCCGGTACGTCCTGCACTGCGCTGATCGACACCCACGCCGACCACCGCATCGCCATGTGCTTTGCCCTGGCGGGCTTGAAAGTGTCGGGGATCCGCATTCAGGACCCGGATTGTGTCGCCAAGACCTATCCTGAGTACTGGAAGGCCTTGGGCAGTCTTGGGGTCAAGCTCAGCTACTGAGTCAACGGCGCCGGAGTGGGGAGGGAATGCACATGACAATTCGCCAACCCTGCCCACCCGGCGCCTGTGTCTGCGACCGCGAGCAACTGCTTGAAGCGCCCGGCGCCGACCTGCGCATCCTCAACCTCACGCGCCAGGAAGAAAAACGCCTGCTCGACCGCCTCGAAGACCTCAAGAGCCTGCAAGACCTGGAGCGCCTGCAACAACTGATGTACCAGCAATTGGGCATCCGCGTGCACATCGCGCCAGGGCACACCGAGGTCAAGAGCATGCGCGGGATCCAGATCGTGATCGACGAGCTGCCAGGCATGTGCCGCAAGACCCGGCAATCAATCCCGGCGGCGATTCGCCGAGGCCTGGAGAAACGCCCGGAAATCGCCTACCGCCTGTTGGATGCCCACGACCTGTTTCGCGAGGGGTGAATCAACCGGCGACGGTCTCGGTTTCGAACAACCCCTGCCCCACGGCCTTCGCCGTTTTCAGATGCACCTCGGCCGCGCCGCCCTCCGACTCCAGCAACAGCTCGGACGTCAGCACCTTCGCCCCGCAGTAATCAAAGATGCCGTAGTCGATCTGCGTGCGCATCGCCTTGGCATAGCCGTGGCGGTCAAACGCGCTGTCATCGGCTGCACCGAGGGCCAGCAGGTGCACCTGTAAGTGGCGCAGTTTTTTCAACACCGGGGTATCCGGGCCGTAGTCGATTGCCCAGCCATTGACGAACACGCGGTCGATCCAGCCCTTGAGCAGCCCCGGCAGCGACCACCAATAGATCGGAAACGCGAGCACCAGGGCGTCGGCGCGGTCGAGGCGCGCCTGTTCGGCAAGCACATCGGCCGGCGGTGCGGCGCGGGTGCGGTGGACAAGGTGGTCGGCGGCGGTGTAGCGCGGGTCGAAACCTTCGGCGGCGAGGTCGGCGATTTCGTAGGTGTGGCCAGAGGCGATGAGGCCTGCGGCGACTTGCGTGGCGATGCTGTGGGTGAGGGACTGTGGGTCGTGATGAGCTACAACGATCAGTGCGTGCATGACATTGACTCCCTTTCGGTTTAGGCTGGACTTAGTTACTTTTAGTAAGTTAATTCGAGTAAGTTACTTTTGGTATATAAGCATGTCAAGCACTGAGTCCCCTGCCCCACGTCGTCGTTTGTCCCGTGAAGATCGTCTGAATCAATTGTTGGAAGTGGCCTGGCAACTGGTGCGTGAAGAAGGCACCGACGCCCTGACCCTGGGCCGCTTGGCGGAACTGGCGGGCGTGACCAAGCCGGTGGTCTACGATCATTTCGTCACCCGGGCGGGGTTGCTGGCTGCGCTGTATGAAGACTTCGACGGACGCCAGAATCAGGTGTTTGCCCAAGCCATCGAAGCCAGCAGCGCGACCCTGGACGACCGCGCGTGGGTCATCGCCGCGTCGTATGTGGACTGCGTGTTATTGCAGGGTCGGGAAATTCCCGGCGTCACCGCCGCACTCAGCGGCTCACCGGAGCTGGAAACCCTCAAGCGCAAGTACGAGGCGATCTTTCTCGACAAATGCCGCGACGCCCTGGCGCCCTTCGCCCCCAGCGGCACAGTGTCCCAAGCCGGCCTGCGGGCCATGCTCGGCGCGGCGGAAGCGTTGTCCCATGCAGCCGCCAGCGGCGAAATCAGCCGTGAAGAAGCCCAGCACGAATTGCTGGCGACCATTCTGGCGATGGTCAACCGCACGGCTGTTTCCTGACCTGGGCCAGCGCCAACAAAGCCTCGCTGACGCCCGGCCCAGGCTATTTGACCAGGCGCTTCTCTTTAGAGGGGCGATAGCCGAAGTACGAGCTGTAGCACTTGCTGAAATGACTCGGCGACACAAAGCCACACGCCACCAGCACCTCTACCTGTGACAACTCGGTGTGCTGCAACAACCGCCGCGCTTCGGTCACGCGCAATTCCATGTAGTAGCGCTGTGGCGTGGTGCCCAATTGCTCCTTGAACAGTCGCTCCAACTGTCGACGAGAGCGGCCGGCGTAGACCGCCAACTGGTCCAGTTCCAAGGGTTCTTCAAGGTTCGCGTCCATCAGCTTCACCACTTCACGCAACGGCGCGCTGACGCTGACGTTTTCGGTGGGCTTGATACGCCGGTAGCGGGACTCCTCGAAGGCCAGGATGTCTTCGATACCCTCGACCAACGCCTTGTCGTGCAGGCTCTTGATCCAGTCCAGGGCCATATGGAAGGCGCCTGAAGGACTGGAGGCGGTCAGACGGTCGCGGTCGATCACGTAGGGTTCGCTGGTGACGTGGGTGGCTTTGGACACTTCCGCCAGCGCCGGGCGATGTTCCGGGTGGATAGCGCAGCGGTAGCCCTGCAACAGTCCGGCGCGGCCGAGGAACCAAGCGCCGTTCCACAGACCCGCGAGGTGGACGCCGTGCTCGGCAGCGTTGCGCAGCAGTTGGATGAATTCCTCGCTGGCCTTGAGTTCGGTGCGAAATCCGCCGCAGATCACCAACAACTCCAACTCATGCAACGCAGCAGCGTCCAGGCACGCATCGGGGCGGATCACCAGGCCCAGGTCGCTGGTCACTTCGCCGTCGCCCCAGCCAAACGTACGTGAAGCGAACAGATCGGGGCGTAGCAGGTTGGCGGTGACGAGAGTGTCGAGGGTCTGGGTAAAGGCAGGCAGGGAGAAATGTTCAAGCAACAGGAAGCCGACGCGGGTGACCGACGCCGGCTGTGAGGTTTCATTGAGGTAGCGCAGGTTCTTGCCTTTCATGCCACCGCTGAATTGACGTCTTTCCATCGAGGGTTGGCCCACTCTTATTGTTGATGCAGTGGGCGCCATCTTAGGGGGAAATGCGGTGGCTGTCTCAGACGCTGATCTTGAAAAAAGCACAGGGCCCCAAAGCCCGTGGCAGAACAGTGCAGAGCGCATCTGATACGGTTTTTTCTTTGTTATCTGCGCCTGTATTGAAACGCCCTCAGGGCGGACAATAGCCCCAATCCTTTTCCCCTTCCCTTCGGAGGCCTTATGACCAAGATGGCGATTTTCCTGTTCGGTTTTTTAGTGCTGACCATCGGCATCGGCCTGCTGGCGACCATCTCACCGGTCTAGCACTTAGCTGGCAAACAACATCGGGTACAGCGACAACACCAGCAACCCGGCCATGGACCAGTTGAACAGTCGCAGCCAGCGCGGCTCACGCAGCACATTGCGCAGGCCGCTGCCACACCCGACCCAAACGCACACGCTGGGCAGGTTTACTACGGCAAACACCAGCGCAATCACCAGCACATTGACGACATAGCCCTCGGCCGGCGTGTAGGTGGTAATGGCGCCCAGCGCCATAATCCATGCCTTGGGGTTGACCCACTGAAACGCAGCGGCGCCGAGGAAGGTCATGGGCTTGCCGCGTTCGTCATTGCTGTCGGACATGCCGCCCGACGTGGCGATCTTCCACGCCAGGTACAACAGGTACGTTGCGCCCACATAGCGCAACACGGTGTAGGCCCAAGGAAACACCTTGAACACTTCGCCCAGCCCCAGGCCGACCGAAATCACCAGCAGCATGAAACCGATACTGATCCCCAGCGCATGAGGCATCGAGCGACGAAACCCGAAATTGACCCCCGAGGCCAGCAACATGGTGTTATTGGGCCCCGGTGTAATCGAGGACACGAAGGCGAACAGCACAAAGGCCGAGAGCAGGCTGGTGGGGATGAACATAAGGCAGCATCCAAGCAGGAGTGGTATGCCAGGACAGTAGTGGGTTATGGCCTCCCCTGCCCCATACAGCCAGGCGCGGAAGGAGGCGTACACTTTTCACAAAGCTTTCACAGACGACGGGCTAGGGTGGACTCAGCTCCTAATGAACATCCCTTTTAGCCCGCACTCCCCATCGCGGGCTTTTCTTTGTCCGGGATTTGTCCCAGGCAAAAAAAGAGGCAGGTCATTGTTCATGACCTGCCTCTGGTTGACTGATGGTTAACGCTGACCGCCGCCAGGGCCACCAGGGCCGCCGCCTTGACCATGACCCCCACCGCCATGCCCACCGCCGCCGCCACCGCCCGGCGGCATAAACATCCAGCAGCCAGACAAGGTCGACAACAGCGCGACAACCACAGCTGCCTTGGTTAGGTAATTCAACTTCATGACAACACTCTGTGCTTTACAAGGTTGGGTGTACGGAAAATAAGACCGCTGCAAATGAAGTCCGTCACGGCTTTCGTGTAACGTCTTGGTAGGGTTTGTGTTGTAGTGGATACGTGTATGGGCAGTGGGTTTGAGCAGAGGAATAAGTAGATGGAAGAGTTGATCCAGGGCCTCGACGGGCCCAGAACCGCCCAGCAGGAATTGTTCTATGACCTTGAAGATGCAGCGGCTGTTATTGGGTGGTCAGTGGTGGAGTTGACCGCTCTCGCGGCGGGTGGCAATACGCCAAGTGCAGCAGTCGCTCTGATGAAGATTTGTGCGCTGCTGGCAAACCAACAAGAAAAACTAGCGGTGTATGCGCGTGAAGTTAAGGGGCTGCGCATCAACAGGTCCGAGCCGAGCGGCAACTGAGTCAGCGTGTCGGGTCAAACGGCTGCCACTTTTCACCCGCCCATAAAAAACCCCGTAGACGTTAATCTACGGGGTTTTCAAGAGTGGAGGCCGAGGTCGGAATCGAACCGGCGTAGGTGGATTTGCAATCCACTGCATAACCATTTTGCTACTCGGCCTCAAACGATCAATGCCCTGATTGCTGACATTCACCGCATAAAAACTTGAGTGGGCTATAAAGCCATGCCTCTACTCTAACTCATTGAATACATTGAAGTTTTTAATGCTTCGTTGCGTTCGATGGGCGCCATTATGTACTCATTTACCAATGCCTGCAACCCCTTGATTTCAAAAATATTTCGCATTGGCATCAAGGGGTTGCGTGCCTGCCTTACTCCTTGATGCGCTGCGTCTGGTACTGCGGGTCGGCCTTGATCTGGGCGTCGGTGAACGGCAGTGGGCGCAGTTTTTTCTCGGAGAAGGCTTGGGTCTGGTCCTTGGCGTATTTCGATGCGGGGTTGCTGGACAGGGAGAACGTCAGTACGCCTTGGGCCTGTGGTCCCTGGTCGTCGAAGGTGACGATTTGCAGGTAGCTGCTGCCGCTGACGACTTCACGCTTGCCATCGGCACGGGGCACGGTTTGCATGGCGTTGTAGATCCCCAGTTCCTGGGGGCCGCCGTGGATCGGGGTCTGGCCGCTGACTTGGACGTCACCCCATTTGCTACCCGGCTTGAGGCCCAGCTTGGCGACGTCGGCGGTGGAGGCCAGCATGGCTTCGCGCAACGCCTTGGCGACGGGCGCTCGGTCGATGGCCAGGCCACGCGGTGTGGTCAGGGGTTGGGCCGGGTCGAACGCCACGCGCCAGGCGTCGGGGATTTGCTCCAGTTGGTCCACCAGGTTGATGAAGTGCACCAGGCCCAGGCCGCTGTCGAGGTTGGCGTGCCGGTCCCAATCGCTGAGGCTGGTGCACAGTGGTTTGAGCGCAGCCGCGTCGGTGCCCAGGTGCTTGGCGCAGAACGCCAGCAAATCCGGCATGACTTGGCCGGCCAGGTATACCTCGTTGTCCATCACCATGTTTTGCAGGTCGGCAACGCTGATCGGCTGTTTTTCCAGGGAGTGCAGGCGTTGCAGGGCAAATCGGGCGCGCGGGCCCAGGCCGATATTGTCCTGGCTGATCACGGGTGAAAAGCCCGTCAGCGGCGCCTTGGGGTTGACCATCCAGGCTGAATCGTTGGAGTGCTGCACGTAGTCGGTGCGCTCCAGTTGCGGCAGTTGGTCGGCCGGGAAGATACCGGCCTGGGCTGCGTGCGGGTCGACGTCCCAGGCGCAGGCGCTGTGGGCGCCGTCGAGCATGATCAGTTGCAGGCCGGCACGCGGGTCGCTGCATTGGGCGAGCTTGGCCGCGCTGACGTTGGGCACCACCGACAGGTTCATGTACAGGCTCTGGCCCTGATCGTCGGCAGCCAGGGTGTTGACCCACGGAATGCCCTGCAGGGTGTGCACTGACGTTTGCAGCGCTTTAAGGCTGCCGGCGCGGTTCATCGCGTACCACTGTTGCAGGACGCGGTCGTTGCCGAGGTTGGCGTCGCGCAGGCTGAAAGCGTAGTGGCTGTCCCAGTCCAGTTTGCCGGGCCATTGCACCACGGGGCCGAACTGCGAGCTGTACACCGGATGAACCACGGGTTTGAGGCTGCCGTCGGCCTGCTTGACCTGCACCGTCACCGAGGTTTTTTCCAGGGGGATGGATTTGCCATCGAGCATATAGCGCGTCGAATCCTTCGGATCCAGCGTGAGGCGGTACACGGTGAAGTGCTTGGAGGTGTCGACCGTATGGGTCCACGCCACGTGCTGGTTAAAGCCGATATTGACCACCGGCAGGCCCGGCAGCGCGGCGCCCATCACATCCAGTTGGCCTGGAATGGTCAGGTGCATCTCATAGAAGCGCATGCCACCGACCCACGGAAAATGCGGGTTGGCCAGCAACATGCCGCGCCCATTGAACGAACGATCACGGCCCACCGCCACGGCGTTACTGCCGCGATCCAGGGTGAAGCGCTGCTGGTTGGCGGCCGCCAGTTCAAACGCCTTGACGGTAGGCTGCACGCTGGCCGTGGTTTGAGGCGGCGCTGCGCCCACCAGCGCTTCGGCGAATTGGCCGACACCGCCCTCCACCAGCAGCCTGCGGGTCAACTTCACCAGATCTTCAGCCACCAGCGGCCTTACCCACGCAGCCTGACACTGGGCAGGGGCGCCCTGCTCTTTCAGATAGCGGTTATAGCCGGCGACGTACCCTTCAATACGGTCCTTTATTTCAGGGGTCTGGGCTTTCCAGAAGGCCGCCACCGTCTCTGGCGTATTCAGCCAGGTAAAGAACACATCACTGGCCAGATTGTTGCGTTCTTCCAGGGTCGACTGATCGGGGCCGAAAAACTTTGCCCGCTCGCCATTCACCGTGACCACCTCATTGGCCAGCAGGCACAGATTGTCCTGGGCATAGGCGTAACCGATGCCGAAGCCCAGGCCACGCTCATCGCTGGCGAGGATATGCGGCACCCCATAACTGGTACGGCGAATATCTGCCGACGCCTGCATCACCTGCTCGCGCGCAGATGCGGCCAGGCTCAACCCCAGCAGCAACCCTGCGATACCTACCCTGGACAACCCGTTGGAAATAATCACGCAGACTCCACAGTCAAATTGAACACCCTCACCGGGGGCAGTTACCCCACCGTAAGAACGCATAAAACCGGGAGAAATTTAGCCGCGTGGCAGCTTTATCTGAAGGAAGTGAGTTGTGACAAAACCGACACTGACGAAATTTCTACATCCAACACTTCATGATTTTGCTCGCTCGTTCGTCTTATTAGATAAGAGCGCCATCATTTTCCTGATCAGGCTCTGATAAGGAGTTTTTGCATGTACAACCCGCAAGTGCCCACGGACGGACATTCATCGGTTGCCGACGTCAATTTTGGCGGCGGCACGCAAGCGTTCGGCAAAACGCCCGAACAGCAAGGCAACCAGCGTATTCGCCATTTGCTCAAGTGTTTCGGTTTGCGCACCAGCCTGATTCGGCTGAAGGTCATCGACGCCCTGCTCACCGCTGCCGACAACCAGCGCACCCTTGGGGTACGCGGCGTGCACAGCCATTTGCTGGAGCTGGGCATCCCGTTGTCGTTTCTCAGCGTGCGCGAAGTGCTCAAGCGCCTGTGCAGCGAAGGCGTGATCACCCTCAATGCCGATAAGAGCTACAGCCTCCATGCAGAGGCTGCCAAGGTGCTCGAAGGGCGGGCCTGAAGTCAGCGCTTCACGCCCCGGCCTTCATGTTCAGAGCTTGACCTTGCGGCGCATGATGCCGTTGATCACCACCACGATCACCGCGACGGCAATAGCGATGGTCTGGAACGTTTTCTCACTGATGACCCCGGTGTTCTGCAAGTAGGACAGACCAAACATCGTCCCCAGTACAGCCAGGGCAATCAGAAGCGAATATTTCAAACGTTGCTTTTGCGTCATGACGGGTTCCTGAACCTGAAAAATTTAATCCCTGCATGGCCCCGCGTCGGGAATCCACTGAGGTCGGCATGGCCTTATGTTACAGGTGATGAAAAGCTTTGGCTTGTCCGGTATTGAGGTTCAGCTCGCCCCTGCCCGGACAAAAGGAAAAGTAACACCTCATCGTTTCGTTCACTTACATACGTAAGGACCACCACAGGAACTGCAACGCCTGAAACGCGCACAGACTAATGCGCTCAGGCCACCAGTGATTTGGCTTTCGTAGCGCCGACATTTGCGCGCCATAAAGGTCAATCACGATGAATTCTCTCAGCACTTCACCTCGTATTTTCCCGCAGCCCACCCCCTTTCTGCTTGAGCTTGCCCCGACACAAAGCTCCTCGTTGCACCTCACAGCGCAAACTGAACAGGTACAACCGGACGGGCGCCAAGCCCTGAAAGACCGGTTGGGCGACAGCCGTAACGTGCACACCTTGGCCCAGGCGCTACACACCGCGGTGGAAAAACTCGGGGAAGACGCGACGCCCGAGGCGCTGGCCGCTTATTTGCGCAGCACACACCTGCCGCTTGATCCGGATACAGCCGGCGCAAGTGCACGCACTGCCAATCTTGAGTCACTCATCCGCGCCACGTGCGCCTACATGCCGAAAACCTGGGAAGAACTCAAAAACACCGCCCTGGCACTGTCCGATCACACCCTGCAACATCCATTGGGCAACTTCGGGGGCGCCCTGTCCTGGGCGCTGCCGTTGAGCGTGGAGCATCAACGCACGGTGTACGACGTCGTTGCATGTAACAGTGCAAATCTGCCCGGCCTGCCGCTGACCAGCTCCCGCGCCGGCGCGCTGGACTACCTGACCGATGCCGTCACACTCTCCCCGACCGCGCTGCAAGACCCCGCCGCCGCACTGGAACAGCTTCTCGACACCCCCCGTGCTGCGGCGCTGGGCGCAGCTATTCAAGCCAGCGTTGGCGGCATCGCCACAGACAGCAGCGTCAATGATTATGTGTTGGCCGCCATCCATCTGGGCCTTGACTCCGAAGCGCTTGAGCAACCCGAGCGGAATAAAGTGGCAGGCTTTGACCTGGCAGCCGAGCGTCACTGGGGCCATTCGCCCGCCGCCGTCGTCGACGCCTTGGCGAACCACCTGAGCAGCAGCGGTCGAACAGCGTCAGCCACCGCCCCCTTGGCAGCCCGATTGCTGTTGACGCGCGTTGCTCCGCAGTTCCTGGTCAAAGACATCCCTGCAACAGTGGTCTACGGCAGTCAGGCGTGGGCCCATTTGTGTCTTGCAGTCGCCGGTATCGAAGCCGACACGCCGGGTAAGTCGGTCCACATGAGCTTCAGCGAAGTCATGCTCGCAGCCGGCCAGACAAGCGAGACGAGCGAGGCAACTAAAAAAGCCGTGCTGATTGACTGGAGTGTGGCCAACCAAGTGCTCCCACGCGCAGATGAGGCCCTCTATTCCACAGAAGATATTGAGGAAGCTCGCCGTGTCTTCAACACACAACATGAAGCCTTGAAAGAGGCATCCGGTTTGCTCGACGCGCCCCTGCCGAACCGCAAAGAAATGGCGCTCGCATTACTCAAAAAAACCTTTGGGGATAAACCGTGGTTTGAAGAAAAAAATCTCTGCTTCATGCCAAATTTCTTGCTCGTAGGACGAACCGCTACCTACTACTCGTTGGTGGATATCGTCATGCAGGGGCTCAAAATCAATGCTCACGACTGGAGGTTCGTTCCAGCGCGTGACGATATCAACCTGCAAGCTGTCGTCCGCTTCACTAACAGCGCGTCATTCAACGTACCCAGTGAGTTCGATAAAAAGTTCACCGCGGTGACCAGCCAGTACAAAAAAATCAAGCATTACGCCTTGATGAATGCCATCACCCTTCTGCCTTCGGCAGACCGAGATATTCTTAACAAGGCAAAACTGGGTTTCTACAAAGAGAACTCCTACCGAATCTCCGCGCTTCCGTTCGTCAAAGACACTTTGTTCCACACCAGCCCCAAAATATTGATGCAAGCAGATTACAACGGCGAAAAGCATGTTTACGAATTCGACACCACAACGTCGACGATCAAGAAAGTTGCCAGAAGCCGAATAGGGCCTGACCAGCCTGGGCCGAGTGAGGTCACCAAGATCGAAGCGTTCCCCGTCGGTGCAGCATTAAGTGAACTGGAAACAGCACAAACACGCGGCGATGCCGAGGCCAACACCTTTACCAATTCGCGCATCAGACAAATCGCCCAGGCAGTGGTCAACGCCCAGGGCATAGACAGTGACGCCGTTAAGCGTCAAGCCGCGGGCAGAACATCTGCCGAACAAACCCGCGACACGCTGGACGCTGCCGGGGAGTTCTTGCTGGACCTTGTCCCCTTGAGATCCGCCATCGTCAATTTTCGTGCAGGTCACTACAAGGACGCCGCTGGGGACCTCGCGTTCGACATCTTTGGCTTTATTACCGCAGGCATTGCTACGGTGGCAAAAGTGGCAAAAGGTGCAAGCACGGTTGCCTCAACCCTCGCCAAAGTGGCGCGAGGCACCAGAATAATCGGGGTCAATGCCTTAAGCGCCTTTAACCCCTTGAGCGGTGTGGGCGACGTCGCTGTGGGTGCAGGCAAACTGGCCTTGGTTAGCGTGAGCACTGCCGGCGAGGGTATTCACCGACTCAAAGGCATGCTCAGAGGCAGCGACTTGATAGAGGCCAGTCGCGGGTTTGACGACGCGGCAATCGGCGTCTTCACGCAGGGGGGAAGACGCCTGGAAGGCAGTGCAGTGTTGCACGATGGCAAATGGTACGCAGCGGATACCCACTCACGGCAGCCATATGGGCCGCCGCTTGACACGTTCAACCCCAGCGATACCCTCGCACCGACCCATACCACCACCCCTAAAAGCACCGACGGCGTTCGGCACAACCCGTTGGATCGAAGCGCTCGCCGCCCCCCGCTCAAACAAGTGCCGCTCCCCGCAGGCAGCTATGTGGAAAGCATGAAAGGGAGGCTGGAGCCGGGGCACTTTCTGCGCGGCAACGGGAAGGATGAAACCTTCAAAAAATTTCTCGAGGAAATGGACCAGGCGTATAACGCGTTAAAGCACGGAGGCCTACCACCACGTCCGAGCATTCCAGCGATTCCCAAGCCCGTGCCCGCCAAGGACTTGATCACAGAAGCGCTGAAGGTCTCCGATGGCATCGTGTTTGGAGAATCTCATCGCGAGATGGCCAGCTTCAAAACGCTGTTCGACAACGTTGATACGTTCAAACAACAAGGGGTGAAAAAAGTCTATTTCGAGGGTGTCATCGATCTACCCGGCAAGGGAGTCGTGGACGATGGTATTGGCAATCTCGGGGCGGCCAACACGCCGCGTACAGGCCCGACGTTCAAGGAGCTCAAAGCCAAACTGGAGTTGAACGGCATCGAGGTACTGCCCCTGGATCACTACTATCTGACACGGCACAAAGACGCAAGACTTGGCCTCACCCAAGCCGGGTCAGGATCGGTGCGCAGGCTTGAGGAATTCAACTACTATGCCTCTGAAGTGATCAAGGCCAACTCAGGCACGGAAAAGTGGGTCGCCTTGGTCGGCCACTCCCATATGAAGACCTCCGAAGGTGTACCTGGGCTGGCCGAGATGACGGGAAGTATTGGCATCGGTGTGTTCCAGAACAGGCCTCCCCAGGTGTCCGTAGGACTCAGGGATACCGTTAACGTCCCCAACCCTCAAAAACCCCTCAGTGGAACCGACCGCCCTGGCGACCTGCATATCTACGCCTAGCCTCCACATGGCTGATTACCGCAGGCCTGGCGCTGCAAGCCGGTGCCGGGCTGCGCGCAGAGCTCAACCAACCAATCTACAAACACCCTGACCCGCTGTGACAGCTGACGGTGCGGCGGATACAGGGCAGTCAGCGCCATTTTCGGCACCGGGATACCGGGCAGCACATGCACCAGTATGCCTTCGGCCAATTGGCGCATGGCGTGATAATGCGGCGCCTGGATCAAACCGAACCCAGCCTCGCACGCCGCGAAGTAAGCGTCGGAACTGTTGACGGCGACGCGCTTGGCCAGGTTGACCAGACGCAGTTCGGCGCCAAGCTCGAACTCCAGGCCGAAGCGCTTGCCACTGGCGCTGGAGACGTACTCGACCATCTGATGCCGAGCCAGGTCTTCCAGGGTTTCGGGCACCCCCATGCGTTCAAGGTACGCAGGGCTGGCCAGGGTGATTTGATCCATCATTGCCAACGGCCGCGCCACCAGGGATTCGTCCAGTGCCAGCCCGCCACGCAGCACGCAGTCCACACCTTCGCGAATCAGGTCCACCGGACGATCGTTCAGGCCGATTTCCAAGTCGATCTGCGGATACCGGGCGGTAAATGTCGGCAAGGCCGGGATCACCAGGTAGCGGCCGATACCCGCGGGCATATCAATGCTCAAGGTGCCGCGCGGGTTTTGGCGTTGGGTGGAGAACACCGCTTCGGTTTCCTCCAGGTCCGTGAGCAACTGCACACACCGCTGGTAATAGGCGGCGCCGTCTAGGGTCGGGCTGACCTGGCGCGTGGTGCGCTGCAACAATTGCACGCCCAGGTGCGCCTCCAGTTGCTTGATCAGCACGGTCACCGAGGCGCGAGGCAGTTGCAGGCTGTCGGCGGCCTTGGCGAAGCCGCCCAACTCAACGATCCGGGTGAATACGCGCATGGCGTTGAAACGGTCCAAAGGGCACGTCCTGTGTGGATTATTTAGATATTACGAACAGTGATAGTGGTTTTAGCCTGTTTATCCCGATTTTGTCGAGAGTAACAATGGACGCCTTCATCAACAGGAGCTCAACCCATGCACACTCGTCAACTCGGTAAAAACGGCCCTCGCGTCTCCGCCATCGGCCTCGGCTGCATGGGCATGACTGACTTTTACGCACCCGACAGCGACACCACCGAAGCCACCGCCACCCTGCACCGCGCCCTGGAACTGGGGGTCAACTTCCTCGACACCGCCGACATGTACGGCCCGCACACCAACGAGCAACTGATCGGCAAGGCCATCGCCGGCAAGCGCGACCAGGTGTTCCTGGCCAGCAAATTCGGGATCGTCCGCGATCCGGCGAACCCAGCCCTGCGCGGCGTCAACGGCCGTCCGCAATACATCCGCGATTCGATCAACGGCACCCTGCAACGCCTTGGCGTAGATACTCTGGACCTGTACTACCAGCACCGCATCGACCCGCAGGTTGCCATCGAAGAAACCGTTGGCGCCATGGCAGATCTGGTCAAGGAAGGCAAGGTACGTTATCTGGGCCTGAGCGAAGCCTCGGCCGCTACCTTGGAACGGGCGCACAAGGTTCACCCCATCAGCGCGCTGCAAAGTGAATACTCGCTGTGGAGCCGCGACCAGGAACACAACGGCTGCCTCGCCGCCTGCCAACGCCTGGGCATTGCGTTTGTGCCCTACAGCCCGCTGGGGCGTGGTTTTCTCACCGGCGCGCTGAAACGCCCTGAAGACTTCGCTGCCGATGACTATCGCCGCACCAATCCGCGCTTTCAGGGCGAGAACTTCGCGAAAAATCTGGAACTGGTAAAGCAGGTCCAGACCCTTGCGGCTGAAAAAGGCGTGACCGCCGGCCAACTGGCGCTGGCCTGGGTATTGGCGCAAGGCGAATACATCGTGCCGATCCCCGGCACCAAGCAGCGCAAATACCTGGAAGAGAATGTGGCGGCGGTCTCAATCGCCCTCACCGCGCAGGAGTTGGCGGCGCTGGAGACGATCTTTCCGGCCGATGCAACTGCCGGCCTGCGCTACCCCGCAGAGGTCATGGCGATGCTGGATATCTGACGAGGGGGGCGCCGTCTGGCGGCGCCTCTATTTTCTTGCACGGACGTACCTAAAGCTGCGCATTGTCAGGCCGATAGCCCTACGAAGCTCCAAAAAAGCCGCGTCGATAATAAACGCTTCGTAAGGACGGCCCCATGCCCCCACTGCGCTCTATCCAAGCCCGCTATACCCTGTTTCTGGTGCTGTTCGTCCTGGTGTTGTTCGTGTTGACCGTCGTGGGTATCGGCCAGTTGGTCGCGCCCAAGCTGCGACAGACCGAAGAACAGGTGGTGCTCAATCGCATCAGTGAGGTGGCCGAACAGATTCAGGGCGAACTGAACAAGGTTCAGGCCCAGCAACGCACCATCACCCAAACCATCCCGTTGCTCGACAGCGATGCCATCGACAAGGTGCTGCCGGGGCTGGTCGACCAATATGGCGAGCTGAAAGTATTCGGCGGCGGCATCTGGCCGCTGCCCAACCAGCGCACGCCGGGGCGCAACAAACACAGCACGTTCTGGCACCGCGATGCGTCGGGCAAGCTGGCAGTGAACACCTTCTGGAACAGCGACCCCGCGCCCAACTATTACGATCAGAGCTGGTACAAGGGCGGCCTCGCGTCGCCACGCGGGCAATGCGCCTGGGCCGCGGCCTACAAGGACGACGCCAGCCAGGAGCCGCGCACCAACTGCGCCATGGCGATCCAGCGTGACGGCGCCGCGTATGGCGTGGCCACTATCGATGTGACCCTGGGTTTCTTCAATGACCTGGTGGCCAGCAAGGAAAAAGACATCGGCGGGCAAATGCTGATCGTCGAAGGCGACGGCAAGATCATCAGCAACAGCTCGCGCCTGAGCAGCCCGGTGGTGTTGAAGAACATCAGCGAACTGACCGCGACCTCGGCATTTGCCACCCAGGTCAGCAAAGCCCTGGCTCATCGCGACCAGGCGCTGCAACGCAGCGAGTTCGACAACGGCGGCGTCGCCAGCACGTTCTATATGCGCCCCATCGAAGGCACGCCGTGGTTCCTCGCCACCGCCCTGCCCACTTCGCTGATTACCGCCCAGCGCGATGACGTGCTCGGCAGCCTGGCGCTGGTGCAGATCCCGATGGTGCTGTTGCTGGTGTTGCTGGCCGCGTATGCGATCCGCCAGTTGGTGCAGCGCATGAAGACCCTGAAAGCCAACATCGACGCGCTGTCCGCCGGCGATGCCGACCTCACGCGGCGCATCACCATCCGCGCCGAAGACGAGTTGGGTGCCATCGGTCATTCGGTGAACCGCTTTATCGTCTACCTGCAAAACATGATCGGCGAGGTCACCCAGGCCACCGGCGCGATGTCGTCGGGCCTTGAGCAACTGCAACAGACCTCGGCCCACACCAACCAGATCCTGGTGCGCCACGCCTCGGAAACCGACCAGACCGTCACCGCCATCACCGAGATGAGTTCCACCGCCGACAACGTGGCGCAAAACGCCGCCGAAACTGCCTCGTTCACCCAGCGCGCCAATGAACATGCCGACCGCTCCCGCGTGGTGGTTGGGGAAGCGTCCACCAGCGTCAGCGCCTTGATCGGCGAAGTCGCCAGCGCCACCCACACCGTGGAAAACATGCGCCAGGACGCCGCACGCATCACCGAAACCCTCGGCGTGATCGGCGCCATTGCCGGCCAGACCAACCTGCTGGCTCTCAACGCCGCGATTGAAGCGGCCCGGGCCGGCGAGCAAGGCCGTGGCTTTGCCGTGGTAGCCGACGAAGTCCGCGCCCTGGCCGCGCGCACCCAGGCCAGCACCTCGCAGATCAACGAGATGCTGGCACGCCTGACGGCCGGGGTGAGTTCGTCGGTCGCGGCCATGGAAAACACCCAGGCCAGTTGCCAATCGGCGGCGGATGCCACGGCGCGGGTAAACACCGGGCTGGATGAAATGGCCGGTTCCGTCAGCCATATCAACAACCTCAGCACCCAGATCGCTACGGCCGCCGAGCAGCAAAGCGCGGTGACCGAAGAGATCAACCGCAGCATGGTGCAGATCCGACATATGGTCGAAGAGCTGGTACAAAGTGGCCATGCCACTGAAACCAATACCCAGAGCCTGCTGGACGCCAATGGCCGGGTGATAGCCTTGATGAGCCGCTTTAAAGTGCGCTGATCAATTCTCTGAATGCTCCCGTGCAAAGCGCGGGAGTCGGACTATTCTGACAGCTCCAAGTGTTAGCCCCGCCACACAGGAGGTGTGCCATGCGCGTTGTCGAGCAGTCGGTCCGCTTGGAGCGGATCAGTCAGGAACGCTTTATCCAGGCCCCCATCGATGCCGTCTACGACTATGTGACCCAACCGGATCGCTGGCACGAATGGCACCCCACCTCCCTCAGTGCCGACACCGGCACCAGCGGCTCACTCCCCGCCGGTGCACGCTTTAACGAAATGATCGACCTGCTCGGTGTACGCGTACCCATGAGTTACCGCGTGCAGATCGCCCAGCGTCCAAGCGAGTTCAAGGCAGTGTTCACGTCCCTGGTCGTCGATGGCTCCCTCCACTACTTCCTCCAGCCGTTTCGCGACGGCACGCTGTTCAAGCGCATCCTGACCTATGAGACCGAATTGCAGTTGGCCAGCCTGCATGAGCGCATGATCGAGCTTTCGGCCAAGGCGCTGGACCGGCTCAAGCAGCGGCTGGAAAACCCCGACTCTGTATAACTTTGAAACATTACCACGGCGTCCCCGCGAAAAAAGCGCGGAGAATGCCCGGCTTACTGCCTGGTATCGGACGAAAACCTGATGAAAACCTCATTGCGATTGGCCCTGCTTTCAGCCCTGTTCACCACGACCCTGGCCCAGGCCGCTGACTTGATCCCCATCGATGTACACCGTGACGCCAACTGCGGTTGCTGCAAAAAGTGGATCAGCCATCTGCAAAGCAACGGCTTCAAGGTCAACGACCATGTCGAAGCCGACATGAGCGCGGTCAAGCAACGGCTGGGCGTGGCGCCGCGCCTGGGCTCCTGCCACACCGCCGTGATCGACGGCAAATTTGTCGAGGGCCATGTGCCCGCCGAGCAAGTGCTGGCCTTGCGCAAGCGCGACGACCTGCTGGGCATCGCCGCACCGGGCATGCCGATGGGTTCGCCCGGCATGGAAATGGACGGGCGCGGCGAGGCCTATCAAGTCATCGGCCTGACCCGGGACGGCAAGGATGTGGTGGTGGCTGACTACCCGGCGCACTGATCGGTGCTGATGGGTTACTTCGGCCTGTTCGTCGCCGCCTTTGGTGCGGCGACCCTGCTGCCCTTGCAATCGGAAGCGGTGCTGGTGGGCCTGTTGCTCAGCGGGCATTACAGCCTGGGGTGGCTGCTGGGCATCGCCACCCTGGGCAATGTGCTCGGCTCGCTGGTCAACTGGTGGTTGGGGCGCTGGGTCGAACACTTCAAAGGCCGACGCTGGTTTCCGGTCAGCGATCAGCAGCTGGAAAAAGCCCGCCGCCATTACCAGCGCTGGGGGCACTGGACGCTGCTGCTCAGTTGGCTGCCGATCATCGGCGACCCGCTGACGTTAGTGGCCGGGGTGATGCGTGAGCCGCTGTGGCGGTTTGTGCTGCTGGTGACGCTCGCCAAAGGCCTGCGCTATGCAGTGTTGGCCGCCGTGACCTTGCACTGGGTGTTAATCCCCACTTAATCCCTCGCCAAGAGCATCCAGGCAACCTTTGTGGAGCCCCGCCCATGCCTCTATTCCGTGCTTTTTGCGTCGCCGGCCTGCTGACGGCCAGCACCGCCCCTGCGCTCGCAGCCACCTACGGCCCCGAGCTGCAAGGCTTCCAGTACCCCTATCCGCTGGAACATTTTCACTTCCAATCCCAAGGCGAATCCCTGCAAATGGGCTATATGGACGTGCCGGCAAAAGGCACTGCCAATGGTCGCGCCGTGGTGTTGATGCATGGCAAAAACTTTTGCGGTGCCACCTGGGAAGGTTCGATCAAGGCCTTGAGCGACGCCGGCTACCGCGTGATCGCCCCGGACCAGATCGGTTTTTGCAGCTCCAGCAAACCCGAGCACTACCAGTACAGCTTCCAGCAGTTGGCCCTCAACACCCATCAACTGTTGGAAAAACTCGGCATTCAAAAGGCCACCCTCCTCGGCCACTCCACCGGCGGCATGCTCGCCACGCGGTACGCGCTGATGTACCCCGAGCAGACCGAGCAACTGGCGCTGGTCAACCCCATCGGCCTGGAAGACTGGAAAGCCCTGGGCGTGCCCGCGCTGAGCGTCGACCAGTGGTATGCCCGTGAACTGAAAGTCAGCGCCGAGGGGATTCGCAAGTATCAGCTCAACACTTACTACGTCGGCCGCTGGAAGGCGGAGTACGAGCGCTGGGTGGACATGTACGCCGGTCTGAGCAACGGCCCTGGGCATACGCGGGTCGCATGGAACTCGGCGTTGATTTACGACATGATCTTCACCCAGCCGGTGTACTACGAGTTCAAGAATCTGCAGATGCCCACCCTATTGCTGATCGGCACGGCCGACAACACCGCCATCGGCAAGGATGTCGCGCCGCCAGCGGTCAAGGCCACGCTGGGCAACTACGCAGTGCTGGGCAAAAACGTGGCCAAGCTGATCCCCCACGCAACCCTGGTGGAGTTTCCCGGCCTGGGCCACGCGCCGCAGATGGAAGAACCGGCGAAGTTTCACCAGGCGCTGTTGCAGGGCTTGAACGCCCTTTAACCCAACCTTTTTCGAGGCACGCGTGAATGTCGATACAGATCGCAGTCATTGATGATTGGCAGAACGTGGCCAGTGGCGTGGTGGATTGGTCGGTACTGGAGTCAGTGGGCCAAGTGCATTTCCTGCACGATTACCCGGCGGATACCGCCGTGATGATCGAGCGCCTGCAAGCCTTCGAAGTGATTTGTGTGATGCGTGAACGCACCACCTTCGACCAGGCGCTGTTACAGGGCTTGCCCCGGCTCAAGTTGCTGGTCACCGGCGGCATGCGCAACGCCGCGATCGACATTCCTGCGGCCAAGGCCCTCGGCATTCAGGTCTGCGGCACCGACAGCTATAAACAGGCGGCGCCGGAATTGACCTGGGCGTTGATCATGGCCTCCACCCGTAACCTGCTGGCCGAGGCCAACTCCTTGCGTGCTGGCGACTGGCAGGTCGGGCTGGGCGGTGACCTGTACGGCAAGACGCTGGGCATTCTCGGGCTGGGCAGCATCGGCCAGAAGGTCGCGCAATTCGCCCAGGTGTTCGGCATGCGCGTGATTGCCTGGAGCGAAAACCTCACGCCGGAACGTGCGGCCGCAGCTGGCGCCACCTGGGTCAGCAAGCAGGCGCTGTTCGAGCAGGCCGACATCCTTACCATCCACCTGGTACTCAGCGACCGCAGCCGTGGGCTGGTGGATGCCCAAGCGCTGGGCTGGATGAAACCCACGGCGCGACTGGTGAACACCGCGCGCGGGCCGATTGTGGATGAGCAGGCGCTGGTCCAAGCGTTAAGCAGTGGCCGCCTGGCCGGGGCGGCACTGGATGTGTACGCCGAGGAGCCATTGCCGCTGGATCATCCGTTTCGCCACTTGCCGAATGTGCTGGCCACGCCCCATGTGGGCTATGTGAGCGCGCAGAATTACCGGCAGTTCTACGAGCAGATGATTGAGGATATCCAGGCGTGGGCCAAAGCGGCGCCCATGCGCGTACTCGGCTGACGCACCAACACGGGGCACCTCACTGCACCATGCATAGGGACGGTCGCCCCAATGGGGCCGCTTCACAGCCCAGCGCAGGGCAAGCCTGCTCACCACACAGCTGCACCCAATCGGTTAATAACAGTTGAATGTCTGGTTACAAGTATTTTGTCCTACAAAATCTGCCTAGAAACCCTACAGGCTCTGGGATCTGTCCTAGACTCATGACCGATGGGTCCGTTCCAAAACAAAAACCCCGCAAAAAATCGAAACTTTCAGACTCTGCCATTGGTCCAGTTTTAAGGTAAGGCGAGCGCGTTGGCTTCACGGCAAATGCCCGTCCATCCAATCTTTTTTCACAACCCGTGCAACTGGCATACGCCTTGCCAGTTTGTACAGTGCTTGTGCGCCTGGCCGCAGGATGCGGTCAATCGGAGCTAATGGCAGCGGGCCATTAGCCGACCAACAAAATGGGAGTGCATTATGATCAGTGCCGCAGTAGATACTCAGGGAGAGCGTTTCAGTCAGCCCGCAGGGGGGCCTACATCATTGGCCGACCTGCCCAACACTGTGCGGCCAGTCGTGAGTCAAAACCCGAATCGAAAGAAAGTCCTGTTTGTCACCTCCGAGTTTGCCGACCTGGTGAAAACCGGCGGTCTGGGCGACGTGTCCGCTGCCCTGCCCCGCGCCATGGCCCACCTGCATGATGTGCGCGTGTTGATCCCCGGTTACCCGCAGGTGATGGAAAGCGACAACCCGATCCATATCATCGGTGAGCTGGGCGGTCACGCCGCGCTGCCGCCGTGCAAGATCGGGCGCATGGATCTCAAGGACGGCCTGGTCATCTACGTGTTGATCTGCCCCGAACTCTACGAGCGTGAAGGCACGCCCTACGGCGCCAACAACGGCCGCGACTGGCCGGACAACCATATCCGCTTCGCCCGCCTGGGTCTCGCCGCCGCCGACATCGCCGCCAACCTCGCGCAGATCCACTGGTGCCCGGACCTGGTGCACGCCCACGACTGGCCCGCTGGCCTGGCCCCGGCGTATATGCACTGGCGTGGGTCACGCACACCGACCCTGTTCACCATCCATAACCTGGCTTACCAGGGTGTGGTCAGCCTCGCCTCCACACCGGAGCTGGGTATCCCGCCCCACGCCCTGCAACAGGAAGGCATGGAGTTCTACGGCAAGATGTCGTTCCTCAAGGCCGGCATGGCGTATTCCAGTCATATCACCACGGTGAGCGCGACCTACGCCCAGGAAATCACCACCCCGGAATTTGGCTGCGGCCTCGACGGTTTTCTCGCCGCCAAGACCCAGCAAGGCCTGCTCAGTGGTATCCCCAACGGTATCGATGAAAGTTGGGAAACCTCCACCGACGAACACCTGACCCACAACTTCAATATCGGCGACTGGGAAGGCAAGGCCATTAACGCCGCCCATGTGCGCGAACTGTTCGGCCTGCACGACTCCACTGGCCCGCTGTTCGCCGTGGTCTCGCGCCTGGTCTATCAAAAAGGCCTGGACCTGACCGAAGCAGTCGCCAGTTTCATTGTCGAGAACGGTGGCCAGATCGCGATCATCGGACGCGGCGAGCCGGAAGAAGAACAGGCCATGCGTGAACTGGCCCTGCGTTTTCCGGGCCAGGTCGGCGTACGCATCGGCTTCAACGAAACCGACGCCCGCCGCATGTTCGCCGGCAGTGATTTCCTGCTGATGCCCTCGCGCTACGAGCCCTGCGGCCTGAGCCAGATGTACGCCCAGCGCTTCGGCTCATTGCCGGTGGCACGCAATACCGGCGGCCTGGCGGACACCATCGAGAACGGCGTCACTGGGTTCCTGTTCAATGAATCCACCGTGGAAAGCTATGAAGAAGCGCTGAGCCGTGCGTTCAAGGTCTTCGCCTTCCCGGGACTGCTCAACGCCATGCGCTGCCGGGCCATGACCCAACCATTCAACTGGTGCCAGGCGGTCGAACCCTACGCAGAACTCTACGAACAACTTGTGGCCAAGGCCCTGGGGAAATCAGTCAAGTAATCAAGGGAGGTCTCTATAGATGCCATTACGGACTCTGGAAACCTGGCCCCACGGCGCAATCATGCTGGACGCGCAACACACGCGTTTTGCCTTGTGGGCGCCAGACGCGTTTTATGTCAGCGTTGAATTGGAAGACGGTAAATCAGTCGCCATGCTGCCGCAGGCAGCGGGCTGGTTCGAAGTAGAAATAAAATGCGCGGCGGGCACGCGATACCGCTACAACATCGACGGGGAAAAGGACGTGCCTGACCCCGCCTCCCGAGCCCAGCTTGCAGATGTGCATGGTTGGAGCCTGGTGGTCGACCCCCTCGCCTACGAATGGCGGCACAGCCAATGGGCCGGTCGCCCGTGGCATGAGGCGGTCATCTACGAACTGCACGTCGGCGCGCTGGGGGGCTACGCCGGCGTCGAAAAGCACCTGCCGCGCCTGGCCGAGCTGGGCGTGACCGCGATTGAATTGATGCCGTTGGCGCAGTTCCCCGGCGAACGCAACTGGGGCTACGATGGCGTTCTCCCCTACGCCCCCCACTCCTCGTACGGCACGCCTGAGCAGCTCAAGCACCTGATCGACAGCGCCCACGAACACGGCCTGGCCGTGATCCTCGACGTGGTCTACAACCACTTTGGCCCTGACGGCAACTACTTGGGCCAATACGCCCGAGACTTCTTTCGCGACGACGTGCACACGCCCTGGGGTGCCGGGATCGATTTCGAGCGCCGCGAGGTGCGCGACTTCTTCCTCGACAACGCCCTGATGTGGCTGATGGAGTACCGCTTCGACGGCCTGCGCCTGGACGCCGTGCACGCCATCGACAATCCCGGTTTCCTGCAACAACTGGCGCAACGGGTGCGCCAACAGGTCGACACCGGCCGCCACGTATGGCTGGTGCTGGAAAACGAATTCAACCAGGCCAGCCTGCTGGAGCATGATTTCGATGCACAGTGGAACGACGACGGCCATAACGCGCTGCATGTGCTGCTCACCGGTGAAACCGACGCCTACTACAGCGACTTCGCCCAGGACACCACCGCCAAACTGGCCCGCTGCCTGAGCGAAGGGTTCATCTACCAAGGTGACACCACCCGCCATGGCCATCGCCGTGGCGAGCCCAGCGCGCACCTTCCACCGAGTGCCTTTGTGCTGTTCTTGCAGAACCATGACCAGATCGGCAACCGCGCCATGGGCGAGCGCCTGCACCAACTCTGCACGCCCCAGGCACTCAGGGCCGCGACCACGTTGCTGTTGATGTCGCCGATGATCCCGCTGATGTTCATGGGCGATGAAGTCAACGCCCAGCAACCCTTTCTGTTTTTCACCGACCACCACGGCGAATTGGCCGAAGCGGTGCGTGAAGGCCGGCGCAGCGAGTTTGCCGACTTCGCCGCGTTCCAGGATCCCGAACGACGCGCACGTATTCCCGATCCCAACGCCCTGCCGACCTTCGAGCAATCGGCCCCGGTGTTTGCCGACAGCGAACACGCGCAGCTCTACCGCCAACTGCTGAGCCTGCGCCGTCGCCACCTCGTGCCGCACCTGCCCGGCAGCGTGGCGCTGGGCGCCCAGGTACTGGCAGACGGCGCCGTCACCGCGCGCTGGCGCCTGGGCAACGGCAGCCTGTTGCAGATCGACCTCAACCTCAGTGCCACGCCCGTGAATCACCCGGCGCCGCAGCACGTTATTTTCGCCACGCCCGCTGAGCAAGGCGCGCAACTGCCGCCGTACAGCGCGCGCGTCAGCCTTTCCCCTGTTGGAGAACACCCTTGAGCGAAGCGAACCTGGAAATCCTCGCCAGCCGCGCGGGCCTTGCCGTCGATTGGATCGACGCCAACGGCCGTCCGCAACGCGTGACACCCGATGCCCTGCGCGCCGTGCTCAAAGGTCTGGGCCACCCTGCCGACACCGATGCAGAGATCGACGCCAGCCTGTTGGAACTGGAACAACAGCAGCAAGACAAACACCTGCCGCCGCTGCTGACCATCGACAGCGGCCACGGCCTGGACCTGGCGCGCTACTTCGAACCCGACACGCAGTGCCGCGTCAGCCTGGAAAACGGCGAAACCCTGGAGCTGCGTCTCGATGGCGACGCGGTGCTGCCCGGCGTGATCGCCCTCGGCTATCACCGCGTGTACATCAACGACCAGACCTTCACCCTCGCCGTCGCCCCCACCCACTGCTACAGCGTCGCCGAAGCCGTCGACAGCCAACCCGCCCGCGCCTGGGGCCTGAGTGCCCAGTTGTACTCGCTGCGCCGTCTGGGCGATGGTGGCTTCGGCGACACCCTGGCCCTGGAGCACCTGGCCCGTTCGGCCGCCGAACGCGGTGCGGATGCCCTGGCGATCAGCCCGATGCACGCGATGTTCAGCGCCGACACCGGACGCTACAGCCCGTATTCGCCGTCGAGCCGGTTGTTCCTTAACAGCTTGTATGCCTCGCCCGGCTGCATCCTCGGCGAACGTGAAGTGCGCAGCGCCATCGAGGCGCTCGGCCTGGAGGAGGAGCTGCACGCGCTGGAGCAACACGCCCTGATCGACTGGCCCGCCGCCGCCAAGGCCAAGCAACGCCTGCTGCGCGCCTTGTATGAAGACTTCCGCCACGGCCAGCATCCGCAACATGCGGACTTCCTGAGTTTCCGCCAGGCCGGCGGTGAAGCCCTGGAAAACCACTGTCGCTTCGAAGCCGTGCAAGCCGCCCGCGCAGCTGCCGGCGAAGAGCTCGACTGGCGCCACTGGCCGCAAGAGTGGCGCACGCCGCAAAGCCCGGCGCTGGCGCAGTTCGCCGAGGACAACCGTGAAGAGATCGGCTACTTCGCCTTTACCCAATGGCTGATCGCCCGGTGCCTGGAGCGTGCCCAACAAGCCGCCAAGGGCAGTGGCATGGGCATCGGTCTGATCGCCGATCTGGCCGTGGGCGCCGACGGCGGTGGCAGCCAGGCGTGGAGTCGCCAGGACGAGTTGCTGGCCGACCTGACCGTGGGCGCGCCGCCAGACATCCTTAACCGCGCCGGCCAGGGCTGGGGCATTTCCGCGTTCTCCCCCGAAGGCCTCAAGCGCAACGGTTTCCGTGCCTTTATCGAGATGTTGCGCGCCAACTTCGCCCATGCCGGCGGCTTGCGCATCGACCATGTGATGGGCCTGCAGCGCCTGTGGGTGATCCCCATGGACGCATCGCCCCGGGAAGGGGCTTACCTGTATTACCCGGTGGACGACCTGTTACGCCTGTTGGCGCTGGAATCGCACCGCCACCAGGCCATCGTCCTCGGTGAAGACCTCGGCACCGTGCCCGAAGGCCTGCGCGAAAAACTCAGCGGCCGCTCCATCCTGGGCATGCGCGTGTTGCTGTTCGAGCAAGGCCATGACGGCCAGTTCAAGCCGATCCTCGACTGGCCGGACAACGCCCTGGCGACCACCAGCACCCACGATTTGCCCACGCTCAACGGCTGGTGGCACAGCCGCGATATCGACTGGAACATCCAGCTCGGCCTGATCGATGCGCCCACCGTGGATCAATGGAGCGAACACCGTCTGCGCGAACGCCAGGCGCTGCGCCAGGCCTTGAGCCAGGACCCGCAGAACTTCGTCGAAGAGATTCGCAACGAAACCGATCACATGATCGACGCCAGCGTGCGCTACCTCGGCCACACCCGTGCGCCGCTGGTGCTGTTGCCATTGGAGGACGCCCTGGGCGTCGAAGAACAAGCCAACCTGCCCGGCACCACCGACACCCATCCCAATTGGCGCCGACGCCTGGCGGGTGAAGCTTCAAGTTTGCTGGACAACGCCGGTGCTGCACGACGCCTCGAATTGCTGGCCGTCGCGCGCAACCAGGCCCATGAGCGTGACCGATGAAGACCCTACCCCTGCGCGCTACCCAGCGCCTGCAATTTCATAAAGGCTTTACCCTGGACGACGCGGTGCCTTTGGTGCCGTATTTCGCCCAGCTAGGCATCAGCCATCTGTACGCCTCGCCGCTGCTCAGTGCCCGCGCCGGCTCCATGCACGGCTACGACGTGGTCGACCCGACCCGCGTCAACCCGGAACTCGGCGGCGAGCCGGCCCTGCGCCGCCTGGTGGCGGCGCTGCGTGAACACGACATGGGATTGATCCTGGATATCGTCTCCAACCATATGGCCGTCGGCGGTGCCGATAACCCGTGGTGGCTGGACCTGCTGGAGTGGGGCCGCCTGAGTCCGTACAGCGAATTCTTCGATATTCAGTGGCACTCGCCCGACCCGCTGCTCAAGGGCCAGCTGTTGATGCCGTTTCTGGGCAGCGACTACGGCGAGGCCTTGCAGACCGGCACCCTGACGTTGCATTTCGATGCCGAGCACGGCGCGTTTCATGTCGAGCATTACGAGCATCGTTTCCCGATCTGCCCACGGGATTACGCGCTGATTCTGGGCAACGACGCAACGCTCAAACCCATGGCTGACCGTTTCGCCGCCCTCGCCTATCAGGACGACGCCTACGCCGAAGCCGCGTGGCTCAAGCAGGCATTCGCCGAGCGCGCCACCGAAGTCATGCCGGCCATTGAAGAGCGCTTGAGCCAGTTCGACGGGCGCCAACCGGAAGGCTTCAACCGCTTGCATCAGTTGCTGGAGCAACAGGCCTACCGCCTGGCGAGCTGGCGCACGGCGGCGGACGATATCAACTGGCGGCGCTTCTTCGACGTCAATGAGCTGGGCGGCCTGCGCGTCGAACGCACAGCAGTGTTCGAAGCCACCCACGGCAAGATCTTCGAGTTGATCAGCCAAGGCTTGGTGGATGGGTTACGCATCGACCATATCGACGGCCTGGCCGACCCCCGTGGATATTGCCGCAAGCTGCGTCGCCGGGTGGATGCTCTTGCGCCAGGTCGGCACTTGCCGATCTTTGTCGAGAAAATCCTCGGCGAAGGCGAGACCCTGCGTGAAGACTGGCGCGTGGACGGCACCACCGGCTATGAATTCATGGACCAACTGTCGTTGCTGCAACACCAGCCGGACGGTTTTGCACCGCTGGCCGAACTGTGGACGCGCCATACCGAGCGGCCCTCGGCGTTTATCGAAGAAGCCCGCCTGGCCCGCCAACAAATCCTCAACGGCTCGTTGGGCGGGGATTTTGAAAGCGTCGCCCAAGCGCTGCTGCAAGTGGCCCGCGACGATGTGATGACCCGCGACCTGACCCTGGGCGCGATTCGCCGCGCCTTGCAGGAACTGATCGTGCACTTCCCGGTGTACCGCACCTACATCAGCGTCCTCGGCCGCAGCGCCGCCGACGACGCGGTGTTCCAGCAGGCCATGGACGGTGCACGCACCACCTTGAGCGAGGGCGACTGGCCGGTGCTCGATCACCTCGAAAAATGGCTCGGCGGCCAGCCCTGGCGCCAACGCCCGGTGGGCCGGGAGCGCAAGATCCTCAAGCACGCCTGTGTACGCTTCCAGCAACTGACCTCGCCCGCCGCCGCCAAGGCTGTGGAAGACACCGCGTTCTATCGCTCGGCGGTGCTGCTGTCGCGCAATGATGTGGGCTTCAGCACCGAGCAGTTCAGCGCACCTTTGGCTGAGTTTCATCAGATCAACCAACAGCGTTTGCAGGCCTTCCCGGATAACCTGCTGGCCACCGCCACCCACGACCACAAACGCGGCGAAGACACCCGTGCACGGCTCGCAGTGCTCAGCGAGTGCGCCACCTGGTACGTGGAGCAGGTTGAGCAGTGGCGCAGCCTGGCCGCGCCATTGCGCACTGATGCCGCCACGCCATCGGCCGGTGACGAGCTGATCCTCTACCAAGTGCTGCTGGGCAGCTGGCCGCTGGACCTGGGGGATGACTTCGACGGCTATCAACAACGCCTGTGGCAGTGGCAACAGAAAGCCCTGCGCGAAGCCAAGTTGAACAGCAGTTGGAGCGCGCCCAACGACGCCTACGAACAAGGCGTCGAAGCGTTTCTGTCGCGCCTGCTGCTCAGTGACGAAGGCCGCCCGCTGCGCACCGCGATTGCGACGGCCGCCCAGGCGATTGCCCCGGCGGGTGCGCTCAATGGGCTGGCGCAATCCTTGCTTCGCATCACGGTGCCCGGTGTACCGGACCTGTACCAGGGCGCTGAGTTCTGGGACTTCAGCCTGGTGGATCCGGACAACCGTCGCCCGGTGGATTTCAGTGCACGGCAACAGGCCCTGGATACGCCGCCGGACATCGGCGAACTGCTGTTCAACTGGCGGGACGGGCGCATCAAGCAGGCCTTGATTGCCCAGGTGCTGGCCTTGCGCAAGGCTCAGCCTGAGCTGTTTCGCAGCGGCACTTACACGCCGCTGGAAGTGGTCGGCCAACACGCCGGGCGGGTGGTCGCATTCTGCCGCGAACACCAGGGCAAACGCCTGCTGGTGGTGGTGCCACGCTGGCCTCATCACCTGCTGGATAACGGTGTGCATCCCCAGATCAATGCGCAGGTTTGGGGCGATACCCGACTGAAATTACCGTTCGCCGCACCAACTCAATACTGGAAGGGACTTTTTCATACAGGCGCAGTCACACCAGACAAGGAGCTGTTGATCAGCGCTGCCCTGGGGGATTTCCCGGTCAATGTCTTTATCAATCCTGATGATCAAGAAAGCTGAAAATTTTCTGTGAGGAGCATTGTGATGAGTACTGAAGACAAACGCATACGCGAGCTGGCGCATCAGATCTGGGAGTCTGAAGGTAAACCCCATGGCGAAGACGCACGCCACTGGGAGATGGCGCGCAAGCTGGCCGAATCTGAAGCGCTGACGCCGAGCAAACCCAAGGCGGGCGCCAAGCCCAAGGCCGCCCCCAAGCCGCCGGCCAAGGCCAAGCCGCCAGCCCCCGCTGCCGGCAAGCCGACGCCACCAACGGCGAAAAAACCACCGGCGCCGAAAAAGCCCAAGCCTTAATTCCATCAACCTCCCGTCGACGTGTCGGCGGGAGGTCATTTCATCACACAGATTGTCAGCTGTATGTTCGTCAGCACGGCGACGTTCGGCCCGAAAAAGACCCTGCAGGAGCAACTTCAATGAGCAAACCCGACAAAAGCCAAGCGACGCCGGACCATGAGCCGTCGCGGATTCGTGAAGGTTTGCCCTTCCCACTCGGCGCGACCTGGGATGGCCTGGGTGTCAACTTTGCGCTGTTTTCGGCCAATGCCACCAAGGTCGAACTCTGCCTGTTCGATGATTCGGGCGAAGTGGAACTGGAGCGCATCGAGCTGCCGGAATACACCGACGAAATTTTCCACGGTTACTTGCCCGACGCCCATCCAGGGCTGATTTACGGCTATCGCGTCTACGGCGCATACGACCCGGCCAACGGCCATCGCTTCAACCACAATAAATTGCTGATCGACCCCTATGCCAAACAACTGGTGGGCGAGCTCAAATGGTCCGAAGCGCTGTTTGGCTACACCATCGGCCACCCTGACGACGACCTCAGTTTCGACGAGCGCGACAGCGCGCCGTTCGTGCCCAAGTGCAAGGTCATCGACCCCGCGCACACCTGGGGCAACGACCAACCGGTGCGGGTGCCGTGGGACCGCACGATCATCTATGAAACCCACCTGCGCGGCATCAGCATGCGTCACCCTTCGGTGGGCGAATCCGTGCGCGGCACCTGCGCCGGGCTGATGGAAGACGACGTGCTCAAGCACATTCGCCAGTTGGGGATCTCGTCGGTAGAGCTGCTGCCGGTGCACGCCTTCGTCAACGACCAGCACCTGCTGGAAAAAGGCATGACCAACTATTGGGGCTACAACAGCATCGCGTTCTTCGCCCCCGACCCGCGCTACCTGGCCAGCGGCAAGATCGCCGAGTTCAAGGAGATGGTCGCGCACCTGCACGAGCAGAAGCTGGAAGTGATCCTCGACGTGGTCTACAACCACACCGCCGAAGGCAACGAGCGCGGCCCGACTCTGTCCATGCGCGGCATCGACAACGCCTCGTACTACCGGCTGATGCCTGACGACAAGCGCTTCTATATCAATGATTCAGGCACCGGCAATACCCTGGACCTGAGCCATCCGTGCGTGCTGCAAATGGTCACCGACTCGTTGCGTTATTGGGCCAACGAGATGCACGTCGACGGCTTCCGCTTTGACCTTGCGACGATTCTTGGCCGTTACCGCGACGGTTTCGACGAACGCCACAGCTTCCTCGTGGCCTGCCGCCAGGACCCGGTACTACGTCAGCTCAAACTGATCGCCGAACCGTGGGACTGCGGCCCCGGCGGCTATCAGGTGGGCAATTTCCCACCGGGCTGGGTGGAATGGAACGACCGTTTCCGCGACACCGTGCGTGCGTTCTGGAAAGGCGACGACGGCCAGCTCGCGGACTTCGCCGGGCGCATGACAGCCTCCGGTGAAATGTTCAACCATCGTGGCCGTCGCCCCTACAGCTCGGTGAACTTCATCACGGCCCATGACGGCTTCACCTTGCACGACCTGGTGTCGTACAACGACAAGCACAACGAAGACAACGACGAAAACAACCAGGACGGCAGCAACAACAACCTTTCCTGGAACCACGGCGTCGAAGGCCCCACCGACGACCCGGAAATCAACGCGCTGCGCCTGCGCCAGATGCGCAACTTCTTCGCCACCCTGCTGCTGGCCCAAGGCACGCCGATGATCGTGGCCGGTGATGAGTTCGCCCGCACGCAACATGGCAATAACAACGCGTATTGCCAGGACAGCGAGATCGGCTGGGTCAACTGGGACTTGGACGATGACGGCAAATCGCTGCTCAAGTTCGTCAAGCGCCTGATCAAACTACGCCTGGCGTACCCGATCCTGCGGCGTGGGCGCTTCCTGGTGGGCGACTACAACGAAGACATCGGCGTGAAAGACGTGACCTGGCTCGCCCCCGATGGCAATGAAATGACCACCGAACAGTGGGAGGACAGCCATGGCCGCTGCCTGGGCATGTTGATGGATGGCCGCGCCCAGGAAACCGGGATTCGCCGCGCCGGCGCCGATGCGACCTTATTGCTGGTGGTCAACGCGCACCACGACCTGGTCAATTTCCGCCTGCCGCCGGTGCCCGAAGGTGAGTTCTGGACCTGCATGCTCGACACCAATGACATTGCCGTGCGCGGTCAGGAGCGTTTTGATTTCGAACACGAATACGCGGTGACCGGCCGCTCGCTGTTGTTGTTCGAGCTGCAGCGCGAAGACGAGGTATGACATGGCTTTGCATGGATTCCTTCAAGGCTACCGGGGCTATGCGGACACGCAGGCCCTGGGCGAGGCCCTGAAGGCGCTTCAGGAGGAAGGCCTGGACCAACTGCCGTTGCCCGGCAGCGGCCAGACGTTGGCACGCTTCAGCCGCCTGGCCCAGGTGGCCGGGCATGACCTGCGCCTGTGCAAGTTATTCGAAGGCCACACCGACGCGTTGGCGATCATTGCCGAGCTGGACAGCCCCCTGCCGCCCTTGGGCAGCACGTGGGGCATGTGGGCCGCCGAACCGCCGAATGCAAAAGTGCGCGTGCGGCGCGACGGCCATCGACTGATCGTCGACGGTCGCAAAGCCTGGTGTTCCGGCGCGGCGGTGGTCAGCCATGGGTTGCTGACGGCGTGGGACGAGGAGGACCGCCAGCAGTTGGTGGCGGTGCAGATGCGCACGCCGGGGGTCACGGTGACCGATGAAGGCTGGCATGCGGTCGGCATGGCCGCTACGGGCAGTGTCGAAGTGCTGTTCACGGAGGCCGCCGCCATTGCGGTCGGCCATCCGGGTGACTACCTCAGCCGTCCCGGCTTCTGGCAAGGCGGGATAGGGATTGCCGCGTGCTGGTATGGCGCCGCCCAACGCCTGGCAGAAGTGTTGCGTGAACAATGCGCCAAGCGCCCGGAGCCCCATGCCCTCGCCCACTTGGGCGCCGTCGACAGTGCGTTGAACGCGGCCGCCTGCGTCTTGCGCGCCAGCGCCGAGCACATCGACCAGGAGCCCAAGGCCGATGCCCGCGCGCTGGCCCAGCGGACGCGGGCCTGCATCGAGGACACGGTCACACAAGTGATGCACCACGTGGGCCGTGCGGTCGGTGCCGGGCCTTATTGCAAGGACCCGCACTTTGCACAGCTGATGGCGGATTTGCCGGTGTACCTGCGCCAGAGTCACGCTGAACGTGACTTGGCCGGGCTCGGTGAGCTGGTTGCCGGCGAACCCACGGGCAGGTGGCAATTATGAAACCCAACCCGATTGTCGGCCAAGGCACGCCGCTGCATCGCTGGCAGACGTCGCCACGGATGGCCGAGTTACCAGAGATCAGCGTCGAACAACTGGTGCCTGAGGGCCATCGCGCAGTGATCATCGCGCCCCATCCGGATGATGAAGTGTTGGGTTGCGGCGGGTTGCTGCAAGGTCTGGCCGCGCTCAGCCGGCCCATACAGCTGATCTCGGTGACCGACGGCAGCGCCAGCCACCCCGGCTCCCGGCGCTGGCCGGTGGAGCGCCTGAGTGTGGTGCGGCCACAGGAATCGGCGCAGGCCCTGCATCGGCTGGGGTTGCCGTTGCACAGCCTGAAGTGGTTGCGCGCTGGCTTCAGCGACAGCCAGGTGGCAGCGCGGGAAGATGAATTGAGCGCGTTTATCCAACGCTACCTCAAGCCCACGGATGTGGTGTTCACCACTTGGCGCGAAGACGGCCACTGCGACCACGAAGCCGTCGGCCGTGCCAGTGCCAAGGCAGCCCAGGCAGCGGGCGCCACGCTGTATGAGTTGCCGGTGTGGACCTGGCACTGGGCAACCCCCGAAGACCGCCAAGTGCCGTGGCATCGCGCGCGCAAAATCCCCCTGAGCTGCGAGACCGTGGCCCGCAAGCGTCACGCCATCCATGCCTTTGCCAGCCAGTTGGAAGGTGACCCGCAGATCGGCCTGGCCCCCGTGCTGGCCCCCTATGTGCTGGAGCGTCTGCTGCAGCCCTTTGAAGTGGTATTTGTATGAGTGTGGCCACGCCGTATTTCGACCAACTGTTCGCCGAAAACGACGACCCCTGGGCGTTTCGTCAACGCTGGTACGAGCGACGCAAACGTGCGCTGACCTTGGCCGTACTGACGCGGCCGCGCTACGCCGCCATCTTTGAGCCGGGCTGCGCCAATGGCGAATTGAGTTTCGAATTGGCCCCGCGCTGTGATCGCCTGCTGTGCTGTGACACCGCCGCAGCCGCAGTCAGTCTGGCGCGCAGCCGTTTATTGGGGTTCCCCCATGCCGAGGTGCAGCAACGCCGCCTGCCGGAACAATGGCCGACGGAACGGTTCGAGCTGATCGTGCTCAGCGAGCTGTGTTACTACCTCGACGCCGACGATCTGGGCCGCGTGATCGACCACGCGCTCGCCAGCCTGACCGACGACGGTCAACTGCTGGCGTGCCACTGGCGCATGCCAATCGAAGGCTGCCCGCAGACGGCCGAGCAGGTGCACGCCCTGCTCCACGAACGACTGGCCATGCCGCGCCTCGCCAGCTACCACGAACAGGATTTTCTCCTCGACCTGTGGTGCCGCGATGGCACCTCGGTCGCTCGCCATGAGGGCTTGCGATGATCGGCGTGCTGATCCCGGTACATAACGAAGAAACCCTGTTGGCCGAGTGCCTGGACGCTGCATTGATCGCGGCCTGCCACCCCGGCTTGCAGGGTGAAGCGGTGCAGATCCTGTTGGTGCTCGACAGCTGCAGCGATGGTAGCGCCGCCATCGCGAGGGCCTACCCGGTGCAGCATCTGGAAGTACGGGCGCGCAATGTGGGGCATGTGCGCGGCGTCGGTGCGCGGCACTTGCTCAATCAGGGCGCCCGCTGGATTTCCTGTACCGACGCCGACAGCCGCGTCGCACCGGACTGGCTGGTGGCGCAGTTGGCGCTGAACGCCGATGCGGTATGCGGCACGGTGACGGTAGATGCCTGGAGCGAAGACTTCGACCCGGCCGCACAGATCCGCTATCTCCAGGGCTACGAGGCGCGGGACGGGCATCGGCATATCCACGGCGCCAACCTCGGGGTCAGCGCAGGTGCTTACATTCGCGCCGGTGGTTTCGAACCCTTGGCCTGCGATGAAGATGTGCAACTGGTGCGCAGCCTGGAACGCTGCGGTGCCTCGATTGCCTGGAGCCACTCGCCCCAAGTGATCACCAGTGCGCGCCTGGACGCCCGCGCCCAGGGTGGGTTTGGCGATTATTTGAAGAGCCTGGTGCACGCGCCGTGAAAAATTCCACATTGCAAAATGTGAAAGCGGCGAATCCTTGTCTATGCTGAAAACGCCTTGCTGGTCATTCAGGGTTGAATGACCACGCACCACCACGGCGGAGTCTGTGGTGAATAAATAGAGTCGTCCCGTCAACGGGGCACGACCCAGCACCAATCGACAAGGATGTAATTCTCATGAAGCCTGCCTCCCTCAGTGAAGGCCGTCGCGGCCCCGCGCAAATCTGGAACAGCGCACCGCAGCTGGCGCAAATCGCCCCTATCTCGGCAACCTCGTTGGTCCCCGCCGGCGCGCGCGTGGTGGTCATCGCCCCCCACCCCGGCGATGAAGTGCTGGCCTGCGGCGGTATGCTCCAGCTGCTCAGCACCCTTGAATACCCGCTGCAACTGATCTCCATCACCGACGGCAGTGCCAGCCACCCCGGCTCGCATGTGTGGCCGGCCAGCCGCTTGAGCGTGGTGCGGCCCCAAGAAAGTGCCGAAGCGCTGCGTCGCCTGGGTATGCCCATGCACAGCCTGAAGTGGATTCGCGGCGGTTTCTGCGACAACGCCCTGGCGGCCCGTGAACCGCAACTGAGCCAATTCATTGCCCGTTACCTGCAAGCCGGGGATGTGGTGTTCACCACCTGGCGCAACGACGGCAACCCCGACCACGACGCGGTCGGTCGCGCCAGTGCCAAGGCATGCAATCTGGTCGGTGCGCAGCTGTATGAGCTGCCGATCCGGGCCTGGCACTGGCCCGCGCGTGACAGTGCGATCATCCCCTGGCAACGGGCGCGCAAGGTGCGCCTGGATACCTGGAGCGTGGCGCGCAAACTCCACGCGACCCATGCCTATGCGAGCCAGCTAGTGGGTGACCCGCTGATCGGGCTGGCGCCGACGCTGGCGCAGGTGCTGTTGGAACGCATGCGCGAGCCTTACGAGATCGTGTTCGCGTGAGCCGCTCACTCGTCTGTACCTGTTATTTCTCACAGTAGCGCCACCAGAGATGTCCGTCTAAGGTGCAAAAAGCGCTGCACAGGTTCAGGTGCAGTCGAGAAAGCCATGCCAACCCTTTGCATTGGGCGGTGTTTTCAGATTCAGGTAACCCGTTGTCCCTGTTCCGTATCGCGCGTGACGTTGTCATGGTCTGACCAGCGCCTGGTTTTGCAGGTGCCTGGGAAATATTCCCCTCTATCGAGGACGGATCATGCGTATACGGACATATTCCTGGTTGTATCTGCTCGCATTGGCGGTGTCGCCGCTCGCTTCCTACGGGGCGTGCACCATCAACAATACGGCTGGCGACGACACCTCAGACTGTGACAGCGCCACGGCGCCGGGCTTTACCGACACGGCAGGCAACAACACGCTTAATATCACCGCGACAGGCCGGATCACCGGTAACGTGACCTTTGGTGGCGGCAACGACCTAGTGGACGTGACCGGGCCGAGCGCCGGGATAGATGGCTCACTCAACCAGGGTGACGGCGCGAATATCTTCCGGATCAACATGGGCAGTATCACGGGAAGTGTGACCCAAGGCGCGGGGAGTGACATTGCACAGATTACCGGAGGGCAAGTCGGCGCCGTCTTCCAGGGCGCAGGTGTCGACAGCTACGCCCAGAGCGGCGGGGTCGTCGAGTCCCTGGCTCAGGGAGATGGACTGGATGATTTTTTCATGAGCGGCGGCACTATCAGCGACGCTTTCGAGGATGGCGACCGCGCCAAGATGAGCGGCGGGACCATCGGCCGGGTCGATATGAAGCTCGATAACAACGTGTTTGATATGTCTGGCGGCAGGATCATCCGCAACCTGGTGACCGGTTTCGGCAATGACACCATCCTGATCTCGGGTACGGCCTTCGTAGGCGGCAATATCAGTGTCAGTGGCGGCAACGATGTCGTGAACGTCTCGGGTGGCGAAGTCAACGGGCAGATACTGCTCAGTTTTGGCAACGATCATTTTGGCTGGTCGGGTGGGAGCCTGCATTCGTTCGTGCTGATGGGCGCGGGGGACGATAGCGCGTTGCTGCAAAACCTGGTCAATACCCAACTGGTCGGCGCGCAGCTGATAGATGGCGGCCTGGGTGTCGACACGCTGACCCTGGACAACACCAAGGCAGGTGACCCGGGGCTGTTTCCCAACTGGGAAACCATCCGACTGGATAACGCCTCGCAGTTGACCTTGGGCGGAACGCTGAAACTGGGTGACAGCGCGACAGCCACCGGCACCCTGAGCATTGATGGTACCAGCGAACTGCTGGTGAGCACGGGGGTGATCGATTCGTTTACCTCTGGCGAGTTGGTCAACGTCAATAACAGCGGGGTCATCAATATGACCACCGGCAGTTCCACCGCGACCGATACCCTGACGATCAATGGCAACTACAGCGGCAACGGCGGCCAACTCGCGTTGCAAAGTGTGTTGGGCGGCGACGGCTCGCCCAGCGACAAACTGGTGATCAGCCAGGGCACTATCCAGGGCAGTACGAACATCCACGTGACCAACCTCGGCGGCGCCGGTGCAGCGACGCTGCAAGACGGTATCCTGGTGGTACAGGCAGTCAACGATGCCGCCGGCAGCGGCACCGCCTTTACCCTCGTCGGACCGGTGTCTGCCGGCGCGTTCGATTACTCCCTGTTCAAGGGCGGCGTCACCGCCGGTACCGCAGAAAACTACTACCTGCGCACGACCATCCCGGTGACGCCGACGGACCCGGTGATTATCGCCCCATTGCCGGTGCCCGTGCCCGGTGAGCCACCGCTGCCCACCAACCCCGGAGTGACCCCAATTCCGATCTACCGCCCGGAAGTGCCGATCTACGCCGCATTGTTTCCCGCCGCACAGCAACTGGTGCAAGGCATGCTCGGCACGTTTCATCAGCGTATGGGTGACCAGAGCCAGCAACAGCAAACCGGCGCATTGGCCGCGGGCTGGGGCCGGGTGTATGGCAGCAGCAGTCGCCAGAGTTTCGCCGGCACCGTCAGCCCGACGCTGGACAGCTCGGTGACAGGCTTCCAGGTGGGCACCGATGTGTACGCCAGCCCGCTGGGCAACGGCCAGCAGCGCGCCGGGTTCTTCGTCGGCCACAGCCGCCTCAAGGGCAACGTCAAAGGTTTCAATGGTGGCTGGGAGGACAAGGCCGCGGGCAAGACCACCTTGCGCGGCGATAGCCTGGGAATCTACTGGACGCTGATTGGCGCGAACCAGGCCTACCTGGACCTGGTATTGATGGGTACGCGCTTCAATGGCAACAACGAGTCTGACCGGGGCGTGAAAATGAAAACCCGTGGGCGCAACGTTACGGCCTCAGCCGAAGTCGGCTGGCCGATCCCGATCACGACCAACTGGGTCGCGGAACCCCAGGCTCAGGTGATCGCCAGCAAGACCAAACTCGATAGCCAGCACGACGGGATTTCCGATGTGTCCTACGACGCCGACACCAACCTCACCACGCGCCTGGGGATCCGCCTGCGGGGCGACTATCAAGTGCGTGGCATGCCGCTGCAGCCTTATGTCAGGGCCAACGTCTGGCACAACAGCGCCGGGCAAAACACCGTGACCTTTGCCGACGTCACCGACATCGACACCGAGCAGAAGTCCACCACCCTGGACGTGAATGTCGGGGCCACGCTGAAGGTGGCCACGGGCATTAGTGTTTACGGCGAGATGGGCTACAACCGCAACCTGGACAGCAACACCTTCAACGGCCGCCAAGGGACGGTTGGCCTGAGAATGGAGTTCTGACCTGGTAGACAATCGCCAGCCAGACAAACCAGGCCGGCATCACGCACAGCGCCAGGCGTGTATCCGGCCGCAACGCCAGCAGGCACAGCACGAATGCCAGAAACCCGAGGCTGAACCACGCCATCGGCACGCCGCCGGGCATTTTGTAGGTGGAGGCGGCATGCAGGTCGGGGCGTTTTTTGCGATAGGCAATATAGGACGCAAGGATGGTCGACCAGGTAAAAATCACCAGGATCGCCGAGACCGTCGACACGATAGTGAAGGCGGTCATCACCTCCGGCACGACAAACAGCAGGACCAGGCCGAGCAACATCAACAGCGTGGTAAAGGCCAGACTCATAAATGGCACGCTGCTGCTCGACAATCGCCGGAAGATACCCGGTGCGTCGCCTAGGTCAGACAAGCCGAACAGCATCCGGCTGGCGGAAAACACCCCACTGTTGGCCGATGACGCCGCCGAGGTCAGCACCACGAAATTGACGATCCCCGCCGCTGCCGGAAACCCGGCCACCAGGAACAACTCAACGAACGGGCTTTTGCTCGGCGACACCTGGTGCCACGACGTCACCGCAATGATGCACGCCAATGCCAGCACG
The DNA here is from genome assembly GCF_023701505.1 of Pseudomonas sp. SR18. Classification (NCBI taxonomy): domain Bacteria; kingdom Pseudomonadati; phylum Pseudomonadota; class Gammaproteobacteria; order Pseudomonadales; family Pseudomonadaceae; genus Pseudomonas; species Pseudomonas sp. SR18. The sequence continues at coordinate 221,176 of NZ_JAMQAU010000003.1, read as the reverse complement.
TAAAACAGGATGATCCGCAGCGGAATCGAGTTGATCGCCTTGGGCAAGGTCTTCTCCGGTGCGCGGGTTTCGGCGGCTGCGGTGCCGATCAGCTCGGTGCCGGCAAAGGAAAAGATCGCCATCTGGAACCCGGCAAAAAAACCGAACAGGCCATTGGGGAATGCCGCCTGTTTATCCAGCAAGTGACTCAACGACGCGGTAACCCCGGTGGGCGAAACAAACGAACTGGCGATCAGCACCGCGCTCACGCCAATCAGGGTGACCACAGCGATAATCTTGATGATCGCAAACCAGAATTCCACTTCGCCAAACAGCCTGACCGTCAGCACATTCAACGCAAACAGCGTCAACAGCATGCCCACGGCCGGTATCCACGCCGGCACGTCCGGGAACCAGTACTGGAAAAAGCCGCCGACCACCACCGCGTCCCCCACCACCGCCACGCTCCAGCTCAGCCAGTACGACCAGCCGAGAAAGAACGCCGCGCGCGGCCCCAGGTACGCGCCGGCAAAGTCGGCAAAACTCTTGAAGTTGAGGTTGGACAGCAGCAGTTCACCCATGGCGCGCATCACGAAATACACGAACAGCCCGATGATCATGTAGATCAGGATGATCGAGGTGCCGGACAGCGCGATGATCTTGCCGGAGCCCATGAACAGGCCGGTGCCGATCGCTCCGCCCATGGCCATCAGCTGGATATGGCGGTTGCTCAGGGTGCGTTGCAATGCAGGCTTTTCACACAGTCCGGGCGTGGTTGTTTTCATCACAAAACCTCTTGTTATGTTTTTGAGTTTTGGCAGAAGAAAAATGCTGCGGTCGTGGTTATCAGGCGGTCCGGCTTTCGAAACCGTGCAACACGTTGACGGCATTGATGCCGATCTCATCGACCATGTAGCCGCCTTCCATCACGAACAGCGTCGGCACGCCCACGCTGGCGATGATCTCGCCCATGCCGAGGAAGTCGTCGCTGTCGAGCAGGAAGTGGCTGATGGGGTCGTCCTTGAACGTGTCGACGCCGAGGGAAATCACCAGCACGTCAGGGGCGAAGTGTTTTAGCCGCTGGCACGCATCGATCAGCGCGGTTTTGTAGCGATCCCAAGTGGTGTTTTTCGGCAGCGGATAATTCAGGTTGAAGCCCTCCCCGGCACCCACGCCGCGCTCGCTGCCAGCGCCGGAAAAGTACGGATAGGACACCGCCGGTTCACCGTGCAGGGAGATGAACAACACGTCCGGGCGGTCGTAGAAAATATTCTGCGTGCCGTTGCCGTGATGGAAATCCACATCCAGTACCGCGACGCGCTTGGCGCCCTGGGTGATGGCCTGTTGCGCGGCAATCGCGGCGTTGTTGAGGTAGCAATAACCGCCCATGTATTCGCGGGCCGCGTGGTGACCGGGTGGGCGGCACAGGGCGAAGGCGCTGTGGTGGCCTTCGTCGATCAGCGCCAGGCCGGTGAGCGCGATGTCTGCGCTGGTCTTGACCGCGTTCCAGGTGGTGGCGGTGATCGGCGAACCGGCGTCCATGGCAAAGAAGCCCAGCTTGCCGTCGATGAAGTCCGGCACCTGCTGGTTAGCCAGGTCACGCACCGGCCACACCAGCGGTAATGCGTCATGGCTGCGGCCGATGGCCGTCCATTCGGCCCAGGCGCTTTCGAGAAACGCCACGTAGCGCTCGCTGTGGGCATTGACGTAACAGGCACGGTCGAAGGTACGCGGCACGATGATATCGCCTAGCCCGACGAACTGGACGCGGTCACGTACGGTGTCGGCGCGGCTCGGTTGCTCGAACGATGGCTTGAGTACGCCATCCTTCAATTCGGTGCCGTGGTGCAAACGGTGGGCATCGCTGAAAACAGTCAACATGTGTAGATATCCGCCAGTGAAAGTCAGGCTCTATTTTGTTCTGGCAGTTCGGGACTTTCTTTGCTTTTACTTCTGGCACTGGTAGCTTTATCGGGCGTTTTTACCCCACGCCCGAGCAGATATGAAAAATAAAACCAAGCAGGTCGTTCTTGATGACACCGATCTCGCCATCCTTGCCTTGCTGCAGGAAGACGCGAGCATTTCCAATGCCCAACTCAGCGAGCGCCTCTCGCTGAGCCTTACGCCCTGCTGGCGTCGCCGCAAGCGCCTGGAAGAAGAAGGCGTGATCAAGGACTACCAGGCCAACCTGGATCGCAAGCTGCTCGGCCTGGACATCCTGGCGTTTGTGCATGTGCGCTTTGCCATCCACACCGACCACGCGCCGGACGCCTTTGAAGCGGTGATCAAAGAGCTGCCCGAGGTGCTGTCGTGTCACAAGATCACGGGGGATGCCGATTACCTGTTGCAGGTGTTGGCGCAAGATCTGGACAGCTACAGCGAGTTTGTCGAAAGCGTGTTGAGGCGGCAGTTGGGGATTGCGTCGATCCAGTCGAGCCTGGCGCTGCGCGAGGTAAAAGCGACGAGCCGGGTGGCGATTGGGACGCGCGATTGAGCCCGGTACAAAAGCGTTCAACAGCGGCAAGTGATGGCTAATTGCCTATCGCGCGCATGTGAAAAATTCGTTAACTAATTCTCCCCAAAGGCTTTTTCCTACAGAATCAATCTGGCACACTGATGCGAATAATTATCAACACTTTTATTATTCGCCAGGGACGGCACTCTAGGGGAGAGTCCGTTCCATGTCTGTGCACCCATCCGGCGGTAAAGGTTTTACACCCAGTTTGATTGCGTTGGCGGTCTGCCTGGCTACCTCGCACGCGGCCCTCGCCGCCGAAGCCGCGGCAACCACGCTGGAACTGGGCGCCACCCAAATCTCCGGCGAACAGCAGTTGGGCGAAACCACCGAGGGCACGCAGTCCTACACCACCGGCGCAATGAAGACCGCGACCAAACTGCCGCTCACCCTGCGTGAAACGCCACAAGCCGTCACCGTGATTACGCGCCAGCGCATGGATGACCAAGCGATGACCAGCATCAACGACGTGGTCAATGCCACGCCAGGGCTGTTCCTGAACTACTCCAACGGGCCAGGTCGGCAGTCCTACACCTCACGCGGTTTCGACATCGACAACCTGATGTACGACGGCATTCCGAGCGGCTATAACGGCGCTTCAGTGGGGGCGCAGCCAAACCTGGCGATGTTCGACCGCGTTGAAGTGGTACGCGGCGCCACCGGCCTGGTGACCGGCGCGGGCAACCCATCGGCTGCCATCAACCTGATCCGCAAACGCCCACTGGATGAACAGAAAGTCACCCTCACCGGCGCCGCTGGCAGCTGGGACGACTATCGTGGCGAACTCGACGCCTCCAGCCCGCTCAATGACAGCGGCACCTGGCGCGGTCGCGTCGTCACCTCCTACCGCGACGCCAATAGCTTCATCGACAACGCCGAGGAATATCACGGCCTGTTCTATGCCGTCACCGAAGCCGACCTGGGCGAAAACACCACCCTGACCCTCGGTTATTCGAACCAGAAGGACAAGACCAACTATTTCTGGGGCTCCTCGATGATCGGCCAGGACGGCCATCACCTCGACCTGCCCCGCTCCTACAACCCCGGCACCGACTGGGAAAACAAGGACCAGGAGGTCAACACGGTCTTCGCCGAACTGCGCCAGAACCTGGCCAACGACTGGAAGCTGCAAGTCAACGCCAACTACGCCGAGCAGAAAGCCTTGTTCTCGGGCTCCTACCAATCGCGTTGGGCGGCGGACAAGTCGCTGGGACGAACCGTCTACCAAGCCGCCTACGACGAGAACCAGGCCGGCGTCGACGCGTTTGTCAGCGGCCCGTTCCAGGCATTCGGGCGCAGCCATGAGCTGGTAGTCGGCGCCAGCCGCCGCATTTACGACATGACCAGCCACGACTACAGCCCGTACGACACCAATTGGCCGATCAACGCCGGCAAACCGGACTTCGTGCACACCTCCGACACCCGCGAAATCACCACCCAGGACGGCGTCTACGTCACCACCCGCCTGAGCCTGGCGGACCCGCTGAAGCTGATCCTCGGCGGGCGCCTGGACTGGTACGACTACGATGCCCACGGCAGCAACAGCGGCGACTACAAAGTCACCCGCAACCTGACGCGCTACGCGGGCTTGATCTACGAGCTGGACGACAATCACTCGGTCTACGTCAGCTACAGCGACATCTTCACGCCGCAGAGCGCCAAGGACATTTCCGGCACGCCGGTCAAGCCAATCGTCGGCAAGAACTACGAGGTCGGCGTCAAGGGCGAATACCTGGGCGGCGCGCTGAATGCGAGCGTCGCACTGTTCCGTGTCGACCAGGAAAACCGTGCTAGCCAAGTGACTGTGCAGAACTGCCCGCAGACGGAGTGCTATGAAGCCTCCGGCGAGATCCGCAGCCAGGGTATCGACTTCGAACTGCAAGGCGCCCTGACCGACAACTGGCAGGTCGGCGGTGGCTACACCTACGCACGGACCCACACCATCAAGGATGAAGCCAGCCCGGAGAAGGTCAACAAGCAGTACGACACCGACACCCCGGAGCATCTGTTCAAACTGACCACCCGCTACAACCTCCAGGGCCCGCTGGAAAAATTCCGCGTGGGCGGCAACATCTCCTGGCAGAGCCGCATGTACAACGACATCAAACTGGCTGACGGCAGCACCTACCGCCTGCAACAAGGCGCCTACGCCGTCACCGACCTGATGGCCGGCTACAGGGTCAACGACCATCTGGACCTGCAGCTCAACGCCAACAACATCTTCGACCGCAGCTACTATTCGTCGATTGCCAACTCCGTGAGCTACGGCGGCGACTCGTACGGCAACCCGCGCAACATGATGCTGACGGCCAAGTACAGCTTCTGACCCTCATCAAGGCTGCCCGCTCGGGCAGCCTTTCCTCTTGTTGCGGCACTTAAAGTCCCCACCACAAATGCCGATAAGCCTTTTGGCACCCCGATCCTGAAAAAAACCTGATACCTGCTTTGCTCTGTACCCGCGCGCCATCGTGGCACGCCGCATGCTTTGTTCCTGGCCAGACCACATGGAGTAAGAGTGAATGCCTGTCCACGCGCGCTTCCTAGAGCACTACCGCAAGGCCGACCGCATCATGCTGGCGCTGATCTGGCTGATGACACTGTTCTCCGTAGGCCTGGCGTTCTGGCACGACACCCTGGCCCAGGCAATCGTCGTCGGTGGCGGCACCAGTGTGGTGCTGACCGCGCTCTACCGCGCCATCGGCGGCACCCGGGCAATGCGCTGCGCACTCGGCGCGGGCCTGATGATCATGGCCGCGCTGCACATCAACCAGGCCCAGGGCGTGATCGAATCCCACTTCGGGATTTTCGCCCTGCTGGCGGTGCTGACGTTCTACCGCGACTGGCTGCCGATCCTGGTGGCCGCACTCACCATCGCCGTGCACCACGTAGTCTTCCATGCCTTGCAGCATCAAGGTTTCCCGGTGTTCGTGATGGAACACCATGGCGGCTGGACCATGGTGTTTGTGCACGCCTTCTACGTGGTGATGGAAACCGTCGCCCTGCTCTACCTCGCCGTGCACAGCCACGCCGAAGCCGTCGAGAGCCAGGAAATGCTCGAAAAGATGCTCGCCGTCACCACCCAATTCACCGTCGAAACCGCCCAGGGCGAAGGCAAGGTGCACGTCTCCCTGGCCAAACGCTTCGACCACTTCCTGGACCAGATCACCGGCCTCATCGACGGGGTCGCCCGCGACTCCCACGGCCTCGGCCAACTCGGCCAGGAACTGGCCCACGCCAGCGGCACCCTGGAAAAAGGCGCGCGCCACCAACTCGCCGAAATTGCGCAAATGACCGACTCCATGGAGCGCATGGAACACGCCATGGGCAACATTACGGTGCACGTCGAGGAAGCCGTAGAACACGCCGGCGTCGCCAGCCAGCAAATCCTGCGCGGCCAGGAAAGCGTCGGCCGCGCCCAACACGAAATCACCCAACTGGCCACGCGCCTCAGCGGCACCCACCAGACCGTCCAAGGCCTGGCCGTGCAGGCCGAACAGATCGGCTCGGTGCTCGAAGTCATCAGCAGCATCGCCAACCAGACCAACCTCCTCGCCCTCAACGCCGCCATCGAAGCCGCCCGCGCCGGCGAACAAGGCCGCGGCTTCGCCGTCGTCGCCGACGAAGTACGCAGCCTGGCGCAACGCACAGCCGTCTCCACCCAGGAAATCAAAACCATCATCGACAGCTTGCAGCAAGGCAGCCGCGAAGCCGTCGAAGCCATGCACGACAGCCGCCAAGGCGTAGAGCGCTGCGTGGAAGACAGCCAGGTCGCGGTGGACATGCTAAGGGCCGTGGGCAATGACATCAGCCAGATCGATGCGCTGAACGGACGAATCGTCACCACCTCGCGGGAACAGAGCTCAGCAAACCTGGAAATTGTCGGGCGGTTGCAGTCGGTGCAGGGCATTGCCCAAAGCACCGCAGACGATGTGGAGATGCTGGCCCGGAGCAGCGAACAACTACCGCCGATTGCAGTGCGGCTGGATGCGTTGGGGCGCCGGTTTCATCAGTGAGGTAGCGTTTCTGCCTCTGCTGAGCGACAGCTATGGGTCGGTTTTTGCAGGTCGCGATGGGCAGAAATCGGCCAATAGCTGCCTGTCGGAACCGGCTGAAATAGCCCCAGAGCGGTCATCTCCGCGTTCCAGTATTATCATGCTGATCTTCGGACTGTTTATTGGTAGGTTGATCCATGGGCAGAAGCGTTAGGCTTCAAAAAAAACTGCATACACGGCATCTGATGGAGACAGCTGAAGAGGTGATACTTGATGACAGCCTTGTTGGAAAGCTATGGGCGCTCAATCAAGGTGACAGATTTGAGTTGAATTCAGCTTCTCTCAGTTCTGCAGCCGTTCAAAAGTACCGCTTGGAATACGTGATAACGAGAGGCCCTGTTCCTGGGCACTGGCTGTACACAAAATTTAACCCCGAGGAACTTGTATTATTTTTTACGGCAAAAGACTTTGACGGCATTTGCCATGGCTGGACTCTGTTTGACGAGTGACAACCTCAGTTTTAGCTCTCTGAGAGGCAGCTCTGGGTCGATGGTTGCCGGTCGTGGATGACGGCTTTCGACCCATTGCAGCCCCTCGGCATCCGACTGGAATTGGTCAGGTATAGCAGAATTTAAGGTGGAACCATGGTCCAAGAAATAATTCAGTGCGAGCGCGCGGGCGTAAACCCGAAATGGCCTTCTTACAAAAGTGTGCTGGGGCGCATAGCTAAGGGGCCAGACGTCTCAGATGAATACGAGTTGAATGGCATCCGTGAATATGTTGAGCGCGGCGATGCATTTGCGAAGCCATCAATGCCTGTGCCGAATAGTGACAACGTTACGCGTAGCAGCTCCGAATGGATGGCCGTCACACGAGCCCACAAGGTATTGGCAACCGCACCAGATAACCCGCAATGGCTTCTGGAATTGGCCCATTGGCTGCGCTATTACCAAGTAGGAATTTGGCAGTTGTTCTTCTGGGCGGGCCAGTTCGACATTATTGCCAAAGCGGCAGGCAACAAACGACGCCGCCAAAACTACAGCATCCAAACCGCCACCAATATGATGGTCGCCATGGCGATCCTAGGCTGGAAGGATGCCGTCATCCATCAGGGCTATCTCACCCATGCGGCTCTCAACCGTGGGCATCAATTAGTGATTGAGTACGAAGAGCAACACCGCCGTGCCCAAGCCTTTATGCTGCGTGTGTTTGCCGATTGGGTGGGCGATGTCTCGCATCAATGGCCTGCTTATGCTTACGACGAACCCATCTACGAAGCCTTGTTGGCCAAGTGGCGCACTCCCAGCCCGGACGACCTGATGCCCTGTCTGTTGGCCGCGTGTGACCGCCACACTTGGCAAACAGGCAAAGAAAGCCAGAAGAATTCTTACGACTTCAATCAGGACTGGCACTTGGAGCGCGTGCCGGTGGAAATTCTCTATATCCTGCGCCTGCGCCAGTGGGAAGGTTTAGCCAATCCGCAGAAGATTGATCACCCGCTGTTGGCCGCGCCCTTTGATCAATTGCCGTCCGAACAGCCAGTGCCTGAGTTGGACGAGTTGGTGCAAGGTGTACTCAACCGTGCCAGAGAAGACTGGCCAAATTACGATGACGTGCTGTCTTTGCCAGCGCTGAAAGGTTGAATAGGGTGCAAAAGGTACCAAAAGCTCTGTAGGAAAAGCCTCTGAATCGAAGCCTACGGCTGGGGGGATAGGCGGGCATGCCCAGCTAAAGAGCGCACCATCACCAGATCGCCCGTGGCTTGGGCCAGATGACTGAAGCACGAATGCCGCAACCAATGCGTCGTGGCTTCACCCAAACTCCGCAAGCCGCTGAGCAAGAGTTTCAACGCTACCCTTCGCATGCTTGCCGAATCGGTCAAGCAAAAACTGCACACACTGCTTACGGAGGCAGGGCAGCAGCGTGTGTAATAGCGAAATGGCCTGTCGTGCTATCACACTCTGTGCTCCCCCGATTGCGGTCCAGGCTGTCCGCTATGGGTCGAAAGCGCTTGATCATGAACGTCTGCTTTTGGCCAAAAGCCGCTGGTCGCGAACGGCAGCTGTCGACCCATTGCAGCCCTTCGCGATCAGCGACACTTGGCCAGAACCAGCTGTTGACTGACTTTGCGACCCGACATCACGATGTCGAACGGTGAGGCTGAATAACGCTATTTCTTTTTTCAACCGGCCGCGTTGCCCGCTTGAAGTAATCAGCGCTCTGGGCCGCTGAATTTTCCTGATGCAATACACTCTAGAAAAATTCTTTGTTCTGGTTTAAGAAGTTTGCGTGGCGTATAGCCGTGCTCATCAGGCTCCCTCAGCCACCTCGTCAAAGCTCGGCTTGCAGACTCCTTGAGAGCTTGACGCTCTGCGTCAGTGAAATTATGTTCCATCTCATGAGACATAGACTCAATTTCTTTTACAACCCAATCTTCGTCAAACCCTAAATCATCGCTTGAAAAATTCAGCGTCCAAAGATAGTTCAAAGCTATGTCCGCGAGATTATTCATAAACGTTCCTTATTATCTATTCAGAGGTATGCGTCCGGCTAAGTCATCTAGGTGCAGTCAGCATTCATGTCGTTCAGCGGCTCTGTAAGAGCTAAACAGCCGGAGAGTGACGGGGAGTACGATGACAATTCAGACACCACATGACACCGGTGACCAAAAGTGCAATCGCCGCAATTTCATATGAGTCGGGCAGCCGATGCTCCCATAGAAATCCTAAAAACAGCGCCGCTAACGTCTCAATCACGAGCACTTGTCCGCTTAGTGCCAGTGGCAGAAGTCGGCTCGCCTGATTCCAGCACGCATTACCCACAACCGAAGATAAAAACGCTACGCCACCGGCTACCATGACAAAGTGTAGCCATTCGGAGTTGCCATGCGTTCCGACCTGCCAACCCAGGACAGGTACCGCCAAAAGTAGTGATTGAGCGCCAGTCATGACCCCTGTCAGCAGTGCCCAGTCATGGGCGGAAACGCTGGCTACCTGAGCCAGCCGCCGAGCGTTGCTCACTGCGAACCAGCTCCATGTCATTAACGCGCCCGCCGCGCATAGAATTCCGGCAATGTTTGTCAGTGTATCGGGCCTGTCGCCGTTGATCAGTGCGTGCCAGCTGATAAGTGTGACCCCGCCCACTGCGCAGCACAGCGAGGGAGTGAGCTTGCGCAAAGAAACGGCGTTGATGTCATGACGACCTGCCAATGCGACAAACACCGGAATGAGTCCGACGATCAGAGACGTTGTGGCAATGCCAACCAACTGCACACCGGTGCCCACCAGCGTGTAGTAGATGAGGTTCCCAATGAGGCTAAGCCAGAAGAGTGACTTCCAGTCGGCCATAGTGAGATTGGCGCAAACGCGCCTCCAGCGAGGCATAAGCAAGGCCACCGAAATCGCGCCGTAGCAGAGAAATCTCAGAACGGCGAATTGCAGGCCGCTCAGGCCCGGGGTGAGCTGGGGGCCGAGGAAAATCACTCCCCAACACAGGCCCGCGCAAACTCCGTAGACAATGCCCTTTAACAGTGACCGATCAGCAAACATTTCATCCGCGCTCCAAAGCGTAATGGATGAAGTCTGGAGCAACTGATTCAGGGAGTATTGTCGGTAACTGCGGAATTTTTTACCCAGACTGTTTTTGCGTTTTACGATAAACCGCCGGGGTCGTGGCCCTCACGCGCTGCATGGCACGGGTCAGCGATGCCTGATCGCAAAAGCCAGCACGCAAGGCAATCTCGGATATGGTTAATGAGGTTCCACGCAACCATCGTTGAGCTTCTTGCAGGCGTAGATCGGTCAACCAGGCTTGCGGACTCATCTCGAACGATAGCCGGAATCGCTGGTGCAGCTGACTCATGCTCATTCTTGCTACTTGAGCCATAGCCTCATTGCTCCAGTTGGCTCCAGGATCCGCCCGAAGACGGGCGATCAACTGCTCCATGGGGTCTGGAAAGCAAGAGATGTCGGGATTTAGGGACGACAAAAGCAAAGGCCCCAATTGGGAAGCAGCGATGGACAGTTGTGCGTTGCCGATTAGCTCAGCGAACTCTATAAGCCGACGAGTTGCGGGCGAAATGGGCACATATATTTTCTGAGCAAGACGCTCTATCTGGAGCGTTTCCAGGGTCATCGGCGCACAGTCCAAAACAAGAAACCGGCTATCGAGGTTAGTCTGCTGCGAGTGGATCGAGCCAGGTGTCACAAGCGCTGCCAATGACTGATCAATGCAGCCGCCGCGACCGTTTACGTCAATTTCCATTTCGCCACGAATCGGCAGTACCAATTGAGCATACTCGTGGTGGTGGTGAGGGTGAGGGTTTTCCCTCTCATAGCTGCGAACTTCAAGGCTTAGAAACATTACTGCACCTTCCGGCCCATCTGGTTATCCAAGGTTGTCCCATAACGCCAGTTTGCACCCAGGTTAGGTCAGGCTTGCAACTGATTCTAACATTTACGGATCAGCCCGTTGATCGGCAGACCCCATTTAAAAAAATGGCGGCGCCCCCAATTTCTGCCTAAAACATCATACAACTACCGCCAAACCTGCCAGAAATTGAATACGCCCGCTCCGCCGCGAAATCACCCAAACATCCTGCCCCCCCTACAAGCCACATATCCTGAGGCATTCCGTAAATCCTCGCTTGCCCCCTCGCTTGAAACACGCTACAAACCTACAACACGGTTGTACGATGACCATAAAAATAAATCGCCATTCCCGAAGATGGCACCCCTTGTCCGAGCCCTTACCATGACACCCCCTGCCCCCGCCCTTTTCCCCCGCCACGTCGCCGTAATGATCCTGCTCTGCATGGGCTGTGCCTTCGCCGGCAACCACATCGCCGCTCGCGTCGCCTTCGACGATGGCGCCGGTGTGCTCCTGGCCATTTTGCTGCGCTCTGGCGGCACTTTGTTGGTGCTCGGCGCGCTGGTGCTCTGGCAACGCCAGAGTGTGCGCCTGCCTTCGGGAGCATGGCGTTGGCAGTTACTGTTGGGGCTACTCATTACCGCCCAAAGCCTCTGCCTTTACTCGGCCGTGGCCCGTGTGCCAGTCGCGCTGGCGTTGCTGGTGGCTAACGTTTTCCCGATTTTGCTGGCGCTGCTGACTTGGGCATTAGGCGGTCCACGCCCGACGGCGCGCACCGCGTTGCTGATGGGTTTGATTCTGGTGGGGTTGGTGTTTGTGCTGGACGTGCCGACTCGGCTCTCGGCCGACGCCGACATCGGCCCGCAATGGCTGCTGGGCGTTACCCTCGCCCTCTGCGCCGCCTTCGTGTTCGCTTGCGCGCTGTGGATCACCGATCACAAGTTGTCCCAGGTACGGGGTTCGGTGCGCAGCCTGCTGACGATCTTCATTGTGTTCAGCAGCGTGAACCTTGCTGGCTGGAGTGGCGCGCTTGCCGACGGCCTTAACCCGCCAGCGTCGCCGACCGGCTGGCTGGCGCTGGCGACGTTGGTGGTGCTGTATGGCACCGGTTTTATCGTGCTGTTCATGTCGGTGCCGCGCCTGGATATGCCGCGCAATGCGCCGGTCATGAACATTGAGCCGCTGGCGACGCTGCTGATGGGCTGGCTCGTGCTCGATCAAATGCTCAGCGCCGGGCAGGTGGCCGGCGGCGTCATTGTGGTGACAGGGATTGTGCTGCTGACGTATCGCAAGTCCGCCCAGCGTTCCGCCAAGGCCTGAAGCGGGCCGGTCCCGGCGCGAAAAAGTCGCTGCTGACTACGCGCAGGCCTCTTTTGAACCCCGCCGCCCGCCCACCACCTCGGATAATCAGGTATCCCCCTGCGCACTCCGAGGCCTTCACCCATGACGAGCTCATCCACCGAACAGGTCAGCCCCCAAACCCTGAGAAAAGTCATCATCGCCGCCGGCATCGGTAACTTCGTCGAATGGTTTGATTTCGCCGTCTACGGTTTCCTCGCCACGACCATCGCCCAACAATTTTTTCCCAGTGGGGACGCCAGCGCGGCGCTGCTCAAGACGTTTGCCGTGTTTGCCGTGGCCTTTGCCTTTCGGCCGTTGGGCGGGATTTTCTTCGGCATGCTGGGCGACCGCATTGGCCGCAAGCGCACCCTGGCGATGACGATTTTGCTGATGGCCGGCGCGACCACCTTGATTGGCCTGTTGCCCACTTATGCCGCCATCGGCGTCGCAGCGCCGATTCTGTTGTCGTTGATCCGCTGCGCCCAGGGTTTCTCTGCCGGGGGCGAATACGCCGGGGCCTGCGCCTATCTGATGGAGCATGCGCCGAGCGACAAACGCGCCTGGTATGGCAGTTTCGTGCCGGTGTCCACGTTCTCCGCGTTCGCCGCCGCCGCGGTGGTGGCGTACGCCCTGGAAGCGTCGTTGTCCGCCGAGGCGATGGGCAGCTGGGGCTGGCGCTTGCCGTTCCTGATCGCCGCGCCACTGGGTTTGGTGGGGCTGTATCTGCGTTGGAAACTGGATGAGACGCCGGCCTTCCAGGCCGTGAAGCAGGAACACGCGGTTGCCCACTCTCCACTCAAGGAAACCTTGCGCAACCACGGCGCGGCGATCTGCTGCCTGGGCGCGTTTGTGTCGCTGACGGCGTTGTCGTTTTATATGTTCACCACCTACTTTGCGACGTACCTGCAAGTGGCGGGCGGACTGAGTCGGGCGGTGGCGTTGCTGGTGTCGCTGATCGCGCTGATTTTCGCCGCGGCGATCTGCCCGCTGGCGGGGCTGTATTCGGACCGGGTCGGGCGTCGGGTCACTGTGATGACGGCCTGCGTGTTGCTGATGGTGGTGGTGTATCCATCGTTCCTGATGGCCAGTTCCGGGTCGTTCGCAGCATCGATTGTGGGGGTGATGCTGCTTGCGGTGGGTGCGGTGTTGTGTGGAGTGGTCACGGCGGCGTTGCTGTCCGAGACCTTCCCGACCCGCACGCGATATACCGCTTCGGCGATCACCTACAACATGGCCTATACAATTTTCGGCGGCACCGCGCCGCTGATGGCGACGTGGTTGATCAGCACCACGGGCAGCAACCTGTCACCGGCGTTTTATCTGATTGCGGTGGCCGTGTTGGCACTGGCAGGCGGGTTGGCGTTACCGGAGACGTCGAGGATCTCGCTGCATGATGTGGGTTCGGAAGAAAAACGCGCGGCGACGGTGCTTTCGCGTCAGGCCTAAAAAACGCTACAGGCTTGCCCGCGACGGCGGCGGGCAAGCCATAACAACAGAGCGCAGGCGCATCCTCAGCGCTTCACACACACAAACAACGCGTTCCCGGTCGTGCCACCCCAAGGCGTAATCCGCTCATAGTCATGCTCAAAAACCTGCACTTCAAAATGCACCTGCAGCAATTGCTGCAACTCGACAAAACTCAGCGCAACCATAGCGTGCTCGTCCTGCCAAGCCTGCGTCACACCTGCCGTGGTCTTCTCGATACTCAGGCGCAACGCCTGCTGCTCACCTGCCCCGCTGTAGTGCCAGCCGGAACCGAAAGTGAAGTGGCTGCCTTCCCACTCAACGCTATGGCGCACCAGCAAACGGTTGTCGATGTGCAGCTTGTCCACCGCGTTGAAGCAAAACACGCCGTTTTCAGCGAGCGCAGCGTGCACGCTGGCAAGGCAAGCGCGCAGTTGGGCCAGGCTGGCGTTGTAATGGGTCGAGTAGAGAAAGCAGGTGATCAGATCTTGCGCGTCGTCCACCTGGAAACCCGCCATGTCCTGGCAGCTGAACAGTGCCTCGGGGCAGCGCCGTTGGGCGAGGTCGAGCATCGGCTGGCTGATGTCCAGGCCGGCGCTGCGGTAGCCGAAGTCGAGGAAATGGCGCACGTGAGGGCCGGTACCGCAGGCCAGGTCCAGGTGCCGGCGTCCGCCATTGCCGAACAGTTGGTGCAGGCGGTGCACGCTGTGGCTTTGTGCGCGGTAGTCGATGTCGGCACACATCAGGTCGTAATAGATGGACAGGTCGGTGTACAGCGCATTGGAGGACATAGGTGGCCAGAGCGGTCGGCGGGAATTTCGCGGCGGCATGGTAACTCAGTCCAGCGCGAGAACCGCTACACTCGCACCTCAATCATCCGCCAAGGAGGCAACCATGAGCGTTCATGGTCATGACCGACAGATCGACAACATCGAATTCAACGTAGGCGACATCGCCCGCAGCAAAGCCTTCTACGGCGCAGTGTTCGGCTGGACATTCGTGGATTACGGGCCGGCCTACACCGAGTTCAGCGATGGGCGGCTGACGGGCGGGTTCACAACCGGAGAGCCGGTTCGACCGGGTGGGCCGTTGGTGATTCTGTATGCCGATGACCTGGAAGGCACGCAGCAGCGGATCAAGACCGCAGGCGCTGTGATAATCCGCGAGACGTTTGCGTTCCCCGGCGGGCGCAGGTTCCACTTCATTGATCCGGATGGGTATGAATTGGCGGTATGGAGCGTACAACCCTAAGCTGACGCTCAACCAAACAGAGGCAGGCCTGTGACCTGCCTCGCTTTTTATCGTGCGTGGTAATCGGCCACCAACTTGTCCAGAAACAAAAACAGCTTCTGGTTCATTTCATCGTATTCATTGGCCCGCAACTCGGCGGGTTGCTGAACAAATCGCTGATCAACCAGCGTTCGCAATTGCACATCGGATGCCTGGATCAACTGCTCCACGACGTCTTGTGTCAGTTCCATATGGCATTGGAAGCCATAGACCAAAGGGGTGTATTCGACGATCTGACGCGGACAACCCTCACTTCGCGCGATGATTTTTGCATCCGGCGTGAGCCCTGGCATGTCGTTGTGCCAATGGCCGACGTCCAAGGTATCCCCAAAATGCGCGAACTTCGGATTCGCCAAGCCCTCCTGGCTCAGGTAAATCGGGAACTTGCCAATTTCCTTTTCGGGACTGTGGCTGAACGTCGCGCCCAGGGCTTCACCGATCAATTGCGCCCCCAGGCACACTCCAACCACAGCACGTCGGGCCGAAATGGCTTCATTAATGAGCGCACACTCGGCAACGGCATTGAAATGCGCACACTGCGCCTGCGTCGTTGCCGGATCTTGTGGGCCACCCAACACCACCAACAGGTCGAACGATGCCGCGCTGGCTGGCAGCGCATCCTGCAGGTACACGCGGGAATAAGTGGCTTGATAGCTGCGAGCTTTTACCCAGTCCTCAAATGCACCGGGGGCTTCGTAGGATTCATGCACCAAAAAATGGACTTTCAATTCTTCACCCTCAGATTCAACGAACGTCGCATGACCATCAGAACCAAGCCCTTACGGACCACCGACAAGGACACAAATGAATACTAATGACACTTTGTGTCATTGGCAAGATTCATCTGCATCAGCTCTCATGAATCCTTGCCGCCTTCCCCTCTGGCGCTACTGCAACGGCACATAAATATCGGTTTGCCATTGATCCTGCGGCGTCTCGGGGTAAATGCTCAGGTAGTCGAAAAACAGTGGCTGGTCGCGAAGCTCCTCGCCACAGGTACAGCGTCGCCCATGCGCCGAAAAAAGACAGCAAGCCGACCGCCCGGTTGCGACTCAACCAATACCGACCTACTGTTTCATGTCTGCCTTGCGTACCCAGGTGACGACATGCCCACACCTTCACGCCCCGCCGTACTCGAACTGATCGGCAACACGCCACTGGTTCGCGTCAGTCGCTTCGATACTGGCCCCTGCACGCTGTTCCTCAAGCTGGAGTCCCAGAACCCCGGTGGTTCCATCAAGGACCGCATTGGCCTGGCCATGATCGACGCCGCCGAACGCGACGGCCGCCTGGGCCCCGGCGGCACCATCATTGAGGCTACGGCCGGCAACACCGGCCTGGGCCTGGCGCTGGTGGGCCGGGCCAAGGGTTACCGCGTGGTACTGGTGGTGCCGGACAAGATGTCCACCGAAAAGGTGCTGCACCTCAAGGCCATGGGCGCCGAGGTGCATATCACCCGCTCCGATGTAGGCAAGGGCCATCCCGATTACTACCAGGACATCGCCGCACGCCTGGCCCAGGACATTCCCGGTTCATTCTTCGCCGACCAATTCAACAACCCGGCCAATCCCCAGGCCCACGAAACCAGCACCGCGCCGGAGATCTGGGCGCAAACCCAGCACGACGTGGATGCAATCGTGGTCGGCGTCGGCTCGGCAGGCACGCTCACCGGCCTGACCCGTTTCTTCCAGCGCGTGCAACCGGAACTGGAGATGGTACTGGCCGATCCGGTGGGCTCGGTGATGGCCGAATACAGCCGCAGCGGCCAGTTGATCACTCCCGGCTCGTGGGCCGTGGAAGGTATCGGCGAGGATTTCATCCCGTCGATTGCCGACCTGTCCAGCGTGCGCCACGCCTATTCCATCAGTGATGAAGACAGCTTCGACCACGCCCGCCAACTGCTCAAGGCCGAGGGTATTCTCGGCGGTTCTTCCACCGGCACCCTGCTCGCCGCCGCGCTGCGCTATTGCCGTGAACAAACCACGCCCAAGCGCGTGGTCAGCTTTGTGTGCGACACCGGCACACGGTACCTGTCGAAGGTCTACAACGACCAATGGATGACCGATGCAGGCCTGCTGCACTACACCCACTACGGCGACCTGCGCGACCTGATCGCCCGCCGTTTCGAAGACGGCCGCGTGATCAGCGTGAGCCCCGACGACACCTTGCTCACCGCCTTCCAGCGCATGCGCCTGGCCGATGTGTCGCAACTGCCGGTGCTGGTCAACGGCCGTGAACTGGTGGGGGTGATCGACGAGTCCGACATCCTGCTGGGCCTGCACCACGACGCCGCGCACTTCACGATGATCGTCGCCAGCGCCATGACCGACCACCTGCAAACCCTGGCCCCCAGCGCCAGCCTGATCGAACTGCAAGCCGAACTGGATCGCGGCCTGGTCGCCATCATTGCCGACGCAGACGGCTTTTACGGCCTGATCACCCGCGTCGACCTGCTCAACCACCTGCGGAGATCCCTTGCATGAGCCAGCCCGATAAAAGCGCGTTTGCCACCCGTGTGATCCACGCCGGGCAATCCCCCGACCCCACCACCGGCGCGCTGATGCCGCCGATCTACGCCAATTCGACCTACCTGCAAGACAGCCCCGGCGTGCACAAAGGCTTCGACTACGGCCGCTCCCACAACCCCACGCGATTCGCCCTGGAGCGTTGCGTGGCGGACCTTGAGGGCGGCAGCCAGGCGTTTGCCTTTGCATCTGGGCTGGCGGCGATTTCCACGGTGCTGGAACTGTTGGACGCGGGCGCGCATATCGTCTCCGGCAATGACCTGTATGGCGGCACCTTTCGGCTGTTCGACAAGGTGCGCCAACGCAGCGCCGGGCACCGTTTCAGCTTTGTGGATTTGAGTGATGTACCGGCGTTTGAAGCGTCGCTGCAAGACGACACGCGCATGGTCTGGGTCGAAACGCCGAGCAACCCGCTGTTGAGCCTCACTGACCTGGCCGCCATCGCACGCATCTGCCGGGCCCGCGGGATCATCTGCGTGGCCGACAACACCTTCGCCAGCCCATGGATCCAGCGCCCGCTGGAGTTGGGCGTTGATGTGGTGGTGCACTCCAGCACCAAATACCTCAATGGCCACTCCGATGTGATCGGCGGCATTGCCGTTGTCGGCGACAACCCCGAACTGGCTGAACGCCTGGGTTTTCTACAGAACTCAGTGGGCGCCATCGCCGGCCCCTTCGACGCCTTCCTGACCCTGCGCGGCGTGAAAACCCTGGCCCTGCGCATGGAGCGTCATTGCAGCAACGCCCTGGAACTTGCCACCTGGCTGGAACAGCAGCCGCAGGTGTCGCGGGTCTACTACCCCGGTCTTGCTTCTCACCCACAGCACGCCTTGGCCCGCCAGCAGATGCGCGGGTTCGGCGGGATGATTTCAGTGGACCTGAACAGCGACCTGGCTGGCGCCACACGCTTTCTGGAAAACGTGCAGATCTTCGCCCTGGCCGAAAGCCTGGGCGGCGTGGAAAGCCTGATCGAACATCCGGCGATCATGACCCATGCCAGCATCCCGGCGGCAATGCGGGCGCAGTTGGGCATTGGTGACGGGCTGGTGCGGTTGTCGGTGGGGGTTGAGGATGTGGAAGATCTGCGGGCGGATTTGGCGCAGGCGTTGGCCCGCATCTAACTGCGCTACCGGGTTTGTGTGGTGAGCGGGCTTCTTGTGGTGAGCAGGGTTCTTATGGTGGGCAGGGTTCCTTGGTAAGTGAGGTTCTGTGGTGAGCGGGCTTCTGTGGTGAGCGGGCTTGCCCCGCGCTGGGTGGCGAAGCCGCCCTAAACCCGGGCGATCGGGCCCTTGCTGATGCTACGCGGTGTTTGTTATTGGGGCTGCTTCGCAGCCCAGCGCGGGGCAAGCCCGCTCACCACAGAAGCCCACTTAGCACAGAAGCCTGGTCACCCTAAGGAGCCCAATTACCACAGAAGCCCGCTCACCCTAAGAAGCCCAATTACCACAGAAGCCTGCTCACCCCAAGAAGCCAGTGCGCCTGTGCACGCGATCAGTTCGACTTGATGTTCGCCCGTGCGCTGTGCAGCTTCTTGTAGCTCTCGATCAAGCGCAGATGCCGGTCCAGTCCTTCCAGCTTGATGCTGGTCGGCGTCAACCCATGGAACCGCACACTGCCATCGACCGAGCCGATCACTGCGTCCATCCGCTCATTGCCAAACATGCGGCGGAAGTTGGCTTCGTAGTCCGCCAGGTCCAGGTCGTCGTCCAGTTCCATCTCCAGCACCCCGTTCAGCGCCTGGTAGAACAGGCCACGGTCGGCGGTGTTGTCGTTGTACTGCAGGAACATCTCCACACATTCCTTCGCCTCCTCGTACTGCTGCAAGGCCAGGAAGATCAGCAGCTTCAACTCCAGGATGGTCAGTTGGCCCCACACGGTGTTGTCGTCGAACTCAATGCCGATCAGCGTGGTGATGTCGGTGTAGTCGTCCAGTTCGCTTTCGATCAGGCGCTCGACCAGCGCCTGCAATTCTTCTGTGTCCAGGCGATGCAGGTTGAGGATGTCCTCGCGGAAAAACAGCGCCTTGTTGGTGTTGTCCCAGATCAGGTCGTCCACCGGGTAGATTTCCGAGTAGTCCGGCACCAGGATGCGGCATGCGGTGGCGCCGAGGTGCTCGTACACCGCCATATAGGCTTCTTTGCCCATGCCTTCCAGGATGCCGAACAAAGTCGCAGCCTCCTGGACGTTGGAGTCTTCGCCTTCGCCGCTGAAGTCCCACTCGACAAATTCGTAGTCCGACTGTGCGCTGAAGAAGCGCCACGACACCACGCCACTGGAGTCGATGAAGTGTTCGACGAAGTTGTTCGGCTCCGTCACTGCCTGGCCTTCGAAGGTCGGTTGCGGCAAGTCGTTCAAGCCTTCGAAGCTGCGGCCTTGCAGCAGTTCGGTAAGGCTGCGCTCCAGCGCCACTTCCAGGCTCGGGTGGGCGCCGAACGAGGCGAACACACCGCCGGTGCGCGGGTTCATCAAGGTCACGCACATCACCGGGAACTCGCCGCCCAGGGACGCATCCTTGACCAGCACCGGGAAGCCCTGGGCTTCCAGGCCTTCAATGCCCGCCACAATGCTCGGGTACTTGGCGAGCACGTCAGCTGGCACGTCCGGCAAAGCAAATTCGCCTTCGATGATTTCACGCTTGACCGCACGTTCGAAAATCTCCGACAGGCATTGCACCTGGGCTTCAGCCAGGGTATTGCCCGCGCTCATGCCGTTGCTGAGGTAGAGGTTTTCGATCAGGTTGGACGGGAAGTACACCACCTCGCCATCGGACTGGCGTACGAACGGCAGCGAAACAATGCCACGCGCTTCGTTGCCGGAGTTGGTGTCGAACAGGTGCGAACCGCGCAACTCGCCTTCGCGGTCGTAGACCTTGCGGCAGTAAGCGTCGAGGATCTCGGTTGGCAACTCGTCATTCGGGCCTGGCTGGAACCAGCGCTCATCCGGGTAATGCACGAACGGCGCGTTGGCCAGCTCCTCTCCCCAGAACTGATCGTTGTAGAAGAAGTTGCAGTTGAGCCGCTCGATGAATTCGCCCAATGCCGACGCCAGCGCGCCCTCCTTGGTCGCGCCCTTGCCGTTGGTGAAACACATCGGCGAATGCGCATCGCGGATATGCAGCGACCAGACGTTGGGCACGATATTGCGCCACGACGCAATCTCGATCTTCATGCCCAGGCCGGCAAGGATGCCGGACATGTTGGCGATGGTCTGCTCCAGCGGCAGGTCCTTGCCCGCGATGTAGGTGCCCTGCTCCGACAGACTGCTGGGCATCAACAAGGCCTGGGCGTCGGCGTCGAGGTTTTCCACCTCTTCGATCACAAACTCGGGCCCGGCCTGTACCACTTTTTTCACGGTGCAACGGTCGATGGAACGCAGGATGCCCTGGCGGTCCTTATCGGAGATATCCGCCGGCAATTCGACCTGGATCTTGAAGATCTGGTTATAGCGGTTTTCCGGGTCGACGATGTTGTTCTGGGACAGGCGAATATTGTCCGTGGGGATATTGCGGGTCTGGCAGTACAGCTTCACGAAGTACGCGGCGCACAGCGCCGACGATGCGAGGAAGTAATCGAATGGCCCCGGTGCCGAACCGTCGCCTTTATAGCGAATCGGTTGGTCGGCAATCACCGTGAAGTCATCGAACTTGGCTTCAAGCCGGAGGTTGTCGAGAAAGTTGACCTTGATTTCCATGGGGGCACACCAGAATAACGGGCTAAACAAAAATGGCCGCCATTATGGGGTTTTTCGTCGATTAATTTCAGGCTTTTGACCAATGGCTGGCGAAATAGCCAATGTGGATTAATCTTCTGCACGTTGGCGCCGATGGACTGTGTGCAACCAGGGAGTAGTCGGAATGCGCAACAACCAGCCCGTAACACAACGCGAGATTTCACTCGCGCCTTCACAAAAACTGATCTCTGCCACCGATACTCAGGGTGGCATCACTTATTGCAACGACGCCTTTGTCGAAATCAGCGGCTTTGAACGCGCCGATCTGATCGGCGCGCCGCAGAACATTGTGCGTCACCCCGATGTGCCGCCGGCGGTCTTTGCACACATGTGGGCTGCGCTCAAGCAAGGCCTGCCGTGGATGGGCATCGTCAAGAACCGCTCGAAAAACGGCGACCATTATTGGGTCAACGCCTACGTCACGCCGATCTTCGAAGGCAGCCGGGTGGTGGGTTTCGAGTCCGTGCGGGTCAAACCCACGGCCGATGAAATCCGCCGCGCCGAGGCGTTGTATCGACGTCTGGGCCAAGGCAAGACGGGTATTTCATCCATGAATGCCTGGGTGCCGGCACTGGTGAGCTGCATCCCCTACGCAGCCACCGGTATCGCCGGCAGTCTGGCCGGGCTGTTCCTCAGCGCCCCGGTCGCCATTGCAGTAGCCGTCGCCGTCGCCGTGCCGGTGGGCGTGCTCTGCTCCCGCGTACGCCAAGGCAGCACCTTGCGCCTGCTGGCGGGTGTCGAGCCCTCGACATCGGATGCCTTGATCGCCCAGATGTACAGCGACGCGAGCGGCCCCCAGGCGCGCTTGGAAACCGCGTTCCTCAGCCAGAACGCCCGCCTGAAAACCTGCCTCACCCGCTTGCAGGACAGTGCCGAACAGCTCAGCGCCCTGGCCGGGCAATCGGATCAGTTGGCCACCGCCAGCTCCAAAGGCCTGGATCGCCAGCGCGTCGAGACCGAACAAGTCTCCGCCGCCGTCAACCAGATGGCGGCGACCACCCAGGAAGTCGCCAGCCATGTGCAGCGCACGGCCGACGCCACCCAACAAGCCAATGTGCTGACCGGCCGTGGCCGTGAAGTGGCGCGAGATACCCGCCTGGCCATTGAGCGGTTGTCTGCCGTGGTGGGCGAAACCGGCACCACCGTGGCGCAATTGGCCAAGGACAGTGACGAAATCGGCAGTGTGGTGGACGTGATCAAAGGCATCGCCGATCAAACCAACCTGCTGGCACTCAACGCCGCGATTGAAGCCGCCCGCGCTGGCGAGCAGGGCCGTGGCTTTGCCGTGGTAGCCGATGAAGTGCGTCAACTGGCCCAGCGCACCTCCCAATCCACCACCCAGATCCACGCCCTGATCACTCAGTTGCAGGCATCGTCCAACAACGCCGTGCAAAGCATGGAAAACGGTCAACGCCAGGCCCAGGAAGGCGTGGCGTGGGTGCTGGAAGCGGACCAGGCATTGGTCGGTATCAGCGAAGCGGTGTCCCACATCACCGACATGACCACCCAGATCGCCGCCGCCACCGAGGAGCAAAGCGCGGTCGCCGAGGAGATCAGCCGCAACATCACCACCATCGCCGAACTGGCCGACCAGACGTCGATGCAAGCCCATCAATCCACAGGTCTGAGCAAGGAGCTGACCAATACGGCGGCCACTCAATATGCGTTGGTAGAACGCTTCAATCGCTGAGTGAAGGCAAGCGGGCACCCTGTCACAAGGTGCCTACGGCCTGCGTAGCAGCTTGCGCTTGCCCGGTGAGGGTGAAGACGCAATCTACGGATTCCCCTGAGGCTGCTTGCGATACATCCCCGTGAAGTAATCCGCAAAGTCCGGCGCCGAGTTGTGGTTGATCACCGCGAAATTCTTCACCAGTTGAATGTGATACGGGCCGGCGCGACGAGTCGCCAAGGGCTCGCGCACGATGATCAGGTTTTCGGTTTCCATCGCCACCGAGTGGTGCGCGCTGACGATCACCTTGTCGGTGCCGGTTTCCTTGAGCGTCAAGGTGAACTCTGCCACTTCCCGGCCCTGGGCATCGCGGTCGGGGAGGATTTTCAGGTCCAGGTCGCCGTCGCGGTCGAGGAAGTCATTGCGCATCTGGTAGTGACCGTCGCGCTGATCGCGGGCGACTTCGTCGAACTTTTCGTACTCGGGCTCACGGTATTCGTCGTGCAACTGGATCGCTCGCTCTCGCTGGTCGCCCTTGGCGCTGCTGACCCAGGTACCGGTGTAATCCGATTTGATGCGCCAAATGCCGGTCTGATGGCCGTCATCGGTGTATTCATGCAGGTAAAGGAAGGACTCATCAGCATACTCGCCGCGATCCCCCACCAACTTGATCGGCTTACCGCTGCCGCTTTGGGTGTAGCGCAGCTCGCCAATCATCACCGCGCCCTGTTGCTGGTACCAGATTTCTACCGGGATTTTGCCATCCAGGGTGCCCACCAGCCGCTGTGCATCTTCATTGACCGGCCCTTCCAGCCTGGCGGTTTCCAGCCATTGGCCGTCCTTCCATTCGCCGGTGGTGCGCAGCATGTAGCCGCTGGGCATGCTGGTGTTGGCGTCATCGTCTGTCGCAGGCACTTCTTGCTGGGTATATGAGCTGAGTCGCACCAGTTCGCCGTTGCGCATTTGCCAGCGGCTCGCACGTGTCCAGCAGCAGCCACGGTCGGTCTGCGAATGGATAATGCCGTCCTTGGGGTTGACCGAGAACATGCCGCCGGAGGTTTCGTTGGCCAGCTCGGTCAAGGGGCCGTTCAGCACCCACTGCGTCTTTTGCGAGTCTTGCAGGTACACGTCGTAACTGGACTGGAAATCTTTATCCGCGCCGGTGCCGTTGCGGATCGCCAAGTCCTGGCGGCCGTCCTGATTGATGTCGGCGAAGTACACCACGCCGTTCTCCCCCATCAAACGCCAGTCGACGGTTTTACCGTTCTGGTCCATCGGCACCTGGGCGTCCGGGGTCTGCAATTGCTGGAGGATTTCGAGGGTGGCTGCGTCGCGGAGGGTGACCAGTGCCCGCGCCAGGTACTGCAAGTCCTGCGGCACCTCGGGGAACAGCACTTCAACCAGGTACTTGCCGCTGGGGTCATTGACCGAGAACGAGCGGGGTTCGGCCATGACCGGAGCCGCCACGGCCATGGAGAGGAGCACAGCGCTGACAAGCGAACGCATGCAAAGCATCCTTGCTGAAATTCGGGGGCGGCAGTGTAGCGGTTGTCCGCGCATAAATCGCTGTTTGGATGTGCCCGTAGGCTGCTATGTTGCGGGCCTCACGCGCGAAGGGAGGTGCCATGGAATCGTTAAGCAACAACGCCGCATTGGTGATCATCGACATGCAGCAAGGCATCAACCAACCCGCGCTCGGGCGACGTAACAATCCGCATGCGGAGTTGCACATGCACCGTCTGCTCAGCGCCTGGCGGCAAGCCGGTAGACCCATCGTGCATGTGCGGCATATCTCCCGCTCACCGGGCTCCGTGTTCTGGCCGGGGCAACCGGGTTGTGAATTCCAGCCCGCACTGCAGCCCCAGGCGCATGAGCATGTGCTGGAGAAAAACGTACCGGATGCGTTCACAAACACCGGCCTGGAACGCTGGCTGCTCACGCGAGCGATCAGGCAGTTGGTGATCGTCGGGGTCATCACCAACAACTCCGTCGAGGCCACGGCGCGCTCAGGCGGCAACCTGGGCTTTGATGTCATCGTGGCCGCCGACGCCTGCTACACGTTTGACCAAACCGACTTGTCGGGGCGCCTGTGGCCAGCGGAGGATGTGCATGCGCTGTCACTGAGCAACCTGGCGATGGATTACGCCAGGGTGGTCGGGAGCGATGAGATACTGGCGTCGGCTTAGAACAATGCCGCGCTCACCAGCATGTCCAACAGAGCCTCGGGGAATACCGTTTCTTGCGTCGATCGCAGTTCGTGCGCCGACCACCAATGGTGGTCGGCCATGACCTGTGTTTCCTCCACGGTCCACTCAGCACTGGAAAGCGCTTCGCTTTCTGCGTGAACCACAAAATACTGTTCGACGGCGAGCACGGTTTCGCCAGTGGGGAGCATCATCGGGAAACGGCGCTCGCCCACTGAGCCCGCCACGCTGCTGGCCGTTATCCCAGTCTCCTCGCGCAGCTCGCGGATGGCTGCGGCCTCAAAGGTTTCCCCCTGCTCAACCCCTCCGCCCGGGGTAGCCCAGTAGTTTTTCCCGGCCAGCGCGCCATCCTTATGCACGAACCTGAACAACAGCACGGTTTGGGAGGGGCTGATCACCAACAGTCGCGATGCCTGTCGTTCACGCATGGGATGTGCTCGCGTCCTGAAGCAAGCGCGCAATGGCCTGGCGCAACTCCCCGTGAAGCTCTTCTGCATAAGGAACCGCGCTCT
This sequence comes from Pseudomonas sp. SR18, assembly GCF_023701505.1. Taxonomy (NCBI): domain Bacteria; kingdom Pseudomonadati; phylum Pseudomonadota; class Gammaproteobacteria; order Pseudomonadales; family Pseudomonadaceae; genus Pseudomonas; species Pseudomonas sp. SR18. The sequence continues at coordinate 195,588 of NZ_JAMQAU010000003.1, read as the reverse complement.
TCCAGTCATAAAACCACGCGGGCATCCTGCGCTTGTCGTCGGGCTCCGAGGCGTAGCGCGGGAAGATATGGCAATGCAACTCGGGCTCGGAATTGCCGAGGATCTCGTAGTTCATGCGCAAGGCGTCAGTGGCCTGCAGCACTGCATCGCCGAGTCGCGCCATGTCCAGCAGGTAGGCGGCGCGGGCTTCGGTATCCAGGTCGTTCAAGCTCGCCACCACCGGATCAGGCAACAGCAGGCAGTAGCCCGGCAGAAACTGCACATCCCCCATCACAGCATAGCTATCTACACAACTCTCAAAGGCTTATACATAACTCTGTGGTGAGCGGGCTTGTCCCGCGCTGGGCTGCGCAGCAGCCCCAAAACCAGGCAACTTGGTTTTTCTGAAAAAAACGCGGTGGCTTTGATGGGGCTGCTTCGCAGCCCAGCGCGGGACAAGCCCGCTCACCACAACAGCCCAGTTGCCATAGATTCAGCATCCACGGGAAGTTGTGTAGATACCTATGGCTATCGGGGGCAAGCCCCCTTCCCACATTTATACCCAGGTGTGTCAGCCCACGCCTACTTCCACCACTCCAGCATTCAACCGCACCGGCCACACCCGCAGGCGCTGATCCGGCGCCTCCAGGCACTGGCCGTCGTGCAAGCGGTAATGCTGCTTATAGATCGGCGCAGCCACCACCAGATCGCCCTTGATACTGCCGACCAATCCGCGACCAATCACATTCGCTCCCGACTCCGGGTCATGGTTGTCGATGGCGAACAGCGTCTGTTCCTGCGCGCCCGGCAGGTAGAACAGCGCCACTTGCGCGCCGTCCAGCCACACCACCACGCCGGAATGGCGCACCAGGTCAGTCTCGTTGCACACGCGTTTCCAGGTGGATTGGCTCATCAGGCAAGCTCCTCGATGACAGGAATCAGGTTGAGTTCAGCGGCCATGATCGGCCGGCGCTGGCCGCGTTCCTGGACAAAGTGGATGTCCGGATCCGGGCGTTTGTCGTTGACGAAGGTGCGGAAGCGCTTGAGCTTTTCCGGGTCTTTAAGGGCGTTGGCCCATTCGCATTCGTAGCGATCGACCACCAGTTGCATTTGCGCTTCCAACTCGGCGCCCAGGCCCAGGCTGTCGTGCAGGATCACGTCCTTGAGGAAATCCAGGCCGCCTTCCAGGCTTTCGCGCCACACTGAGGTGCGCTGCAGTTTGTCGGCGGTGCGGATGTAGAACATCAGGAAACGGTCGATGTACTGGATCAGCGTGGCGTCATCGAGGTCGGTGGCAAATAGTTCGGCATGGCGCGGACGCATGCCGCCGTTACCGGCAATGTAGAGGTTCCAGCCCTTTTCGGTGGCAATCACGCCCACGTCTTTGCTCTGGGCTTCAGCGCATTCACGGGTGCAGCCGGACACCGCGAACTTGAGCTTGTGCGGCGAACGCAGGCCCTTGTAGCGGTCCTCGATCAGCAGCGCCATTTTCACGCTGTCCTGCACGCCGTAGCGGCACCAGGTGCTGCCCACGCAGGACTTGACCGTGCGCGTGGATTTGCCATACGCGTGCCCGGTCTCGAAGCCGGCCGCGATCAGCTCGGCCCAGATATCCGGCAGCTCATGCAGTTGCGCGCCAAACAGGTCGATGCGCTGGCCGCCGGTGATCTTGGTGTAGAGGTCGTATTTCTTCGCCACCTCGCCAATCACGATCAGCTTGTCGGCGGTAATCTCGCCGCCCGGAATCCGTGGCACCACCGAGTAGGTGCCGTTCTTCTGCATGTTGGCCATGAACGTGTCGTTGGTGTCCTGCAATGGCACCAGCGAGGCATCCATGATCGGCTGGTTCCAGCACGAAGCCAGGATTGAACCCACCGCCGGTTTGCACACGTCGCACCCGGTGTGGCCACGGCCGTGCTTGGCCAGCAGTTCTTCGAAGGTGATCACCCCTTCCACCCGCACCAGGGCATACAGTTCCTGGCGGGTATAGGCGAAGTGTTCGCACAGGCTCTTGTCGACGCTGACACCACGGGCGATCAGTTCGTGTTCAAACACCTGCTTGAGCAAGCCCGCGCAACCGCCGCAACCGGTGCAAGCCTTGGTCTGGGATTTGAGCAGGCCCAGGTCGCTGCAACCGCCGTCGATGGCCGAGCAGATCGCACCTTTGGTGACGTTGTGGCAGGAACACACGGTGGCCGATTCGGGCAACGCGCCGGGGCCGAGGGTCGGTGCGCCGGCGGAGGACGGCAGGATCAGGCTGGCCGGTTCCGCCGGCAGCGCAATCGCGTTCTGCATGTATTGCAGCAAGGTGTCGTAGTAGCTGTTGTCACCCACCAGCACCGCACCGATCACATGCTTGCCCGATGCGTCCACCACCAGGCGCCGGTAGCTGGCGCTGGCCTCGTCGATAAACTGGTAGCTGCGCGCACCCGGCGTGTGGGCGTGGGCGTCGCCGATGGAGCCAACGTCCACGCCGAGCAGTTTGAGCTTGGTGGACATGTCGGCGCCGACAAACGGCTCGGCGGCCTGCGCGCACAACAGCGCGGCAACCCCACGGGCCATCTGGTAGCCCGGCGCGACCAGGCCGAACAGGCTGCCATTCCACGAGGCACACTCGCCAATCGCGTAGATGTGCGGGTCGCAGCTTTTGCATTCATCGTTGATCACCACGCCGCCGCGCGGGCCGATCTCCAGGCCAGCCTGGCGCGCCAGTGCATCCTGGGCGCGGATACCGGCGGAGAATACGATAAGGTCGGTTTCCAGAAATTCGTCGTTGGCAAAGTTCATGCGATAGCGGTACTGCTCGCCCGCGCTGATCGACTGCGTGGCACGGGACAGGTGCACACCGACGCCCAGCCGTTCGATCTGGGCCTTGAGCGCCAGGCCGCCAAAATCATCCAACTGCACTGGCATCAAGCGCGGCGCGAACTCCACCACATGGGCTTCCAGGCCGAGGCTTTTCAGGGCGTTCGCCGCTTCCAGGCCCAGCAAGCCACCGCCGACCACCACCCCGCGCCGGGCATTGGCTGCCGCAGCACGAATGGCATCAAGGTCTTGCAAGGTGCGATACACCAACCGCGAATCGCCTTCGGCGCCTTCAATCGGTGGCACAAACGGGTAGGAACCGGTGGCCAGGACCAAGCTGTCGTAGCCCACACAGCCTTGCGCCGTGATCACCTCCCGGCGGGCGCGGTCGATTTCCAGCACCGGCACGCCCAGGTGCAAGGTCACACCCGGCGTCTGGTACAGCGACGCTTCGCAGAGGGCCAACGACTCGGCATCGCGGCCGGTGAAATACTCGGAGAGGTGCACACGGTCATAGGCGCGCATCGGCTCCTCACTGAACACATGCAGGTGGAAGTGCTCCAGCGCACCGCGCTCGATCAGTTGCTCCACGCAATGGTGACCGACCATGCCATTGCCAACGACGATCAGGGTTTTCATCGGTTTGTTCATATCAGCACCTGACAACATTCATCACGGTTTAAAAAGCAAAAAAAAACGCCTGAAACCTTGCGGTTCCAGGCGTCTTTGCCTGTTCTTATGCGGGATCGGTTCGGACGACTTCGCCGGATCCATCGCTTTATGCCCATGACCTTGAAGGGCCTGTCGATCGTCGTTGACCGAGTGGGGTTGAGGGTGAGCTTGCAGGCGGCGTGCCAATTGGCCGCAACCCCGCAGTCGCGGCTACGCCAGCCCTTCAACCCAGCAATACGCCCACGATTGCGCCTCCAACTGGTGCGCCCCGCATCATATAAGTGCGCATACCCGCCTCTGTGGCGAGGGAGCTTGCTCCCGCTGGAGTGCGCAGCGCTCCCTGGATGTTGGGGCCGGTTAGCAGCCCAGCGGGAGCAAGTTCCCTCGCCACAGTGGGTAAGCCACTTGAAATGCAAAGCTGGCGCGTGACTTGCTAGGAACACCTGCATAAAGCAGTCAACGCTGATTGCCCATTCACGACAAAGGCGCCGTGCACCCCCCGTTTCCAAACGGTGGGTTGCAGGGCGCTTTTTTGTTGGCGGGTAAAAAAGTTTCGAGGGTGACGGATGGCAAACCAAAGCGTACGCAGCGTGTGTCCTTATTGTGGCGTCGGCTGCGGCATCGTGATGCAAGTGGAAAACAATAAAGTGGTCAAGGTGATCGGCGACAAGGCCCACCCCACCAACTTCGGTCGCCTGTGCACCAAAGGCACTACGTGCGGCCAAGCCATCGCCGATTCAGGCCGCATGGAGAATGCCTACCTGCGCGAAGAGCGCGATCACGACCCGGTGCGCATCGCCATGGACACCGCCATCAGCGAAACCGCCAGCCGTCTGCGCCATATCCTCGACCGCGATGGCCCCGATGCGCTGGCGTTCTACGTGTCCGGGCAAATGTCCCTGGAGGCGCAGTACCTCGTCAACAAGTTGGCCAAGGGCTTTGTGCGCACGCCGAACATCGAATCCAACTCGCGCCTGTGCATGGCCAGCGCGGGCAGCGGCTACAAGCTGTCCCTGGGCTCGGATGGGCCTCCGGGGTCCTACGAAGACTTTGACCGCGCCGACCTGTTCTTCGTGATCGGCGCCAACATGGCCGACTGTCACCCGATTCTGTTCCTGCGCATGATGGACCGGGTCAAGGCCGGGGCGAAGCTGATCGTGGTCGACCCCCGACGCAGCGCCACCGCCGACAAGGCCGACCTGTACCTGCCGATCAAGCCCGGCACCGACCTCGCCCTGCTCAATGGCCTGCTGTACCTGCTGGTTAAAAACGGCCACACCGACCCAGCCTTCATCGCCGCATTCACCGAAGGCTGGGAGGCCATGCCTGGCTTTCTTGAGGACTATTCGCCCGACCGCGTCGCCGCCCTCACCGGCCTGGCCGAAGCGGATATCCGCCAAGCCGCCGACTGGATCGGCCAGGCCGCCGAGTGGATGAGTTGCTGGACCATGGGCCTCAACCAAAGCACCCACGGCACCTGGAACACCAACGCCCTGTGCAACCTGCACCTGGCCACCGGCGCGATTTGCCGCCCCGGCAGCGGGCCGTTTTCCCTCACCGGCCAACCCAACGCCATGGGTGGCCGCGAGATGGGCTACATGGGCCCAGGCCTGCCGGGGCAGCGTTCGGTGCTGGTGGAAGCCGACCGCGCATTTATCGAAGACCTCTGGCAAATCCCGCCTGACCACCTGCCGCGCCAGGCCGGCAACGGCACCGTGGCGATGTTCGAGCAGATGGCTGCCGGGCAGATCAAGGCGTGTTGGATCATCTGCACCAACCCGGTGGCCAGCGTGCCCAATCGCCAGATCGCCATCGATGGTTTGCGCACCGCCGAACTGGTGATCACCCAGGACGCCTACCTCGACACCGAGACCAACCGCTACGCCGATATCCTGCTGCCCGGCGCGCTGTGGGCCGAGGCTGAAGGGGTGATGATCAACTCCGAACGCAACCTGACCCTGATGCAGAAAGCCGTCGAGGCGCCCGGCGACACTTTGCCCGACTGGCAAATCATCGCTCGGGTTGCCTGTGAAATGGGCTTTGCCGACGCCTTCACCTATGCCAGCGCCGCCGAGGTATTCGAAGAAATCAAACGCGCCTGGAACCCCAAGACCGGCTACGACCTACGCGGCGCCAGCCACGCACGCCTGCGTGAACAACCGCTGCAATGGCCCTGCGCTTCGGCCGATGGCGCGGACCGCAACCCGATCCGCTATCGCACTGCCGCCACGCTCGCATTCGCCACCGACAGCGGCAAAGGCCAGTTCTTCCCGCGCCCCCATATGCCGCCTGCGGAAATGCCCGACGAGCGCTTCCCGTTCGTGCTCAACACCGGCCGCCTGCAGCACCAGTGGCACACCCTGACCAAGACCGGCAAGGTCGCCACCCTGAACAAACTCAACCCTGGCCCGTTCGTGGAAGTCCACCCCGACGATGCCAGGCGCCTGGGCCTCAAGGCCAAGGATCCGGTGGAGGTGCGCTCCCTGCGCGGGCGTGCCGTGCTGCCAGCGCTGATCACCGACCGCGTGCGTCCCGGCAACTGCTTTGCGCCCTTCCACTGGAATGATGTGTTTGGCGAGCACCTGGCGATCAACGCGGTGACCAACGATGCCGTCGACCCGATTTCCCTGCAGCCCGAGTTCAAGTGCTGCGCTGTCGCGCTGGCCCGAGTCGAGCTGATCGACCATCAGTTCCTTGATCAACCCGCTCCCCAAGATCTCCGAGAGGACTTCAGCATGTCGCGCCTCGACGCCTTCGCCGAACTCGCCGATATCCGTAACGTACCGGCGCCGTTACTGAGCGACAGTGAACGCACCTACCTCGCCGGGTTCCTCAGCGGCCTGCACGCCAGTGCGGCGCGCCAGGACGCTGGCGTACCGGTAATGCCGGCGAGCGCGCCGCTGGCCAAGGATGCCCGCCTATGGCTGGACGGCTTGCTCGGCGGTTTGTTCAGCCGCGCAGACTCTGCGCCAGCAGCCGCCCCGGACGTCACGCTGTTGTGGGCGTCGCAGACCGGCAATGCCGAAGCCCTCGCCGAGCGCTTTGCCAAACGCCTGCGCGAAGCGGGCATCAGCGTAGAACTGAGCGCCATGGCGGACTTCCCCGCAAGCAAACTGGCCAGCGTCCAGACCCTGGCCCTTATCAGCAGCACCTTTGGCGACGGCGATCCACCGGACAATGGCGAAGGGTTCTGGCACAGCCTCAGCACCGTCGAGACGCGCCTTGAGTCTCTGCGGTTTGCGGTGCTGGCCTTGGGCGATCCGAATTACGACCAGTTCTGCAAGCACGGCAAAAGGCTTGACCAGCGCCTGCTGGAACTGGGCGCCACTCGCCTGCTGGAACGTGTCGACTGCGACACCGAATTCGAAGAACCCGCCGATGCCTGGCTGACCCGATTCCAGCAAACCCTCAACCCGGCCAAACCCGTCGCAGCGGCGGCCACCCCGGCCGGCAAAACCAAACTGCACCCGTCACGCCTGCTGCTCAACCGGCACCTGAACCCCCACAGCGCCCACAAGGAAACCCGCCAGTTCGCCCTGGACCTGACGGGCTCCGGCCTGACCTACGAAGCCGGTGACGCCCTCGGCGTGCGGCCGCGCAACTGCCCGGACCTGGTGAGCGAACTGCTTGAGCTGACCCAACTGAGCGCAGGCGCTTCGGTGAACATCGAGACGTTCGGTGACGTGTCGCTGCAACAAGCCCTGACCCAGCACTTCGAAATCGCCCGCCCCGGCAACGAGACCCTGGCCTTTATTGCCGAACGCAGCGCCAATCCAGGCCTGGAGCAACTGCTGCGACCCGAGCACAAGGCCGAACTCAAAGACTGGCTATGGGGCCGACAGCTCACGGATGTGCTGCAGGAATACCCCATCGACTGCTCGGCGGACGAACTGCTCGGTACCCTCAAGCGCCTGCAACCCCGGCTGTATTCGATTGCCTCCAGCGCCAAGGCCCATCCCCAGGAAGTCCACCTCACCGTGGCGGCGGTGCGATACGGCAAACGCAAAGGTGTGTCCTCGACCTTCCTCGCCGACCGCGTCGGCGACGGCGAAGTGCCGGTGTTTGTGCAGCCGTCCAAACACTTTCGCACGCCAACGGACGGTGACGTGCCGATGATCATGATCGGTCCCGGCACTGGGGTGGCGCCGTTTCGCGCGTTCTTGCAGGAGCGTCGGGCCATGGGGCATCAGGGCCGTAACTGGCTGTTTTTTGGCGAGCAGTACGCCGCCAGCGACTTCTACTACCAGGACGAACTGCAAGGCATGCAGCGCGATGGCCTCCTCACTCACCTGAGCCTGGCGTTTTCCCGTGACCAAGCGCAGAAGATCTACGTGCAGGACCGCATTCGCGAACAGGGCGCCGAGCTGTGGCGCTGGTTGCAGGACGGCGCCAGGCTGTACATCTGCGGCGACGCCAGCCATATGGCCAAGGATGTGGACCAGGCGTTGCGCCAAGTGGCGCACACCCACGGTGGGCTGGGCGTGGAGGACGCCGTGGAGTACTGGCGCCAACTGAGCGAGCAGAAGCGTTACTTGCGTGATGTCTACTGATTGGATACAGAACAATCGTCAATTGTATTGTGTACAAAAAACCCTAAAGATTTGCTGAGTACGGGCCGAAACAGCATTGATAGCAAATCGCCGCACTGTTATTACAGCGTGCGGCGGTTTGACCACCCTCTGCGCTGATGGTCGTCTCGATGAAAATAAAAAATAAGCTTGTCCTGGCATTTGTTTCTGTCGCGTTTATCCCGGTCAGCCTGGTGGCCGTGATCTCTGTCATGAACACGCGAACCCAGGCGGTTGAACAGTTCATTGATGGCAGCACCCGGGAAATCCGCCAGATCGATGGCAATATCCGCCAGTTCTTCGACGGCACGCTGCAGAACGTCGATCAAATGGCTACGGATCCTGTATACACCTCTATCAACACCTTGAAGAATTACCAACCCGCGGATGCGCCCAGCCAACCGATGCCTGCGGCCGCGCAAACCGTGATCGACCGTTTCGCCCGCTTTGGCGCCACCCACCCGGCGGCGGCCATCCTGTCCATCGGCCTGGAAGACGGCACCTACGTCAAATGGCCGGATGACCCGCAACTGGCCAAATACGACCCGCGCACGCGCCCTTGGTACAAAGCGGCGATGGCCAGCCCCGGCAAGACCGTGCGCACCCCGGCTTACTATTACGACAAAGACGACGTGGCCCTGGTGGGCACTGCACGGGCATTGCTCGACAACGCGGGCAAAGCCAAAGGCGTGTTCGTGGTCAGCGTGTCGCTGAAGAACCTCACCGAGTTGGTCAAGAGCATCAAGCTCGGCGAAAGCGGCTACGTGATGCTGATCGAGGACGGTGTGGTGCTGGTGGACCCGCGTGACGCCGGCCACAGCTTCAAGCCGCTCAAGGATTTGGGCGACGCCTATGCCCACCTTGCCCAAACGCCCCAAGGCTCCACCGAAGTAGAGATCGGCGGTGTGCGCTACATGGCCAACGTGTGGACCTCCCCCGGCCTGGGCTGGCGTTATATCGGGCTGATCGAACACAACGAAGTGATGGCCGAAGCCACACGCATGACCTACCTCACCGCCGCCATCGTCGGCGTGCTGGTGCTGGTCTTCGGCTTGCTCGCGGCAGCGTTTTCCAAGGTGATCGTCAAGCCCATCGGCCAGGTCAGCAGCGGCTTGCAATCCATCGCCGAGGGCGAAGGCGACCTGCGCCACGCGCTGCAGGTGCAGGGCAAGGACGAAACCGCCGAGTTGGCGGGCTGGTTCAACAAGTTTCTGGCGGCCATCCGCCAACTGATCCAGCACATCGGCGCAGCCTCGGCCAATTTGCAGAACGCCTCCAAGGTCAACAGCGAAGTGGCGCACAACATGAATGAAGCCGCCGGGCGTCAGCGTGAGGCGGTGGAGTTGGTGTCCACCGCGTTCAACGAAATGGTCGCCACCGCCAACGAAGTGGCGCGCTCGTGCAGCGGCGCGGCGGAGTCCGCCGAGAACGGCCACCGCCGCGTGGCCGAGGGCAAGCAGCAGATTGAAGTGACCACCGACAACGTCAACCGCCTGGGCCGCCGCCTGACCGAATCGTCCCAGGCCATGGTCGAACTGGAAGCCGGCAGCCGCAGCATCAACCAGATCCTCGGCACCATCCGCGCCATTGCCGAACAGACCAACCTGCTGGCGCTCAACGCCGCCATCGAAGCGGCCCGCGCCGGTGATCAGGGCCGCGGTTTTGCGGTGGTGGCCGATGAAGTGCGCGCACTGGCCAAGCGCACCTCGGACTCCACCGGCGAAATCGAACACCTGCTCGGCACCCTGGAAAACAAGACCCAGGAAGTCACGCAAAAAATGGGCAGTTGCCTGGACCTGTCACGGGCCAGCGTGTCGTCCATCGAGAGCGCGCGGGACAGCTTTGAAGGCATCCAGTTGTCGGTCAACGAGATCCGCGACCAGAACCTGCAAATCTCCGCCGCCGCCGAGGAACAACACAGCGTGGCCGAAGAGATCAACCGGCATATCCAGCAGATCTACGACGAAGCGCGGCTGGTGGAAAGCCTGGCCAACTCGGCGCAGGACGACTCGGGGCGGTTGTCGGAGCTGTCGAGCGAGCTCAATGGGTTGGTGGGGCGCTTCAAGTCCTGACTTTCGGCAAGCGCACCTGTAGGCGCTGGCGTGTGGTGAGCGGGCTTGTCCCGCTCACTACAACGTTATGTGTCAGCTTTCAGGAGCTATGTGGATACCTGTGCTGCGATTGCGGCGGTACGTTGCAAGGCCATCCACGCCATAAAGGTTTGCAACCGGGTGGTGAAGTTATCGCCTTGCGCTTCGGGATTTCGCGCTTCAAACAGAAAGAATGCCACCTGTGTGATCATCGTCGGATAACACTGCACGAACAGCGCGACATGTTCTTCAAGCGTCTGCGGCCACGTCGTCGCCTCTTCCGAGCGCAGCACATGCGTGGCCCGCACCACCTTGCGCGACGCTTCACGCTGCAAGCGCAGGCGTTGCGGCTCGGCATCGGCCTGCGCGATACGTGCGAGATAGCCCGCCAACACCTGTTCAAAGTCAGCATTCAGCGCCACGGCGATCTCGCGTGACGGCCGAAACCACTCGAACTGTTGCGACAGGTCATTGCCCCACAGGCACCGGCAATGGTGCTTGAGCCAAAACCCCCAGCTGTGCGTGTTTTCAGGCGCCAGGACTTGCGCACGACTGCCAATATCGAAATCGACCTTGATGACCTCCGGGTGGCGCTGCTCCAGCGCCTGGCGGATCGCTTCCAGGCGTTCCAATAGCGGCGCAGTCGGCGGTTCGCGCAGCACCAGCGTGAGGTCAAGGTCAGAGACCCCGGGCGTGGCGTCTGCCCTGGCGACACTGCCGTACAGATAGATCCCATCGAGACCCAGATCATCCTGCGACAGCGACGCGCAGACATCCTCAAGCAGTGGTTGAAACTCAGGCTGCACGGGGCTATCGGTGACGCTGAGGATGTAACCGTTGAGGTCGATGTTCGACGGGCTCATGACTTTTTCTTCCAGTGTTCATAAAACGCCAGCGCCGCCACGTTCTTGTCCTTGGCTTCCAGCATGATGTCGAAGCGCTCCAGAAACTGCAGCGCGTAGTCGTTGGTCCAGCGGTTCCACATTTGCGCACTGTGGCCGTACAGGTCGCGCTTGGACATCACCTGCAACAGCGCGTCCATTTCCAGCTTGTGCTCGGCGTCGAAACCCAGCTCCTGCAGGCTTTCCTGGGGTTGGGAGTAATGCATCGTCGGGCGTACGCCGCGCCAGCTGTCGATCACGCGAGCGACGCGTTCGCTGTTGGGGTCGATGTACTCGTTTTCGTTGATCCAGCAGTGGTGAATGTCGAGCACCACCGGCGCGAGGTCGGCGACTTGCAGGCAGTGGTCGAGGCCATAAGTCTTTTCATCGTTTTCAAAGGTGATGCAGTTGCGCGCCACCTCGGACAAACGCAACCACACGGCGCGGGTGCCTTCCACGCCGAGGCGCCCGGCGATGTGCACGTTGCACTTGAGGTCCTGGAAGCGCCGGCCGTAGCCCATCATGCGGATCATGTCGGCGTGGTATTCGAATTCGGCGAGGCTGTTTTCCACCACGCCGGGGTTTTCCGAACCCAGCACGCAGTATTGGCCGGGGTGGAACGACAGCCGAATATCCGAGGCGCGCGCCAGCTCGCCGATGGCGGCGAACCCTTCGATCAATTGGCGTTCGATGGCAGGGTCTTTATAAACGTCGGCGACTTTAGGATGGCTGTAGAACGGCAGCAGGTCGCTGCTCAGGCGCAGCATGCGCAAGGTCGGCGGCAGGTCGGCGACATAGGCCAGCAGGCGTAACTGTGCCGCCAGGTTATGGGTGACCACTTCGACCAGCTTGTCGCGGGCGACCTGCGGCGTGACTCCGTCCATCCAGCGCAAGGTGGTGGTGCGCGGGTTGAAGGGGCCTTCGATCAGCTTGAGGGCGCTGGCCGACAATAGGCGTTCAGGATGCTTGTACTGGCAGGCAAAGCCAATGCGAGGGTGTGTCATGGAGGCGCCCGGCGAAAGGAAAGGACAGGATGATACGGCGTTAGGCGTGGGCTCAGGCAGCGGGTTCATAATATTTAGACACTGATCACCCTGAACTTTCTGACAAGCGCCGCGCTCACTTCCTATGCGCTGCCGCGCCCAGATGCGTTGGATAGCTACGTTGAAACAACGCTACGTTGAAAAAAAAGCTACGTTGAAACAGACAAGGAGCCGCCATCACCATGACTACCCTCTCCACTTATCGCCGTACGCCAGGCCCGCTGCATGCGACCTTGCTCGCCGGCACCGTGCCGCTGTTTCTCGGCGCCCTGCTCAGTGACATTGCCTACACCCAGACCTACCAGATTCAATGGGCCAACTTCGCCTCCTGGCTGATTGCCGGTGCCTTGGTATTCGGTGGTTTTGCGCTGCTGTTTGCACTGGTCAACCTGCTGCGCGCCGAGCGCAAGGCCGGGCAGCCCACGCTGTATGTCCTGCTGCTGTTGGTCACCTGGGTCCTGGGCTTGGTCAACGCCTTCCAACACGCCAAGGATGCCTACGCCGCCATGCCGACCGGCCTGGTGTTGTCGGCAATCGTGATGCTGCTGACGCTGGCAGCCACGTGGACTGGCCTGCGTTCGGGAGGTGCCAAATGAAAACGTCCAATACATTGACCCTGTTGAGTGCCGCCCTGCTGCTGAGCGCCTGTGGTGGCGAAGGCGATAAAACCCAGGCCCGTGGCCCTGATCCCAAGTTGCCCGAGCAGCAAAGCAGCCTGCTGCCGAGCATGAAGATCGCCGAGCCCGCGCCGTGGGGCGAGCAGAAACCCAAAGTGCCCGAGGGTTACAGCGTGACCGCAATCGCCACCGACCTGGCGATTCCGCGCCAGACCCTGGTGCTGCCCAACGGTGACATCCTCGTCGCCGAAGGCCGTGGCGGCAGTGCGGCCAAGCTCAAGCCCAAGGATGTGATCGCCAGCCTGATCAAGGCCGAGGGCAACACCAAGGTCAAGGGCGGCAACCGCCTGACCCTGCTGCGCGACGCCGACGGTGACGGCACCTACGAGCTGAAAACCGTGTTCGCCGACAACCTCAACGCGCCCTACGGCCTGGCATTTGCCGACGGCAAGCTCTACGTGGCCAACCAGGATGCGCTGGTGCGGTTCGACTACACCGACGGCCAGACCAAGGCCAGTGGCGCGCCGGTCAAAGTCACCGACCTGCCGGCACAGATCAACCACCACTGGACCAAGTCCCTGGCCGTGAGTGCAGACGGACGCCAGCTCTACGTGGGCATCGGCTCCAACAGCAACGTGACCGAACGGGGCATGGAAGTGGAAATCGACCGCGCCATGGTCTGGCAGATCGACGCCGCCACAGGCGCGCACAAGCCCTATGCCACCGGGCTGCGCAACCCGACGGCGCTGACCATCCAACCGGACTCCGGGCAATTGTGGACAGTAGTCAACGAACGCGACGAACTCGGCCCCGACCTAGTGCCGGATTACCTGACGTCGGTGCGTGAAGGCGCGTTCTACGGCTGGCCCTACAGCTACTGGGGCCAGAACGTCGACCCGCGTGCGCAACCGCAGAACCCGGCCAAAGTCGCGGCCGCGATCAAGCCCGATTACAGCCTGGGCTCCCATGTGGCGGCGCTCGGTGTGGACTTCTCCATCCCGGCCATGGGCGAGAAATTCGCCGATGGGGTGTTCGTCGGCGAGCACGGCAGTTGGAACCGTGAGAATCCGGTGGGCTACAAGGTGATCTTTGTGCCGTTCAGCAATGGCAAACCGGCGGGCGAGCCGATTGATTTCGCCACCGGCTTCCGTGGCGACGACGGCAAGACCCGTGGCCGCCCGGTGGGTGTGACGGTGGACCCCAAGGGTGCACTGATCATTGCCGATGACTTGGCCAATACGGTGTGGCGAGTGACGCGCAACCAATAGCAGCAGATGCGGGGTTTTCTGCTACAGAAAACCCCGTACAGGGAGTTCGCGTTACAGGTCAGTGATTTCCTTGTGACGCGGCACCAAAGTTTTCATCACGCTCCAGGCCACCAGGTAAGCCAGCGCGCAGATGGCGAACATGATCATGTAGCCAGTGTGGATGTCGTTGATCGACTTGTAGTAGTCGAACACCCAACCGCCGATCTTGGTCATCACCACGCCGCCGATCCCACCGGCCATGCCGCCAATGCCGACCACCGAGGCCACGGTTTTCTGCGGGAACATGTCCGACACGGTGGTGAAGATGTTGCACGACCACGCCTGGTGCGCAGACGCACCCACGCCGATCAGCAATACCGGGACCCAGAAGCTGATATAGCCCAGGGGCTGCGCCAGCAGTACCACCAGCGGGAACAGCGCGATCACCAGCATGGCTTTCATGCGGCCGTCGTACGGAGCATCGCCGCGGGCCATGAAGTAGCTGGGGAACCAGCCGCCGCCGATACTGCCGACCATGGTCATGCTGTACAGCACCGCCAGCGGCATGACGATATCGGCGCCTTTCATGCCGTATTGCGCCGACAGGTAAGTCGGTAGCCAGAACAGGAAGAACCACCACACGCCGTCGGTCATGAACTTGCCGAAGGCAAAGGCCCAGGTCTGGCGGTAGGTCAGCAGCTTGAACCACGAAACTTTCTTCTCGGACGTGCCAGCCGGGGCTTTGGTGTGTGGCTGTACGGTCTGGTCACTGCGGATATAGGCCAGTTCTTCGGCCGACAGGCGTTTTTGCTGCTCGGGCTTTTCATACACCGCCGCCCACACCGCCACCCACAGGAACCCGAGCATGCCGATCACCATGAAGGCGGCTTCCCAGCCCCACATACCGGCAATCAGCGGCACGCAGATCGGCGCCAGGATTGCGCCGACATTGGCACCGGAGTTGAAGATACCGGTCGCGAAGGACCGCTCCTTCTTGGGGAAATATTCGGCGGTAGCCTTGATCGCAATCGGGAAATTACCCGCCTCGCCAATCGCCAGCACTGCACGGGAGAGCATGAAGCCGGCAATCGATACCGGAATCACCGCCAACCCAATTGCGCCGCTGACGGCGGCGATGCCCTCACCCATCTGCACCGAGAACGCATGCATGATGGCGCCGGTGGACCAGATGGCAATCGCGACCACATAGGCGGCCTTGGTACCGATCTTGTCGACAAACCGCCCGGCAAACAGCATGGAAATCGCATACACGAACTGGAACACCGCCGCGATGTTGGCGTAATCCGTGTTGCTCCAGCCAAATTGCGTGGACAACTGCGGTGCCAACAGGCTGAGCACCTGACGGTCGAGGTAGTTGACGGTGGTGGCGAAAAACAACATCGCACAGATGGTCCAGCGATAGTTGCCTACCGCCTGACCCACGCGGTGGGCGCTGATGGGCTCGTTCAGATTCATGGCATCACTTTTTATTTTTGTTAGTCAGGACATATGTAACGTCATATGTCGTCGTACAACTTCGACTTTTATAGCGAGACGCCTGAGCGGTGTCAATCTCAAAGATTAACGTTTGTCTAGGTACCACATGGTTACGAGAAGTTTCACGGAGGCTCAGTTGTAGGATGACAAATACGCAAGACCAGGCTGGGCGCCTGGCCAGGCACATCGTCAAGAAGGCCGAAGTGCTGCATGCCAACCTTTTCCAACACGCGGATCGATGCGGCGTGATCGGGTCGCACCAGCCCGAACACTTGGGGCACGTTCAGGTTTTCAAAGGCCAACGCCAGGGCATCGCGGGCAAGTTCGGTGGCATAGCCCTGCCCCCACGCCTCCACGGCAAAACGGTAGACGAGGTTGATACGGCGCTCGGTGGCCATTGCGTTGATCCTCTCTCAAGATGCCGCTCTTTTTTGTGGTGAGCGGGCTTGTTGTGGTGAGCGGGCTTGCCCCGCGCTGGGCTGCGCAGCGGCCCCATCAGAACCACCCCCGTTTTTCCAGACAAACCGAGCTGTATGGTTTTGGGGCTGCTTCGCAGCCCAGCGCGGGGCAGGCCCGCTCACCACAGAAGCCCGCCCATCACAAAAGCCAGCTCACTGTCAGGGAGCTCGTGGAGCTGGAAAATTGCGCTTCCCACAGGTGGTTCTGCACCCGGTTGAGAAAAAATACACCTGCGGGTGAATTATTTCGTGTCCGCTTGTATCTGAACTGACAGAGCGGTGCTATCGCGGTGATAGCACCACCCCTGTTCGGTTTTAGAGTGGTTCGCATGAAATTACGTAAAAAAAGCGTTAAACCCATCGGGTTGAAGGACATCACCATCGTCGACGATGCCAAGGTGCGCAAGGCGATAACCGCCGCCGCCCTGGGCAATGCCATGGAATGGTTCGACTTCGGTGTCTACGGGTTTGTCGCCTATGTGCTCGGTAAAGTGTTCTTTCCGGACGCCTCCCCCAGCGTACAAATGATCGCCGCACTGGGTACGTTCTCCGTGCCATTCCTGATTCGCCCGCTGGGTGGCCTGTTCTTCGGCGCGCTCGGCGATAAGTACGGGCGACAGAAAGTCCTCGCCGCCACCATCGTGATCATGTCCCTGAGCACCTTCGCCATCGGCTTGATTCCCGGCTACGCCTCCATCGGCATCTGGGCGCCGATCCTGTTGCTGCTGTGCAAAATGGCCCAGGGTTTCTCGGTGGGGGGTGAATACACCGGCGCGTCGATTTTCGTCGCCGAATACGCCCCGGACCGCAAGCGCGGTTTCCTCGGCAGCTGGCTGGACTTCGGCTCGATTGCCGGTTTTGTGCTGGGTGCCGGTGTGGTGGTGCTGATCTCCAGCGTGCTCGGCGAAGCCGAATTTGAAGCGTGGGGCTGGCGCCTGCCGTTCTTCCTCGCCCTGCCCCTGGGCATCATCGGCCTGTACCTGCGCCATGCGCTGGAAGAAACCCCAGCGTTCCAGCAGCACATGGACAAGCTCGAACAAGGCGACCGCGAAGGCCTGACCCATGGTCCCAAGGTTTCGTTCAAGGAAGTCGCCACCAAGCATTGGCGCAGCCTGCTGACCTGCATCGGCATCGTCGCGGCGACCAACGTGACGTACTACATGCTGCTCACGTACATGCCGAGCTACCTGTCCCACAACCTGCATTACAAAGAAAACAGCGGCGTGCTGATCATCATCGCGATCATGGTCGGCATGCTGTTTGTGCAGCCGTTCATCGGTTTTGTCAGCGACAAGATCGGCCGCAAGCCCTTCATCATCGCCGGTAGCGTTGGCTTGCTGTTCCTGTCGATCCCGGCATTCATGCTGATCACCAGCGGCAAGATCGGCCTGATCTTCGCCGGTCTCCTGATCCTGGCGGTGATCCTCAACTTCTTCATCGGTGTGATGGCCTCGACGTTGCCGGCGATGTTCCCCACCCACTTGCGCTACAGTGCGTTGGCCAGTGCGTTCAACGTTTCGGTGCTGATCGCCGGTGTGACCCCGACCGCCGTGGCCTGGCTGGTGGAAAGCACCAATGACCTGTTCATGCCCGCCTATTACCTGATGGTGTTTGCCGTGGTCGGCCTGATCACCGGCCTGACCATGAAGGAAACCGCCAACAAGCCCCTGCGTGGCGCGGCACCGGCGGCGTCGGACATGGAAGAAGCCAAGGAGTTGCTGCAGGAACACCACGACAATATCGAGCAGAAGATCGAAGACATCGACGCCGAAATTGCTGCATTGGAAGCCAAGCGCCAGAATCTGGTACAACAGCATCCGCGAATCAATTAAGCCCTGACCGTGCGTGGTGGCCTAGGCCACCACGCCTTTGGAGTGTTCAGCATGCTTCCCAGCGTCACCTCAGCACAATCGTTACTCAGCGCAGACGAACGCGCCGCCATCGCCGAAATAGAAGCCACCACCAGCATCCTGCAATTGGTCACCCGTCTGACCGGCATGCGCTTTGCCGGCATCGCCAAGTTCACCGATCTGGAATGGGTGGTCTGCTCGGTCCACGACCCCATGGCAATGGGGATCCATGTGGACGACGTGCTCGACCTCGAAACCACCCTGTGCAGCGAGTTCTGCATCAACCCCCAGACCTTGTTCATCCCGCAAGTCAGTGCAAACGGCCGCTTCGCCGCACGCCCGGTGGTCAAGCAGTTCGCCATCGAAAGCTACGCCGGTGCGCCGATCTTCCTGCCCGACGGCCGATTGTTCGGCGCGCTGTGTGCCTTGGATTCACAGGCAATGCTGTTTGACGACCCCAACCTGCCAGAAACCCTGAGCCTGTTTGCGCGGCTGATCGGCTGCATTTTTTTCGCTAACCTGACGCAGAGCGATCGCTGAATCCAGGCTTGCCGCGCAACCCGGCGATATCGCGCTTGGGCGGCACTCCAAACAGCCGGCTGTATTCGCGGCTGAACTGCGACGGGCTTTCATAGCCCACTTTGAACGCCGCGCTGGACACATCCTGATGCTCGTTGAGCATCAACCGGCGCGCCTCGTTCAAGCGCAGCCACTTCTGATACTGCAATGGGCTCATTGCCGTGAGTTGGCGAAAGTGATGATGGAAAGTCGCCGCGCTCATCTGCACCCGCGCCGCCAGGTCTTCAACGCGCAGTGCCGCGTCGTAATTGAGCTTGAGCCAGTCAATCGCCTTGGCGATGCGATACCCCTGCCCGTCCACCGAACAGATCTGGCGCAGTCGATCCGACTGGTCACTCTGCAATAGCCGGTAGTGGATTTCGCGCTGGATCAACGGCGCGAGGACCGGGATCGCTTCGGGCTCATCGAGCAACGCCACCAGCCGCGCAAATGACGCCAGCATGCCCTCGGTGACCACACCGATGCCGACCCCCTTCAGCGCAGAGCGCTCGCGCTTGGGCGGCAACTCACTCTGGGCTATAAGCTCGGCCAATATGCGCAGGTCCAGCTTGAAGGTCAGCCCCAGGCACGGCCGCGCAGGGCTCGCTTGCAGCACTTCGGAATTGGCCGGTATATCCAGCGACGTCACCAGAAAGCGCGACGTGTCATACGGATACCCTTCGCCGCCTACCCATAACTGCTTCTGACCTTGGGCGACCAGCACGATGCTCGGTTCGACCATGCACACCACCGGCGTGCACGGCTGCTCGCGCCGATAAAACCCCAGGCCTGGGATTGGCATGGGGCTGTCCCCAGGTGCGCCGATGCGCGAAGCAATGGCGTGAATCAGCGCGTCCAGATTGTTCTTCATAACCCGCCCTTTTTCGTTGGTTCACGAACTGTACCCCGCACAGCCCATGGCGTCCCCGGCAAACCCACAGACTCAGAGCATCAGGCAAGTAATCCAGCGCAACGCACTACAGAACCTACGGACACACCGGGAAAATGCACGGACCAACCCCTTCAAGGATCCACCCATGAAACGCCTCTTGCTTGCCCTGGGTTTGCTGGTGACGTCGTTAACTGCTCTGGGAGCCGATATGTCCAACGGTGCTGACAACTTCTACACAAGCGACAAGGTGACAGTCGAAAAGGTCACCTTCAACAACCAATACGGCCTGCAGGTTGCCGGCAACCTGTTCGTGCCGAAAAACCTCGCCGCTGGCGCAAAAAACCCTGCAATCATCGTCGGCCACCCCATGGGCGCCGTCAAAGAACAGAGCGCCAACCTGTATGCCGCCAAAATGGCCGAACAGGGCTTCGTCACACTGTCCCTGGACCTGTCGTTCTGGGGCGAAAGCGCCGGTGCACCGCGCAATGCGGTGCTGCCCGACCTCTACGTCGAAGACTTCAGCGCCGCCGTGGACTTCCTCGGCACCCGGCCGATGGTCGACCGTGAGCGCATCGGCGTGATCGGTATCTGCGGCAGCGGCAGCTTTGCCATTGCTGCCGCAAAAATCGACCCACGCCTCAAGGCCATCGCCACCGTCAGTATGTACGACATGGGCGCGGCCAACCGCAACGGGCTCAAGCACGGCGTCACGCTGGAACAGCGCCGGCACATCCTGCTGCAGGCGGCGAACCAGCGCTACGTGGAATTCCAGGGCGGCGAAACCCTCTACACCAGCGGCTCGCCGCTCATGCTGACGGGCGACCCGGTGGGTGACGAGTTCTTCGATTTCTACCGCACCCCACGCGGCCAAGTCACGCCTGCCGGTGCATCGCCACAGACCACCACCATGCCGACGCTGACCAGCAACGTGAAGTTCATGAACTTCTACCCGTTCAACGACATCGAGACGATTTCCCCGCGCCCACTGCTATTGATCACGGGTGCCAACGCCCACTCCCGCGAGTTCAGCGAGGACGCCTACCGGCGTGCGGCCGAACCGAAAGAACTGCTCATCATCCCCAATGCGGGCCATGTGGATCTGTACGACCGGGTCAACCTGATTCCGTTCGCCCAGCTCACCGCCTTCTTCAAGAACAACCTCAAGTGAAGCCCGGTCACTCGACTGCACCGCGCTGGGGCGCGGTGCTCGCCATGTCCCTGGCGGCCTTTACATTGGTCGCCTCGGAGTTTATGCCGGTGAGCCTGCTGACGCCGCTGGCGGCTGACCTCGACATCACTCAGGGACAGGCCGGTCAAGGCATCTCTGTGTCGGGGCTGTTTGCCTTGCTCACCAGCCTGGTGATTGCCGCCGTGGCGGCCCGGGTGGATCGCAAGCGCCTGCTGGTGGCACTGACCCTGCTGATGATCGTGTCCGGGACGGTGGTAGCACTTGCGCCGAATTACCTGATCTTCATGCTGGGGCGTGCGCTGATCGGCGTGGCGATTGGTGGGTTTTGGTCCCTGTCGGCTGCCACCGCCATGCGCCTGGTGCCCGAAGCCCAAGTGCCGCGTGCCTTGGCCATGGTCAACGGCGGCAACGCCCTTGCAACGGTGATTGCCGCGCCGCTCGGCAGCTTTCTCGGCGGGATGATCGGCTGGCGTGGCGCGTTTTTCTGCGTGGTGCCGGTGGCAGTGATTGCCGTGGTGTGGCTGCTGATCAGCCTGCCGTCGATCAAGACCCACGGCGACGCAACGACCACCAATGTGCTGCGCCTGATGAAGCACCCGCCGGTGGCCATCGGCATGCTCGCCGTCAGCGTGTTTTTCATGGGTCAGTTCATGTTGTTCACCTACCTGCGACCGTTTCTGGAAACCGTCACCCAAGTCAGCGTATCCCTGTTATCGCTGATGCTGCTGGTACTCGGTCTGGCCGGTCTGGCGGGGACGTTCCTGATCGAACGGTTTTTGAAGCGCAGCCTGTACCCCACGCTGATTGCTATCCCACTGCTGATGGCGTTGATCGCCCTGGCCTTGGTCGCTTTCGGCAGCTCGACCGGGATGACGACCCTGTTGCTGGGACTCTGGGGCCTGGTCGCCACCGCCGCCCCCGTGGGCTGGTGGACCTGGCTGGCAAACACCCTGCCCGACAATGCCGAGGCTGGAGGCGGCTTGATGGTCGCGATCATCCAGTTGGCGATTGCTTCAGGTGCCACAGTGGGAGGCGTGGTGTTTGATATCAGTGGTTATCAGGCGACGTTCGAGTTGAGTGCGACGCTGCTGTGCGTGGCCGCGTTGCTGGCGTGGGCGGCACGCCGGGTCAGTTATCGCGCCGGGCGCTTGAGCACCGCCTGACGCGCTCAACCTTTTTCCAGGGCCGCCGATAAGCTGTCATACCCCTGACATGCAGCGAGGCCCTGCGCGAAATAATGCCCAACTCTCTCGCTCCGATCGTTCGCTCGCTGTCCACCCGTACCAGCCTGTCGCTGACGCGCACGTCACTGTTCAACTTCATGGTCCTGTTGGCCGTTGTCTTTGCGGCAGCGGCTTACTCGCTGCTTTACATTGCCCATGAGCTGGACCACACCGAGCAGGCCGAAAGCGCATTCCATACCCGCAAAGCCATGCAGTCCATGGAAAAAGCCATGCGGGTGACGGTCAAGGATTACGCATTCTGGAGCGATGCCTACAGGCACCTGCATATCGAGGTCGACAAGGAGTGGGCCTACGCCCGTGGCAATATCGGCTCGACACTGTTCCATGATTTCGGCTTTCAAGGCCTGTTTGTGGTCAACGACGCCAACCGCACCGTCTACGCGGTGGTCGAGGGCGAACTGCAAGCCTTTGAAATCAGCGAATGGCTCGACCAGCCCCTGACCCAGCTTCTCGAACAGGCCCGCGCCGGTGCCGACGACGAAACCCCCGTGAGCACGTTCATCAACGTACGCGGCAGCCCGGCGCTGGTGGCCGCCGCCGCGATCACCCCAGGCACCGACCCCACTGTGGTTACGGATGGCCGGCCAGCCTCGGTGCTGATCTTCGTCGACATTCTCGACAGCGCCAAACTGGGCCGGATCGGCAATGACTTTGGCGTGGACAACCTGCACATCGCCAGCCCTGACGACATCGCCAAGGGCGTGTTTCTGCCCCTCGGCGACCACGGCAGCGCCGGCAGCCTGTACTGGCAGCCGGAACAGCCCGGCCGGCGCTTGATTGGTGTCGGCCTGCCCTTGCTGGGCCTGGCCGCGTTGCTGGTGTGCCTGATGACGTGGATGATTTTGCGCCGCAGCACCGCCGCTGCCCTGGCCCTGGATGCCAGTCATAGTTCATTGCAAACCAGCCAGAGCGCCTTGGCCACCAGCGAAGCGCGCTTTCGCGATGTAGTGGAAGCCAGCTCCGACTGGGTCTGGGAGATCAATGCCGCCTGGCGTTTCACCTACCTGTCGGAGCGTTTCGAAAGCGTGACCGGATTGGCCCGCGACGCATGGATCGGCGCTGCCATGAATGACCTGCTGGGCACCGAAGACGGACTGTTGTCACAGTGGTTGTGCACGCCCGGCAGGCGCCCGGACCTTAGCGTGCTATGCCTGTATGTGGATGCCAAAGGAATGGAGCGCACCACCCGACTGTCCGCGCGGGAAATGCCGTGCGGCGGGTTTCGCGGCACGGCCACCGACGTGACCGAAGAAGTCGAGGCGCGCAGACGCATCGAGTTCCTGTCCCAGCACGACGCCCTGACCGGACTGCCCAATCGCACGCGCCTGCAAGCCTTCCTCGACGCCAAGCTCAAGGCACTGCCGACCCTTGAGCAACCCGTGGTGATGCTCAGCCTGGACCTGGACCGCTTCAAGCCGGTCAATGATTTGCTCGGACATGCCGCCGGCGACCGTGTGCTCAACGAAGTGTCGAGCCGCCTGACCGATTGCGTGCGCCACGGCGACCTGGTGGCGCGGGTTGGCGGCGATGAGTTTGTGCTGATCCTCAGCGAGGCCGGCACCCTGAACGAAGTCGAAAACCTGTGCCGCCGCTTGATCGCTTCCATCGAGCGGGCCATCCGCATCGACGAGCAGGAAGTGTTTATCAGCGCCAGCATCGGCATTGCCCTGGCGCCCAATGACGCCAGCGCCGTCACCGAACTGCTGCGCTACGCCGACATCGCGCTGTACGAGGCCAAGTCCGCTGGGCGCAATACCTGGCGCTTTTACTCCGGCGAGATGAATGCGCGGATCATCGAGCGTCGTCGCCTGGAGAGTGATCTGCGCTACGGCATCACGCATGGGGAATTGCGCCTGCACTTCCAGCCGCGTTATCGCATTGCCGATGGCCAGATGGTCGGCGCCGAGGCGCTGGTGCGTTGGCAACACCCGGACCGCGGCCTGATCGCGCCAGACACCTTTATCCCGATTGCCGAAGAGTCAGGTTTGATCCTGTCGCTGAGCGATTGGGTGCTGGAAACCGCGTGCGCCTGTGCCGCGCAGTGGCCGGATGGGTTGTTCGTGTCGGTGAACCTGTCGCCCACCGAGTTCAAGCGCGGCAACCTGATGGAACGTGTGCGCCACGCCTTGCAGGTCTCGGGGATCGACCCGGCGCGGATGGAGCTGGAAATCACCGAAAGCGTCATGCTCGAAGACGCGGGCGGTGCGCTGGACGTGATGCGCGCCCTCAAGCAACTGGGCATCCGCATTGCCATGGACGATTTCGGCACCGGGTATTCCTCGCTGAGCTACCTGCGTGCGTTCCCGTTCGATGGTTTGAAGATCGACCGCAGCTTCCTGACCCGGCTGGAAGACAGCGAGGACGACCAAGCCATCATCCACGCCATCGTCGGACTGGGCCGCGCACTGGCGCTGACGGTCACCGCCGAAGGCATCGAAACCGCCGAACACCTGGCGATGCTCAAGGCCGTGGCCTGTGACGAGGGCCAGGGTTACTACCTCAGCCGCCCCCTGGATATCGACGCGTTCAACCGCCTGCTGGGTCCTGCTTGAAGAACAGGCTCGGCGTCTTGCCGAACTGCTTCTTGAACATGCTGGTGAAGGCGCTGGGGCTTTCGTAGCCCAGCTCCAGCGCCACGTCGATGATCTTTTCCCCGATCGCCATGCGTTCCAGGGCCAGTAACAGCCGCGCCTGCTGACGCCATTGGCCAAAGGTCATGGCGGTTTCCTTGCGGAACAGACGCTGGATGGTCTTCTGATCCAGGCCCAGGCGCTCGCTCCAGTCCGCTACCGTCGAGGCATCGCCCGGTTCCTGTTGCAGCGCCAGGCAAATCCGCTGGATCCGCGGGTCGGCCGGTTGCGGCAGGGATAACGGCAACGCGGGCAGGTCAGCCAGTTCGTCGAGGATCAGGTGCATGATCCGCGCATCCCGCGAATCCTCGGCATACGGCGGCTTGAGGCTGACCGAGGCTTTGATCAGCTCGCTCAGCAGCGGCGAGATGCTCACCGCCTTGGTTTCGGTGGGCAGATTGGGGAAGCTGTCAGGGCGCACAAACACGCTGCGCATTTTCAGCGGGCCCACACAGCGCAGGGAATGCACGTGCCCGCAGGGCATCCAGAAGCCGCGATTGGGCGGCACGGTCCACTGGTTCTGCGCCGAATGCACTACCATGACCCCTTCGGTCGCGTAGAGCAGTTGATGCTTCTCGTGGCTGTGATCGGGGATCACCCAGTTTTCCGGATAATCGGTGGCCGAACTGATCACGGCCCACTCGCCTTCGTCGATCTCCTGCAGGAATTTATCCAGTGATTTGATCATTTGGCCCTTTTTGCGACAGTTACCGCCCGAATTTCGTGAGACAGACATTTTTACTGAATCTAGCATAAACCCCGAAACAATTTGAAATGGACCGCCGACCACGTATTGGCGGCCCCTGTTCACCGCCTTGTATGGAATGCCTGCATGTCGACACTCACCGCGTCACCCGCCACTGCCACCCCTGCGCCCCAAGCAAGCCCCCTGGTCATGCGCATCCTCGGCGCCTGTGCGCTGGCGCACTTGATCAATGACCTGATCCAGGCCGTGCTGCCGTCGATCTACCCGATGCTCAAGGCCAACTACGGGCTGACGTTTGCCCAGGTGGGGCTGATCACCCTGACCTTCCAACTGACCGCCTCGCTGCTGCAACCGTGGATCGGCTACCACACTGACCGTCATCCCAAGCCCTGGCTGCTGCCGGCCGGCATGGTGTGCACCTTGATCGGTATTCTGATGCTGGCATTTGTCGGCAGCTTCCCGGCGATCCTGCTGGCGGCAGGGCTGGTGGGCGTGGGCTCGTCGACCTTCCACCCGGAAACCTCCCGCGTGGCGCGCCTGGCCTCCGGCGGGCGCTACGGCCTGGCGCAGTCGACCTTCCAGGTCGGCGGCAACACTGGCAGCGCCTTGGGCCCATTGCTGGCAGCGGCGATCATCATTCCCTACGGCCAGGGCAATATCGCCTGGTTCGGGCTGTTTGCCGTGTTCGCGATCCTGGTGCTGTACGGCTTGAGCCGCTGGTACCGCAGCCACCTCAACCTGTTCAAGCTCAAGCAAGGCGGCAAAGCCACCCACGGTTTGTCCAAAGGCCGCGTGACGTTTGCCCTGGTGGTGCTGGCAGTGCTGGTGTTCTCCAAGTACTTCTACATGACCAGCCTGACCAGCTACTTCACGTTTTACCTGATTGAAAAATTCCACCTGTCGGTATCGAGTTCCCAGATGTACCTGTTCCTGTTCCTCGGTGCGGTGGCCGTGGGCACCTTCGCGGGTGGACCGATCGGCGACAGGATCGGGCGCAAGAAAGTCATCTGGTTCTCCATCCTCGGTGCCGCGCCGTTCACCCTGGCCCTGCCCTACGTCGACCTGTTCTGGACGGCCGTGCTCAGCGTGGTAATCGGTTTTATCCTGGCCTCGGCGTTCTCGGCCATCGTGGTGTTTGCCCAGGAGTTGGTGCCTGGCAACGTCGGCATGATCGCCGGGATATTTTTCGGCCTGATGTTCGGCTTCAGCGGGATTGGCGCGGCGTTGCTCGGTTTGCTCGCCGATACCCACGGCATCGAGTACGTCTACAAACTGTGTTCGTTCCTGCCGCTGGTGGGCATCCTGACGGTCCTGTTGCCATCGACCAAAGGGATCTGACTGGCCGATCATCGGCTGGCTGTGTGCCATTACCCAGAAAGCTCTGAAAAACCTGCGTGTGCGCTTACAATCCCGGTTTGAACGCACACCAGGCAGATCCTGCAAGACATGACGCTCGACCTGCGCACCACGCGCCTGCTGGCCCAGGCCTCCCCAACCCAACCAAACCCGGCGCCCTGCTGCTGATCGACATCGACGACTTCAAAGGCGTCAACCACCTCCACGGCCACACCGCCGGTGACTCTGAGCATCGGCTCCAACCTGTTCGATCAGCCACCGCAGAGCCTGCCTGCGTTGATGGAGCAAGGTGATTCGACGTTGTATGAGTCCAAGCGGGGTGGACGGGACAGTATTCGGTTGGTGGATCGAAGAGGGTGAACGCAGTGACAGATGGGAGCCGACTTATAAATACGGTCGACAGTAATCTCAAAACATATCCGACAGTCAATTTGCACGCTCGCAGCGCTTTGAGTGTGACTACTTAAAGGGGGTGTATGCCCACAAATGCTCCTTTCTGCAAATGGACGAAGATCGGTACACCAGAGTTGCGCACTTCCCATGATGGAATTACTAAGTGGTTTTGCGCTCTTAAATCGCGCAATCAATTTGATATCAGCTTGATATTAATTACCTAGCCTTTCGGCTAGGTTTTCGTACGAAATACTAGCCGAACGGGTAGGTTTATTTGACGATTTAAAAAATCAAGCTAGGTTGAACTAAAGAAAGCTGCTGCGCTGAATACTACCTCAGCAGGACCTTTAATAAATAGGCGTATTGAAATCAACTCCTGCAATTGATACTCGGGAGAACAACATGATTATAAGAAATCTGAAAGACACTATAAAAACCGAGGACCACAAACAAACCGAAGCGTGGGATAGCGTAAGACTTCTACTTGCTAAAGACGGCATGGGCTTCGGGTTCCACATTACAACCATGTATGCGAACACCGAAACCGAAATCGAGTATAAGCATCACTTGGAATGCGCATTTTGCATCTCCGGGGAAGCCGAAATCATAGACGTAAAATCCAAAACAAAACACCTAATTACCCCGGGCTCACTATACGCACTTAATGAACACGACCGCCACATTGTAAGATGCAAAAAAGACTTCGTCATCGCCTGTGTATTTGCTCCTGGATTAATTGGAAATGAAACACACGATGCTGCTGGCTCATACCCTAAAGCACACGAAGGAACTAAATCATGTTGATTGAAGCCTTGGTTGGACATTTAAAATCTTGGAAAACAGGCGTGAACTTTGCCTATCTTAACTTCAAAGACCATCCTCGTGGCTGCGAGATGTTTGTACAGCTAGTAGCAAGTGGACATAGACCTTCCATCGTAATTGAAGAGCTATCAGAGCTAGGCGCATTAGGGACGCAAGAGCAAAATGAACTACTGCTTCAGCTTAGTTCTTACGTACCTTGCGAATCAGTCGAGAACGTTTGCAAGAGAGACAACATCCCGTACTTTCTTGTCCGCAACATCAATGACAATGATTGCCTGGAGCATATTCAGCGTAACGGCACTGCGCTAATCCTCTTGGGGGATTCAAGAATTATAAGACCTCATTTGATTCATGCATTAAAAATTGGGATAATCAATGTGCACCCCGGATTACTACCAGAGGAACGAGGAAACAACCCTTATGTTTGGGCCGTTCTCGAAGGTATTCAACAAGGTGTTACTGTACATTTTATAGATGAAGGCATTGATACAGGGCCGGTCCTTTCGAGAGAAATATTAGTCGACACCCCCAAAGACTACCCTTCGCTTGTCAAAAGCCTGAATACATTGTGTGGACAAGCTTTAGTAAGCGTACTGGACGATTTAAAGAGCGGAGCACTCAGCTTAACATTGCAAACCAATACCGACTCTATCACCAAAAAGAAAGCGTCAGCCGAAGACAAAAAGAAAGCAAATGAAATCTTAATCAACTGCTGGGGCAAAACATCTTCACAATACAAATTGCTAAAATTCTTCGAAAGGAACGAATCTAACGTAAGAACTTATTGCAGAAATCACCCAGCAATATTCCAAACAGCTCAAAATTCGTTAATACTTGACATACACGGCAAGCATTATATCGACTTCCTCTCTGGAGCCGGATCGTTAAATTACGGGCACAACGATCCTGACATTATAAAATCCATCATTGACTACCTGAGTGAAGGGGGAATTGTCCAATCCTTGGATCTTCATACAGAGGCTAAACAGAAATTTATCGCAACTTTTATTACGTACATACTAAAACCTAGAAACATGCACTACAAATTTCTATTCCCTGGACCCACAGGCACAAATGCAGTTGAAGCTGCTTTCAAACTTGCACGAAAACATACCAAAAGAAGAAATATCATAAGTTTCAGCGGGGCTTTCCATGGTATGAGCTTAGGGGCTTTAGCAGCGACTGCGAACAAAGAGAAAAGAGCGGGGGCCGGGACTGGTTTAATCGACACTACAATTCTTCCTTACGAGAACGCATTTGGCAAAGATATCGACTCCGCTAGCATTATAGAAAAAATGGTTCTCGACCCGACGTTTGGAATTGATCCTCCGGCCGCTATTATCCTAGAAGTCATTCAAGGAGAAGGTGGACTTTCGACCGCCAGCGGATCATGGCTAAGACGCATACAAGCACTTTGCCGAAATATAGGCGCCCTCTTGATTATTGACGATATTCAATGCGGCTGTGGAAGATCAGGTAGTTTTTTCAGCTTCGAGGAAGCTGGTATTGAGCCTGACATAATCCTTTTGTCCAAAGCACTTAGCGGCTTTGGAACTCCATTATCATTGGTATTGGTAAAAGAAGAATACGACGTCCTTGATCCAGGTGAACACAATGGAACGTTTCGCGGTAACAATCTTGGTTTCATTGGGGCAACGGCAGCAATTGAAAAATTCTGGAAAACGGAAGAGCTACAGACAAGCGTACGCACTAAAGCACAGTACATACATGAGAAAATAGAAAAATTAACCCTTATGTATGGAGAAAACAATATGCACTATGTCGGCCGCGGCCTGATTAGCGGAATCCGCTTTACAAACCCGGCTATTCCCACAGCATTGTCGCATTGGCTCTTTAAAAAAGGCTTTATCATAGAAACCTGTGGCGCCTTGAATGAAGTTTTGAAAATCATTCCTTCCCTGATAATAGATACAAAACTGATAGATCGACTATTTAGCGCCATAGAAGAATATCTTAGAAACCTTTCAAAAGAGCCAACCAAATCACCTCCGCAAGAGGAGCCATGCCATCATGAACAACAAAAGCCAAACTCTCAGCAACAAATCCAACATGTTTGAAAATGTAAAAAAACACTTTCTAGAAGCAGAATCACTACCAGCCGCATGTTACAAAGACAGAGACTTTTACAATACTGAGATCGAGATGGTATTTTTGAAGTCTTGGCTATTTGTTGGGCGACAAGAAAAACTACCTTGCAATAAATCCTACTTCGTCGTTGATTTACTAAACGAATCATTGATAATCACAAAAGATGAAGATGGCGCCATTCATGCGTTTCAAAATCTTTGCCGCCACCGAGGGGCAAGATTACTGGATGACAACGGAACAATCAAACACATTAGATGCCCCTACCATAACTGGGCATACTCACTGAGCGGGGAATTAATCGGCGCCCCAGACATGCAGAAAACCAAAAACTTTTGCAAAAAAAATAACGGATTAATAAAGGTAAAAATCGAAAGCTGGGCCGGCTTTCTTTTTATAAATTTCGATCATAAATCAATCTCACTGTTAGAGTACCTTGGTGACCTGCCAAAAACGTTAGAAAATTATGATCTTACCAACATGCTTTGCATCAAAGAGATATATCACCAAGTGGCTTGTAACTGGAAGCTTTATACCGAAGTCGATATGGAGGACTATCACGCACCCACGGTGCATCCGTTATCCATCGGACGACAAATATTCCCCAGGCAGCCTTCAAATGGCGAATATGAGACAACATTTTTCGAGCATCCCAAGACTGTTTCCGTCATACCAACGGATAAAGGCCCGACCTTCCCAAGCATTGAAGGCATTTCAGGCAAAGCAGCGACCGGTACATACTTCACTATGATCTATCCCGGTTTCTTCTTAGTAACCACCCTTGACTCTTACTGGTGGATAAACAAAATCCCTATCGACGCAACAAACTCTGAAGTTCATGTCGGCTACTGCTTCCCTGCCTCCACCGTCAAACGAGAAGACTTCAATGAAATATCTCTTAGGTACATAGAACGCTGGGACAGGGTGATTGACGAAGACAATAAGATATGCGAGCGCCATCAATCCGGCATCAACTCCAGATGGTGCTTACCGGGCCGACTTTCATTTCATGAAGAAGTGGTGAATGCTATGAACAAGTGGTTGATTGAAAAAATTCAGCCAAATAAGGCCAATCAAAATGCCCAACAATAGCCTAACCGTACCCACTTACCGCTTAGTACTAATTGGCATATTTAGCTCAGCCTTCTTTAGCGTGACATTTTTAATGAATTATATCATGCACCTAGGCGGCGGCCATTGGGCTTGGTCTGCTGCGCTTCGTTTCATCTTCATGCTTCCGCTCTTGGTGCCCATATTACTGCTGTTTAAAGGCGTCCAGTTTTTTATCGAACTGATCCATGCCTTTCTCCGCAATCTAGTTTTCTGGACTATAGCGGGAACTGTTGGCTTCGGTTTATTCTATGCGGGCATTTGCTACGCTGCTGGCTACTCAAGAGGTTGGCTGGTAGCCGCCACATGGCAAACCACAATTTTGATGACCCCCTTTGTACTTATATTATTTGGATTAAAAATACCTAGACGAGGTATATTTCTATCCTGGCTCATTGTTGCGGGAGTAGCAATAGTCAATTATGCACAATTTAAGCAAGGAATCGACAGAGAAGACATCCTTTACGGTGTGATCCCTGTATTGCTCTCCGCAATCGCCTACCCAGTAGGCAATCAAATGCTTAATGCCGCTAAAAACAATGCAATCGGATCCATCAAAATAGCACCACATATCTTGCAGTCACCGTTGGCCTGTGTTTTTTTGATGACGCTAGGATCAGCGCCGTTCTGGATTTTATTGATTCTGTGCGTACAACCCCCACTGCCATCAACAGGACAAATATACGGTAGTTTGTCAGTTGCATTTTTTTCAGGAATTTGCGCAACAACACTATTTTACTGGGCACGAAACAGCACAAACTCAGCGATTCAAATTGCGGCAGTGGACGCTACGTTAGCAGGAGAAGTAGTCATTGTACTTGCAGTTGAAATACTCCTTCTAAAACAACCTATACCTGACGCACTCTCATTAACTGGACTTGCTATTATCACCGTTGGGCTTATCGGTTACTGCTATCGAAGTTCGACTGCTCGACCCTCAAACTGAGATAGGTGTACTTAGCAGGTAGAAAAATGAAAACATTTGTGCCAGGAGACACTGTAAGACTTCGTATAGGAGGCATTCTAATGATTGTAGCCCAGCATTTCGACGACATAGTAAACGATGGAGTTACTGTTCCGTGCGTGTATCTGGCAAAGCATCGACGCGTATGCGGACTGTATCGTCCGAACCATCTGATCGTAATCTCTAGCAACCAACACAAACAGCTCAACTCGTAGAAATTTAATATTTTTGCGCTTAGTCGCCGATCAAAATAGAAACATGCGTTAACAGCCATAACTGTTAACGCTTGCCTAACTCGACTCCTATTTATAGATCCTTATCAGCGTGTTATTGAGAGGCTTACTATTTCAGCTAAATATTATAACTAACCCCCACACTCCGCCCCGTCCTCACCGACTCCAACGCACACTCCGCCAAATGCAACGCATACAACCCATCCCGCACGCTGGTGGGCAGTTCGCGACCGTCGTTGAGCGCGTCGATGAACTGGGTCAGCTCATTGCGATAGGCATCCGCATACCGCTCCAGGAAAAAGTGCTGCAACGGTTCCAGCGCTTCAGTGTGCTCGGCCCCCCAGTGGCGCAAGGTGCTGGGTCGGTGGTTGTCGGTGAGCAGGACGCCGGTGGCGCCGGAGACTTCGACGCGTTGGTCGTAGCCGTACACCGCCTGACGGCAGCAGTTGATGTGGCATTGCTTGCCGGAGGCCGTGCGCAGCAGGACCATGACGCTGTCATAGTCGTCGATCTGCTCCAGGGTGGGGTCGACCAGGCGGCTGGCGATGGCGCTGACTTCCACGGGTTCTTCGCCGAGCAGGTGGCGGGCGGTGTCGAAGTCGTGGATGGTCATGTCGCGCAGGATGCCGCCGGAGTGCGCCAGGTAGTCACGCGGGGCCAGGCCGGGGTCGCGGCTGGTGATGATGACTTGGCGCACGGCGCCGATCTGGCCGGCGTCGAGGGCTTGGCGCAGGCGCAGCATGTCGGGGTCGAAGCGACGGTTGAAGCCAAGCATGACATTGCCACCCTGGCGCTCCACGGCCTGGGCGGCACTGCGGGCCTTGGCGATGTCGAGGTCGATGGGTTTTTCGCAGAGTACCGCTTTGCCTTCGGCCACCGCCGCCAGCATCAGGTCGATATGGGTGTCGGTCGGGGTGCCGATCACGACGGCGTCGATGTCTTTGCGGGTGAGTACGGCGGCGCAGTCGTAGGCCGCTTCGCAACCCAGTTGCGTGCTGAGCGCATCGACCCCTTCGCGCCAGGGGTCGGCCACCAGCACCAGCGTGGCGTTGGGGTGGGCGGCGACGTTGGCGGCGTGGATCCTGGCGATGCGCCCGGCACCTAGAACGGCAATACGTAGCATGGTTGAACTCCTGATGTTGTTTTTAAAGGGAGTACTCAGTCCGGCAGGTTGAACGGTGTGACGATCTGCACCTGTGACGGCGCAATCGGCCCGGCCTTCCATAGCCGATGGTGTTGCAGGATGTGCAGGAACACATGGCGCGCATCGATCTGCAGGTTGTGGTCGATGATCGCGGCGACTTTTTCTTCGCGCAGCAACTGGCGGTTTTCTTCGTCGAGGTCGTGGCCGATAAACACCTCCAGCGGGCGCTCCAGGGCGGCGAAGGCATCGACGATTGCGCGGTTGCCGCCGCCGACGCTGTACACCGCCTTGAGTTCTGGATGTTGTTTTAGCGCCTGGCTCACGCGGTCGAACGTGCGGTCGTACACGCCGTAGCCGCCGCTGATGTCCAGCACCCGCAAGTGCGCCGCCCGGCCACGCAACCAGGCGCGAAAGCCCATCTCGCGCTCTTCTTCGCCACGGAACAGTTCGCTGCCAATCACCACAGCCACGTCCTGGGGCTGCGCCGGCAGCCAGCGGGACATCAGATAGGCGGCCGTCTGGCCGGCGGTGCGGTTGTCCATGCCCACGTAGCCGATGCGCTCGCTTTGCGGCAGGTCCGTCACCAAGGTCACCACGGGAATGCCCGCCGCGATCAGTTGCTTGACCGCCTGGTTCACCGCTGGCTCATCGGCGGCCTTGAGCACCACGCCCTGGCTGCCGGTGTCGAGGCAACGCAGCAACTGGTCGTGCATGGCCTGAGGCTCGATTTCTTCGAACAGGTGAAAGCGCGGTGCAATACGAAACGGCGCCAGGCTACCCAGTTGCGCGACGATCGCCGCCTGCACCGCCGCGCTGAAGCGCTGGGGCGTGTGCATGATCACGTCGACATGGAACGTGCGCCCCACCGCCAGGCCGTTTTTTTCCTGGGACTCCAACTCATCCAGCGCCTGCTCGATGCGCCGCGAGGTCTGCGCATGCACGCTGCCGCGCTGGTGCAGCACGCGGTCGACCGTGGCTTTGCTCACACCGGCCTGCGTCGCGAGTTGCTTGATGGAGAAATGTTTTGCACGTTCGAGCATGGGTTTCGCCTGAGGTGTTTTTGAGGTCTTATTTGGGCGTTACTGAGGTTTTGCAATGCTAGTCTCCGTTTTGCCCGCCGTCGAGCCGGGCGATGAAAACAACAACAAATCCAGGAGAACTTCATGCCCAACACCGATCTCGCCACCTCGTTCAGCGGCCAGTACTTTGTCGTCACCGGCAGCACCCAAGGCCTGGGCGCGGCGGTGGCCCACACCCTGGCACGACGCGGCGCCGCCGGGCTGATCATCTGTGGCCGTCGTCGTGCCCAAGGTGAAGAGCAAGTGCGGCAACTGGCGCAACTGGATTGCCAGGCAATTTTTGTCGAGGCGGACCTGGAAAAAGTCGAGGATTGCCGGGCGATCATCGACGCGGCACGCACCCACTTCGGCACCTTGCATGGGCTGGTGAACTGCGCGGGGATGTCGGACCGCGGCACCATCCTCGACACCTCGCCGGAGCTGTTCGAGCGGCTGTTTGCGGTGAATGTGCGGGCACCGTTTTTCCTGATGCAGGAAGCGCTCAAACTGATGATCAGCAACGGCGTGGAAGGTGCCGTGGTGAATATCCAGAGCGTCACCGGGCATGGCGGGCAGTCGTTTTTGAGTGCCTACGCGGCTTCCAAGGGGGCCCTGGCGATCCTCACCAAGAACGTGGCGTTCAGCGCCCTGCGCAACCGCATCCGGGTGAATGGCTTGAATATCGGCTGGATGGACACGCCCCACGAGGATGATATCCAGCGCCAGTACCACGGTGCCCAGGACGGTTGGCTGGCCAAGGCCGAAAGCGCGCAACCGTTCGGACGCTTGCTCAAGCCCGAGGAAGTGGCGCAGAGCGTGGCGTTTTTACTGTCCCGCGAGTCCGGCATGATGACCGGCTCGGTGATCGATCTGGAGCAAGGCGTGGTCGGTTGTACCGACGGCGGCAGCCCGCAACCGCATCAGGCCCTGAGCCTGTCGGGAGGTGTGTGATGTCGGCATTCGTCAGCGCCGAAGCGGTGCGCCTGGAAGACTTCCAGCGGCTGTGCTCGCAACAGGCCCATGCCAAGGATTATCCGCTGTGCGCCGAGGTAGTGGGCAATGTGCCGATCTATCGGGCCCACACCCTGCGCAACAGCGACCGCCGCGCGGTGATGGATGAACTGCACCGCCTGTTCCGCGATGGACCGGGGGTGATGGTGGTGCGCCAGGCCTATGAGGACCTGGACGTGGTGGACCGCCATAGCCAGGTGTTCGAGGCGATCTTCGCCACTGAGGCGGCGCAAGGCGTGGCCGCCGATCATTTTGCCAAGGCCGGTAGCAACGGGCGTATCTGGAACTCGCTGCAAAAAGCGGCGTTAGAGTCGCCGCAATCTTTTGTCGAGTATTACGCCAACCCGCTGCTGGGGCTGATTGCCGAAGCGTGGCTGGGGCCGAGTTACCAAGTCACGGCCCAGGTGAATGTGGTGCATCCCGGCGGGCAGGCGCAACAGCCGCACCGGGATTACCACCTGGGCTTCCAGACCAACGACGTGGTGGAGCGCTTTCCGCTGCCGCTGCACGTGCTGTCGCAATACCTGACGTTACAAGGCGCGGTGGCCCACACGGACATGCCGCTGGAAAGCGGACCGACCCAGTTGCTGCCGTTTTCCCAGCAATACGCCTTGGGCTATTTGGCGTGGCGTCGCGAAGAGTTCATCGACTATTTCCAGCAGCATGCCGTGCAACTGCCCCTGAACAAGGGCGACCTGCTGTTCTTCAACCCGGCGTTGTTCCATGCCGCCGGCACCAACCGCACCGTCGACCGCCATCGCATGGCCAATCTGCTGCAAATCTCCTCGGCGTTCGGCAAACCGATGGAAGCCCTCGACCGTGACCGCATGATGCTGGCGGTCTATCCGGCATTGCTGGCCAACCCAACGTTGGACGCCCAGGCCGTGATTGCCTGCACGGCCGATGGCTATTCCTTCCC
The DNA here is from genome assembly GCF_023701505.1 of Pseudomonas sp. SR18. Taxonomy (NCBI): domain Bacteria; kingdom Pseudomonadati; phylum Pseudomonadota; class Gammaproteobacteria; order Pseudomonadales; family Pseudomonadaceae; genus Pseudomonas; species Pseudomonas sp. SR18. Next base: position 159,546 of record NZ_JAMQAU010000003.1, on the reverse strand, counting down.
TACCAACCTCGACACCGACCCGCCGCTGCAGGGCCTGGCCCCGCAAACCGGGCAACAGTTGATGCAGCAAGCGCTCAACGAACGCTGGCCCTATTCGGACTTCGCCGCAGCCGTGGCGCAGATGCGGGCCAAGCGTCAGGCATGAATCGCTTTAACAACAACAAAAACAGCGGAGCACCATCATGAAGAAGCAACTCCTTGCGGCACTGTTTACCCTGGCTGTCAGCCCTTGGGCCCTGGCCGATATACGGATCGGCGTGAGCATCGCCCAGGTCGACGATGTGTTCCTCGCGCAAATGCGTGACTACATGGCGGCCCACGCCAAGGAACTGCCGGGTGTAACCCTTCAGTTCGAAGACGCCCAGGGCGATGTGGTGCGCCAGCTCAACCAGGTGCAGAACTTCACTGCACAAGGCATGGACGCGATTATCGTCAACGCGGTGGACACCGCCGCCACCCAGAAAATGACGGTGAATGCCCAGCAGGCGAAGATCCCGCTGGTGTACGTCAACCGTCGTCCCGAGTTCAAGGAGGTTCCGCCGGGCGTGGGGTACGTGGGCTCGGATGAGATCAAGGCCGGCGAAATCCAGATGCGTTATCTGGCGCAGAAAATGGGCGGCAAGGGCAACCTGGCGATCATGCTGGGGCTGCTGTCGAACAACGCCACGCACAACCGGACGCTGGGCGTGAAGAACGTGCTCAAGGACTACCCCGATATCAAGATCGTCGAGGAGCAGAGCGCCGAATGGCAGCGCAGCAAGGCGATTGACCTGATGAACAACTGGATTGTCTCGGGCCGCAAAATCGATGCGGTGGCGGCGAATGCCGATGAAATGGCGATAGGCGCGGCCATGGCGATCAGCCAGGCGGGCATGCAACCGGGCAAGGACATATTGGTCGCCGGCAGCGATGGCGGCGCAGCCGGGCTGGATGCAGTCAAAAAAGGCCAGTTGCTGGTGACGGCGTATCAGGACAACAAGGGGCAAGCGGTGGGTTCGATTGACCTGGCGGTGAAGATGGTGAAAAAACAGCCCTACGAGGCTGAGCTGACCATCCCTTACCAGCAGATCACCAAGGACAACTACCAGGCGTTCCTCAACCCTTGATAGATTTGGGTCAGTAAGGGGCTTTTGTGGTGAGCGGGCTTGCCGCGCGAGGCAAGCTCGCTCACCACAGAAGTCAGAGGAACGCCGCAGAATATTCATACCAGCCTGGAAATTTTTGGACGGTCATTGCTCCCTCCTCCCCCGCAGCACGATGTAAAGCAACGGGCCCACCGACACAAACACCGCCGTCAGCAAAAAATACGGCACCACCGACAACACCGAGCGCCCTCGCCCACGCGCATCCCGATACATCCATACGCACGCCAATATCGCCATCAGGTACAGGTCGATCACCACTTGCGCGGTGTCCGGCCGCGAGAGCAATTGCTGCCCAAAAGCCCATAACGATTGCTCGGCAGTCAACAGAGTGAACAGGGTGTAGAGGGAAAACCCGAGCAAAGCGGCCAGGGCGATAGAGGGTCTTGGCATGATGTCTTCCTTGAAGTGATCGAGCCCCACCTTAGCGATAAGGTTTGGCCCTCGCAATGACCTTAGAGGTCATTGCGAGGGCCATGAAAAATCCTTTTTGTCGACCTTCACCGCGTTCGGCATGCCCCAGGACATCACCCTCACCTCGCTGCGCATCGAGCATCTGATTCCCGCTGACGAGGCGACCTGGCGGGTGATGCGCGCCGCCTTCGCGGACTATTCGGCGCTGGTTTTGTGAAATATCTGTACGTAGACTGCGGCCATACCTCAACTTAATGCGGCGAAGAAAACGTCATGCAAGTTACCGAAGTCTCCATTGCCCAATTGCGCGCTGCGCTTGAATCCGGCCAGACCACTGCCGTTGAACTGGTCCAGGCTTACCTTGCCCGGATCGAGGCCTACGACGGCCCGCAGACCGCTACCGCGTTGAACGCCGTGGTGGTGCGCAACCCCGAAGCGCTTAAAGAAGCCGAGGCGTCCGATGCGCGCCGGGCCAAAGGCGAAACATTGGGGCCACTGGATGGCATTCCCTATACCGCCAAGGACAGCTACCTGGTCAAGGGCCTGACTGCGGCCTCGGGCAGCCCGGCCTTTGCCAAGCTCGTCGCTCATCGCGATGCGTTCACCATCGAACGCCTGCGCGCCGGTGGCGCTATCTGCCTGGGCAAGACCAATATGCCGCCGATGGCCAATGGCGGCATGCAGCGTGGCGTGTATGGCCGTGCCGAAAGCCCGTATAACGCTGAGTACCTCACCGCGCCGTTCGCCTCCGGTTCGTCCAACGGCGCGGGCACTGCCACCGCCGCCAGTTTCGCGGCATTCGGCCTGGCGGAAGAAACCTGGTCCAGCGGGCGCGGCCCGGCGTCCAACAATGGCCTGTGCGCCTACACCCCGTCCCGTGGGGTGATTTCGGTGCGCGGCAACTGGCCGCTGACGCCAACCATGGACGTGGTGGTGCCCTATGCGCGCACCATGGCCGACCTGCTGGAAGTGCTCGATGTGGTGGTTGCCGAAGACCCCGACACCCGTGGCGACCTGTGGCGCCTGCAACCCTGGGTGCCGATCCCTCGCGTCACCGACGTACGCCCGGCGTCTTACGCTGAACTGGCCGCGACGGCAGAGTCCCTCGCGGGCAAACGCCTGGGCGTACCGCGCATGTACATCAATGCCGACCCCGACGCCGGCACCAGCGAAAAGCCCGGCATCGGCGGCCCGACCGGGCAACGGATCAACACCCGTGACAGCGTGATCGACCTGTGGAAAGACGCCCGCACGGCGCTGGAAGCAGCGGGTGCCGAAGTGATCGAGGTGGATTTCCCGCTGGTGTCCAACTGCGAAGGCGATCGCCCCGGCGCGCCGACGGTGTTCACCCGTGGGCTGGTGTCCAAGGAATTCCTGCACGACGAATTGTGGGAACTGTCCGCCTGGGCGTTCGATGACTTCCTGCGCGCCAACGACGACCCAACGCTCAACCGCCTGGCGGATGTGGACGGCCCAAAAATCTTCCCACACGACCCCGGCACCCTGCCCAACCGTGAAGACGACCTCGCCGCCGGCATGGACGAATACGTACGCATGGCCCAGCGCGGCATCACACCCTGGAATGAAATCAGCACCGTGCCCGACGGCCTGCGCGGCCTGGAGCAAACCCGGCGCATCGACCTGGAAGACTGGATGGACAAGCTCGGCCTCGACGCCGTGCTGTTCCCCACCGTCGCCGACGTCGGCCCGGCCGATGCCGATGTGAATGAAGCCAGCGCGGACATCGCCTGGAGCAATGGCATCTGGGTGGCCAACGGCAACCTCGCCATCCGCCACCTGGGCGTACCTACCGTCACCGTGCCGATGGGCGTGATGGCGGACATCGGCATGCCGGTGGGGCTGACGTTTGCCGGGCGCGCCTATGATGACTCGGCGTTGTTGCACCTTGCGGCGGCGTATGAGGCAACGGGCAGCAAGCGCCTGATTCCGCCGCGTACCCCGCCGCTGGCAGACAACTAACGGCCCCCTCCCACATTTTGATCTTCGGCGTGTCAGTTGCTTGGCTTTGTCTTAAAAGGTCGGCAGCACATTGCCGTGCTTATGGATGCTTGTCAGTGTTCCGGCGCTGCCACTCATCCACCACGTCACCCAGGGTCTTGGGGGTCTCGTTGCGAATCCACGCCATGAAGGGGCGGTCGAATTTGAAGCTCGGCCCGCAGTGCTCACACATGAAGCGGCGCACGTTCTGGGTGTTTTTATAGTGCGCGGTCACGGGAGTGGCGCGGGTGATGGGGTCGCTGTGCCAGTCAAAATCCATTTTTTCGCTCGGGCAGGTGAGGTGTCGGCGTTAGCATAGCGATGCGCCTGTTTCCTAGGAAGCGCCAAAATCAGGCAACTCAAAGAACTCAAGGTGTTGGGACATCGTATAAGAGCGCTCAATCTTAGAGACCCAATAATTTGAGGATATTTCGAAATTTCACTTTCCATCGTCACAGGAAATATTGCATGGTTGTACGACGACTACAGCTGTCGTCTACATCCCCAACAACAATAAGGAAACATCCATGCAGAACGTCAAACTACTGATCGGTTTTCTTTGCCTGTTCAGCGGCTACGTGGCCGCATCCCCTGCCGACAAAGACGTCGCCCAAGCGGTCGATCACCTGACCCAAGCCATGCTGCATAAAGACATCAAGCAGCTTCAGGCCCTGACCGCCGAGCAACTCACCTACGGCCACTCCAGCGGCAAGATCCAGAACAAACAGGAGTTCATCGCCGATATCGAGACCGGTCGCAGCGGCTTCAAGACCCTGGAAATGCAAAAACAGACCATCACCCTGCAAGGCGACACGGCGCTGGTGCGCAACCACTTTCACGCCCAGGCGGTGAACAGTGGCGTGGAAGTACCCACCGACATCGAAAACTTCCAGGTCTGGCAGAAACAGAAAGGCCACTGGCTATTGATCGGTCGCCAGGCGTTTAAATTCTGAAGGCAAGCGTAGGGTCACCACGCCACTACGTTGCGCACCTTGTGCAACGCCTCGCGCAGCGCCGGCATGTCCACCGAACCCAATGCCAGACGCAACGCATGGGGCACGTGGGCTGAAACGGCAAACGGCTCGGCGGTGGAGACGGAGACGCCCTCGCGCTGCAAGGTCATGGCGACTTGGTCAGCGCGGGCGTCTTCCGCCAAAGGCAGCCACAGAAAATACGATGACGGGTGGCTGGTGTAGGCCAGCCCCTTCAGTACCTGCGCCGCCAAGACTTGCCGAGCCTGGGCATCCTGGCGCTTTTGGGCTTCCAGTTGGGCGACGGTGCCGTCCTCGATCCAGGCCACGGCGATAGCACTCATCACGCCGGGCACGTTCCAGGTGGTGGCCATGATGGTGCGTTCCAGCGCCTTCATCCACGCAGCGGGCGCGGCGACAAACCCCACCCGCAGCCCGGTGGCGACACTCTTCGACAACCCGCCCACATACACCGTGCGTTCCGGCGCCAGGCTGGCCAAGGGCGGCGGTGCGTCCTCGGCCAGAAACGCGTAGGCCGCATCTTCGATGATCATCAGGTTGTGCTGGCGGGCGATGGCTACCAGTTGCTCGCGCTGCTCAATGCCCATCACCCAGCCCAGCGGATTGTGCAGGGTCGGTATGCTGTACACCGCGCGCACCGGGCGCTTGCCACACAGGTTGCGCAGAGCTGCCAGGTCCGGGCCGCTGGCGGTGACGGGAATCGGGACGATTTCAAGGTGCAGGGTCTCTGCCAGCACCTTGAACCCCGAATAGGTCAATGCGTCCACCGCGATCACATCCCCTGGCTTGAGCAACGCCATCATCGCCACCGCCAACCCATGCTGGGCACCACTGACCACCAGCACCTGCTCGGCCGCCACCGTCAGCCCTCGGCTCAGCAGGTGACGGGCAATGGTGGCTCGCTCATGCAGGCGACCGGCGTGGGGTTGATAACGCAGCAGCGCTTCAAGGTCGCCGGACAGCGCCAACTGGCGCAGCGCGGTGCGCAGCAAGTCGGCCTGACCGGGCAGCGAGGGGTAATTGAAATTGAGGTCGAGCATGCCCGTCGCGATGGCCATCTGCCCACTGCCCTGCCCTGGCGGTAACGCGATCTCCCGCACGAAGGTGCCGCGCCCGGTTTCCCCACTGACCAGGCCCATGGCTTCCAGCTCGGTGTACACGCGGCTGGCGGTGACCAGCGCCAGGCCGTGGTCGGCGGCCAATTGGCGATGGGTGGGCAAACGCATGCCGGGGGGCATTTTCCCGCTGCGGATGTCTTCGGCAAACCTGTCGACCAGTGACTTGTAGCGGGCGCGGGGCATTGGCGGTGTATCCATGACAATTTTTTGATTGTCTTAATCTTCGATCCTAGGATGGGCGCCACGCAACTTTTCTTTTTCCGGACAGCCCTCATGGAACGTACGTCTCCCCTCAGCGCCCTGGACAGCAGCACTCAGGGTTGGATCAATGGCTTTATCGGCGTGGTGATTTTCAGCGGTTCACTGCCCGCCACGCGCTTGGCGGTCATGGAATTCGATCCGGTGTTTCTGACGATGATCCGCGCCGCCATCGCCGCCGCATTGGGGCTGCTTCTGTTGTGGCTGCTCAAGGCGAAACGCCCCGCACGCGGTCAGTGGGTGCCTCTGGTGATCGTCTCACTGGGCGTGGTGATCGGCTTCCCCCTGCTCACCGCGCTGGCCCTGCAATACGTGACCTCTGCGCACTCAATCGTGTTTATCGGCCTGCTGCCCCTGTCCACGGCGGTATTTGGTGTACTGCGCGGCGGCGAGCGACCGCGGCCGGTGTTCTGGGTGTTTTCGGTCCTGGGGAGTGCGTTGGTGATGGGTTATGCCTTGGCCCAAGGCTTGAGCGCGTCACCAGCGGGCGATGTGCTGATGCTGCTGGCGGTGCTGGTATGCGGATTGGGATACGCCGAAGGCGCGAAGCTGTCGCGCAGCCTGGGCGGTTGGCAGGTGATCTGCTGGGCGCTGGTGGTGTCGCTGCCGGTGGTGCTGCCGCTGAGCCTGATCCTTGCCCCGCCGCGTTTTACCGGCATCAGCCTCCCGGCCTGGCTGAGCCTGGGCTATGTGGCGCTGTTCAGCATGCTGATCGGGTTTGTGTTCTGGTATCGCGGCCTGGCTCAGGGCGGGATCGCGGCCGTCGGCCAGTTGCAGTTGCTGCAACCGTTCTTTGGCCTGGCACTGGCGGCGAGCCTGCTGCATGAGCAGGTGAGCCTGGGCATGGTACTGGTGACAGTGGCGGTGATCGGCTGCGTGGCCGGCGCGAAAAAGGTCGCCCGCTAGCGCTGCGGCGCGACCATTTTGAATTTGATATGGATGTCGTTGGACACCACGCTGTTGCCGGCCCATTCACCTTCGCCGATCTTGAAATTGCCGCGATCAAGGATGAATTCGCCGTCGAACACGCCAATGCCATCCAGCTCCTTGAGCAGCACCTGCACATCAACCGGGCGCGTGATGCCCTTGATAGTCAGGTTGCCGCTGATCTGGAAGCGGTTATCCCCCAGCGCCTTGACCCCGGTGGACTCATACACGCCCACCGGGTAGGTCGCGGTATCAAACCAGGACTCGCGTTGCAGGGTGTCATTGGTATCGTCGCTGCCGGCGTCGATGCTGGCGAGCTGGATCTTGAGCAACGCATGCCCCGCTCCCGGCGCCTGCGTATCGAAGGTCAAGGTGCCTTCGAACTCCTTGAACGTGCCATACATCCGCTGCCCGAGTTGCTCGTAGGTAAAACTGATCTGGCTGGCGGTGTGGTTGACGTCCTTGTACTCAACGGCCTGGGCGCTGGCGATAAAACCAAGGGCTACGGCTAACATTCGACGCTTCATTCAATTCTCCGCAAAAAAAATGGACGTACCCCCACAGACGCATGTTCTGCTGGACAGCGTAGCTGCCCGTGGCCGTGAAGGCTGAACCTGGTCTACATTGATTGCCACCGCCAATCGAGGATTGCACCGATGACTCGTCTCACCGCGAAAGACTTTGCCCCCGAACTGCTGGAACTCTACGACGGCTACGCCCACGGCAAGATCAACCGCCGTGAATTTCTCGACCGTGCGGCGTTGTTCACCTTCGCGGGCATGAGCGCTGGCGCACTGCTCGCCGCCCTGAGCCCCAATTACGCCCTGGCCGAGCAAGTGAAATTCACCGACCCGGACATCGTCGCCGACTACATCACCTACCCCTCGCCCAAGGGCAACGGCACGGTACGCGGCTACCTGGTGCGCCCGGCCAAGGCAGCGGGCAAGTTGCCGGCGGTGGTGGTGGTGCACGAAAACCGTGGCCTGAACCCCTATATCGAAGACGTCGCCCGACGCCTGGCCAAAGCCGGCTTTATTGCCCTGGCCCCGGATGGCCTGACCTCCGTTGGCGGCTACCCCGGCAATGATGAAAAAGGCGTGGCACTGCAACAGACCGTCGATCCGACCAAACTGATGAACGACTTCTTCGCCGCCATCGAATGGCTGATGCACCACGACAGCAGCACCGGCAAAGTCGGCATCACCGGCTTCTGCTACGGCGGCGGCGTGACCAACACGGCAGCGGTGGCCTACCCCGAACTGGGCGCAGCGGTCTCCTTCTACGGCCGCCAACCTGAAGCCAAGGACGTACCGCGCATCAAGGCGCCGATCATGCTGCACTTCGGCGAACTGGATACACGCATCAACGAAGGCTGGCCGCCGTACGAGAAAGCCTTGAAAGCGGCCGGCACAACCTATGAAGCGTTCATCTACAAGGGTGCCAATCACGGCTTCCACAACGACTCGACGCCGCGTTATGACGAAGCAGCGGCGAACCTGGCGTGGGAAAGAACGCTGGGCTGGTTTCGCAAATACCTGGCATGACCGGCGTTGCGGCGCGCCGGTCATGAGCATCTCCACCTCGTTGCCCCGCCGCCGTAGATACCGTCTTCACGCTCACCGGGCAAGCGCAAGGGAGAAATGTGTGCGGTATCTACGGGGTATCTTGTTCACCCTGGCGCCCTGGGTCAGTGCTCCAAAGCATACCGCCGACAATGGTTCAAATACCCCTGTTCATGACTCCCCACCAACTGCACCACACTGGTCCACAACCATGAGGGCGCATCCAATTCCCTCGACCGGTTCTCCTGCAACGTCGCCATCCACCCCTTGCGGGTTGCTCGGTCCATCTGCCGCGCATGAGCAACGCCAACCACCCGCGCCAGATAACCCGCGGCGTGCATAGCGTCAGTCTCGCTCAACTCATCGAGTTCCAACTTCATGTCCTGTGGCAGCAGTTCCCGAATAAAAAACCCGTGATCCAGAAACCGCGCCGCGACCATGCGTCCGCCCAGGCCCGGTGACAGCTGCCGCGCAGCTTCAACCACCCGGCGGCCATTATCCCGGGGCATCTTCGCCCGTGCGGCTCGGGGCGCAGCGGCGCCGACCGCCTCCTTGATGTCGATCAGGCAATACTCCTGATCATCCTTGTCGCCCACGCCGAGCAAGGCCGCGTAACGCAACAGACCCAGGGAGCTGCAGCCCTTGACCCAGTAAGCACAATCCAGGAGTTCGACCTTGGCGTCCTTGGGCCGACCTTTGAGCGAGGTGACCAATTGGTGGATCTCATCCGACGCACAAACGCCTTCCAGCGCGCTTTTTTCAGCCCGCGACAACGCCCAGAAATGCTTGCCCAGCGGGATGGTCGGCCGGGCGCTTTCGATGCGTTCGCGCGCCAGGTGCTTCCAGGTGCGCGCCACCGCGCTGCGCATGCCAGCCTTGACCTGGGACGGGCGTGGCGGTGCTTCGTCGGGCTTATCTTTGAAGGCCTGTTCGTAGCCCAGCATCATTTCTTCAAGCATGCGTGCAGTGGTCACACCAGGAAGGTCCGAGCCTCGCGCAGCGGTCGCCAGGGATAAGGCCAGGCGCACCAGGTCGTGGGCCGGGTTGCCGATCACAGCCTGGTCCAGGTCGCGGATATGCATATCGATGCGGCCTTCGTTGTCGCCGGTGGGGCCCAGGTTTCCGGCATGGCAATCGCCGCAGATCCAGATCGCGGGCCCGTGGGGCAAACGACGCCCCGGCAAACTGTGCAGCCAGTCGTAGAACTGCACGGTACTGCCGCGCACATAGGCGTGGGCCGAGCGCGCCATCTTCAGGTTTCGCAGTTGGGTAAGGTGAGGCATACGAGCGGAGGGGCGCGGTGTTTTCATGGAATAACTCTGTACAGGTGTAGCGGTAGAGCGGCGCGCATCGGTGAATGTTTCATTATGTTTCTAAAATAGTCGTTACGCTGGCCTTCTCCACTACAGCCAGGCAAGCGACGTCATTGTTTGCCCAGCGCTGGCGAACTGCCTATATTTGCCTCGCCCGCGCAGGGTCTTTTTTTTCGATCACTTTCATGGAAACCCTCTCATGCCCCTCTCTATGCTCTCCGGCATGCGCACTGTCACGGCGATAGCCGCCCTTCTCGCTGCCGGCAACTGCCTGGCCGCCACTGACCTGCAAGCGGTGGTGGACGCCAGTGTCAAGCCGCTGATGCAGCAACAGGCCATTGCCGGCCTTGTCGTCGGCGTGGTTCAGGACGGCAACGTGCAGTATTTCAACTATGGCGTCGCGTCCCGGGAGACGCGGCAGCCCGTCAACGAAAACACCCTGTTCGAAATCGGTTCGGTCAGCAAAACCTTCACCGCCACCCTCGCCGGTTATGCAGCGGCCACCGGCAGACTCAAGCTGTCGGCCCCGGCCAGCGACTACCTGCCTGCGCTGGGCGGCGGCAAGTTCGACCACATCAGCGTGCTTAACCTGGGCACCTACACCGCCGGAGGCCTGCCCCTGCAATTTCCGCCTGAGGCGGACAACAACCAGCACATGGTCAGCTACTTCCAGCAGTGGAAACCCGACTTCGCCCCTGGCACCCAGCGGTTGTATTCCAACCCGAGCCTGGGCCTGTTCGGTTACCTCGCGGCGCAGAGCCTCAAGCAGCCGTTCGACCAGGCGATGGAAAAGACCCTGCTGCCCAAACTCGGGCTCAAGCACACCTTCGTCAAAGTGCCTACAAGCCAGATGGACCTGTACGCCCAAGGCTACGGCAAGGATGGCAAGCCGGTGCGCGTCGGCCCCGGCGCCATGGACAGCGAGGCGTACGGCATCAAGACCAGCGCCTCGGACCTGCTGCGTTATGTGCAAGCCAACATGCGCCCCGCGAAGCTGGAAACCGCCGTGCAACAGGCAATCGCCATCACTCATACCGGCTACTACACCGTCGACGGCATGACCCAGGGCCTGGGCTGGGAAATGTACCCCTACCCCATCACGCTCGATGCGTTGATTGACGGCAACTCCACACCCATGGCCATGGAACCGCACAAGGTCAACTGGCTAACGCCGGCGCAGGCGCCCCATGCCAACACCCTGGTGAACAAGACCGGCTCGACCAATGGGTTTGGTGCCTATGTGGCCTACGTGCCGAGCAAGGGATTGGGGGTGGTGATCCTGGCGAACAAGAACTACCCGAATGCGGAGCGGGTGAAAGTGGCCCATGCGATCTTGAGTACGCTGGACCACTAAAGCCTGGCACAAAAAGAACGGGGGGCGACGACGTTACTCGGCATACGCCCAGGTCATCCGAAACGACGCCCCACCCCATTGCGAATCCACCACGTGCACCTGCCCGCCGTGCCACTGGGACACTCGCTGCACCAGCGCCAGGCCCAGGCCGAAGCCGCCGGTGCGGCGGTCGCGGCTGGCGTCCAGGCGCATAAACGGCTGGAAGATTTTCGCTCGACCGTCCTCGGGCACACCGGGGCCGTCGTCGCACACCCGCACCTCATAACCGTTACCGAATTTGATCAGCGACACGTCCACGCGGTGCTCGGCGTAACGGATGGCGTTGCGCAGCAGGTTGATCACCGCCCGCGCCATGAAGCGCGGTTCGATCTGGATCACATCCACCTCACAGGCACGCAGCGACAACTGGATGCCCGCCGCTTCAGCTTCCAGCGCGACGCTGCCGATCACGCTGTCGAGCCAGCTGTGGGCTTCGATGGGCTCGCGGGTGACCTGGGTCGCACCGCGCTCCAGGCTGGCGTAGGTCAGCAGTTCGGAGACCATTTCTTCCAGTTCGCCCAGGTCGGCGTACATATCGGCGATCAACTCGCCGCGTTGACGCGGATCGGCCTGCTGCTTGAGCTGGTCGAGTTCGAACGACAAGCGCGCAATGGGCGTGCGCAGCTCATGGGACACCGCGTTGGTCAGTTCGCGCTGGTTGGCGATCAGGCTCTCGATCCGCTCGGCCATTTGATTGAAGTGCCCGGCCAGTTCGCGCACGGTGGAACGGCGCGGCAGCAGGATGCGCGAGCCGAGGTCGTTGTCGCCAAAACGTTGCGCGGCCAGGCGGATGTGCTCCAGATCACGCCAGTGCGGGCGCACCCAGAAATACAGCACCACCGCGAGGCACAGGCCCAGCAGGCTGTAGGCCCACAGGTACAGCCATTTAGGCTCTTCGGGGAGTTTGATTTCGAGCAGTTGCGGGCTGCTGTCGATACGGGCAATGAACTCCATGAAGTCACCGCGCACCACCAGGCGCCCGTCTGCCAGCAATTGTTGTTCACGGGGGCTCAGGGCCAACTCATCACGATGAACCAGCTTGAGCAGCAAGCCGTAATGGGGCTGCAGCTCGGCCAGCCGCGCCGGGCGAGCATCGGTCGGCAGCAGGCGCAGTTGTTCCACCAGGCCATACGCCGGGCCGCGCATGGCTTCGCGGTTATAGGTTTCGTTGGCTTCGGGCAGCAGCTCATCGAAGGTGTAGTTGACCAGCCAGATCGCCCCCGCCAAACCGAGCGCCAGGATGATGTACAGGCGCATGTACAAACGCAGCATCTAGACCTCCCACGCGAACGGATTGAACAGATACCCCTTGCCCCAGATGGTCTTGATGCACACCGGTTCGCGGGGATTGTCGTTGAGCTTGCCGCGCAGTTTGCTGATGTACACGTCGACGCTGCGGTTAAGGCCGTCGAATGCAATGCCGCGCATGCGGTTGAGAATGTCATCACGAGAAAGGATGGTGCCGGCGTTGCTGGCCAGCAACCACAGCAGTTCGAATTCCATGGTGGTGAGGTCGATCTTGTCGTCACCCAGACTGACCATCCGGCAACTGCGGTCGATGGCCAATCGACCGAATGCCAGCGCCCCGCGCACGCTCGGCTCCGGCAGCTGGCGACGTTGCAGCGCGCGCAGGCGCGCCAGCAGCACCGGCGGCTTGATCGGTTTGATCACGTAGTCATCGGCGCCGGATTCCAGGCCGAGGATATGGTCCAGGTCATCCTCCTTGGCAGTGAGGATGACGATGGGGGTGTCGGAAACGCTACGAATCTCGCGGCACACCTGCAGGCCGCTCTGGCCCGGCAGCATCAGGTCGAGTACGACGATTTTCGGCTTGAACGCCAGGAACGCCGCCAGGGCTTCATCGCCTCGGTGCACCACACGGGGCTCGAAGCCATGCTGTGATAAAAAATGCGCGATCAGCCCCGCCAGCTTTTCGTCGTCCTCAATGAGCAGAACCTTACCCTGACCCAGGTTTTCCATACGTTCTCTGTGTGCGCACGCGGATTGAAGAGCGCGCATTATAGGTGGCAAGCTGGGCAACTGAAGCATTCAGCCGGACGCTGCCACGCAAGCTTCATGTTATTAAGAGTTTTTTACAAATAGCCCGCACTCTTTAACGCCATTCACAAGGAGTTGTATGCGCAAGGATTACCTGGCGTTCTTTGTTTCGCTGTTCCTGTCGCGCCTGGCGGACCAGATCCTGCTGTTTATCGTGCCGCTGATCGTATTCCAGACCACCCGAAGCGTGTCGTGGGCAGGCCTGGCATTTTTTATCGAATCGCTGCCTCGCTTCCTCGCCTTCCCGGTGTGCGGCGCCCTGTGCGACAAGTATTCGCCGGTGCGCATCCTGCACATCAGCCAGGCCTACCGGGCGTTGGCGTGTGTGCTGGCGGTGGCACTGTACGGGATATTCGACGGTATCTACTGGCTGGTGCTGCTGTCTGCATTGTGCGGCGTGCTGACCACCCAAGGCATCATGGCCCGTGAGGTGCTGATGCCGCATATCTTCAAGCACTACACCTACACCAAGACCTTGTCCTATTCACAAATCGCCGACCAGAGCGGCCTGGTGCTGGGCCCGCTTGTGGCAGCGCTGATGCTCGAAATATGGCCTTGGCACTGGGTGGTGCTGGCTGTCGGCGGGCTGTTTGTGCTGGCAGACCTGGCCATGCTGATCTGGCAACGCACTACCACGGTGAGCCTGCAAAGCCATGCACAGCACCGTGACATCTGGTTGCAGCCGCTGCGCATTGCCTTCGGGCATATCCGCAGCCTGGCGGAACTGAAGCGGGTCATTACCCTCGCTGTCGGCGTGAACCTGTTGATTGGCGTGACACTGGCCACATCGGCGGCAATGGTTACGGGCCAATATGCAGCCAGCAAGGATACCTACGCCCTGCTGCAAGCTGCCGGCGCGGTCGCCACCATCGTCATCCTGTCTTACCTGGCACGCTCGTCATTGGCGCTGAAGGTCATGGGCGGGCTGTCGTATTCAACGATTGCCGCAGGGGCGTTGATCATGGCGGTCAGCCCCACCTTGTGGGGCTACACCTTGGGTTTCCTGCTGGTCACCGGTTTCGACAAGATGTTCAACGTGTACCTGCGCAGCACCCGTCAGCGGGTGATTCCGGCGCAGGACTTCGGTAAGACGGTGGGCGTGATCACCTTGCTCAATAACCTGCCGCAACCCTTGGCAGGGCTGATGATTGCCGTACTCGCAGCGCCACTTGGCACGCAAACAGTGATCCTGCTACTGACGGCGATCACCACCTTGCTCGGCGTGGCCGTGGCGTCAGGCTGGCACGCCACTGTGAAAGCGGAACTCGACGTCAGGTGACTCGATCAATTCCTGCTCGGCCGCTCTGACCCGCTCGATCACCTGGGCAATATCCTTGGCGTCGCCGTACTGATAAGCCAGTTTCAAGTAACCCTGGAAATGCCGCGCCTCGCTTTTCAGCAGGCCGAAGTAGAACTTGCTGAGTTCTTCGTCCAAATGCGGCACCAGCGCTTCGAATCGCTCGCAACTGCGCGCTTCGATAAAAGCGCCGACCACCAGAGTGTCCACCAGCTTAACTGGCTCATGACTGCGCACAACCTTGCGCAAACCCGAGGCATAGCGGCTGGCGTGCAACTGGCGCAGTTCGATCTTGCGCTTTTTCAGCAGGCGCATGACCTGCTCGTGGTGCACCAGCTCTTCGCGGGCCAGGCGCGACATCATGTTGATCAGGTCGACATGGCCGTGGTACTTGGCGATCAGGCTCAGGGCGGTGCTCGCGGCTTTGAATTCGCAGTTCTTGTGGTCGATCAGCAGGGTTTCCTGGTCGGCCAATGCGGCCTGGACCCAGGCGTCAGGGGTGCGGCAACCGAGGAATTCGTGGATTTCTGGCAGGTTCATCGGGCTCACGGGCAAAAGGATCACAAAAGGCCGGCGATTATACCGACCACGCCGCAGACCACCAGCCACTGGCCTTGATGTGCATCAACATGACGGCTGCCGGGCAGCAACTATAGTTACCCCACGCCCACTCTTTTGGAGTTCCCCACCATGCAAGCCATCCGCAGCATCCTGGTGGTCATCGAGCCCGAGCATTCGGAGAGCCTGGCCCTCAAGCGCGCCAAGCTGATCGCCGGGGTCACCGGCGCGCACCTGCACTTGCACTTGCTGGTCTGCGACAAGAAACATGAGCATTCGGCGCTGCTGAGTCTGCTCAAGGCGGGCTTGCTGGAGGATGGCTACAGCGTAACCACCGAGCAGGCCTGGAATAACAGCCTGCATGAAACCATTATCGACGTGCAGCAGGCCGAGGGCTGCGGCCTGGTGGTCAAGCAACACTTTCCCGACAGCCCGCTGAAAAAGGCGCTGTTGACGCCGGGGGACTGGAAGCTGCTGCGGTACTGCCCGACGCCGGTGCTGCTGGTGAAGACCGCTGCACCGTGGGCCGGCAAGGTGATTCTGGCGGCCATCGATGTGGGAAATAACGATGGTGAGCATCGCTCGTTGCACAACGCGATCATCGACCATGGCTTTGATATCGCCAGCCTGGCCAAGGCGCAACTGCATGTGATCAGCGCCCATCCGTCACCGATGCTGTCGGTAGCCGACCCGACCTTCCAGCTCAAGGAAACCATCGAGGCGCGCTACCGCGAGCAGTGCCGGGCATTTCAGGCCGAGTTCGATGTCGATGACAAACACCTGCATATCGAGGAAGGCCCGGCCGACGTATTGATTCCACATTTTGCCCACACACTGCAGGCGGCCGTGACCATCATCGGCACCGTGGCGCGCACCGGCATTTCCGGTGCACTGATCGGCAATACGGCAGAGGTAGTGCTGGATAAGGTCGAGGGGGATGTACTGGTACTCAAGCCCCAGACGCTGATGGATCATCTGGAAGACCTCGCCACCAAACCCTGAGACACTGAAGCTCCCACATTTTGATCCGTGTTATCAGTCTGGTAGCGCGTCTCTGAGGAAACCCGGCGCGATATAGCGCTGGTAATGCGCCTCGGAAAGGATAAAGAACTCACGGTCAATCGCATCGCGCAGGTCCGGCAAGGCCCAATCACGAAACTCCGGCAACAGCACCATGCCGTACGCCTCCAGGTTATTGATGACCCGCGCGCCACGGGCAATCAACTGATAAGCCCAGCAGTACTCGGACTGGTGCGGCACGAAGCGGATCTTGCGCTGTTCCAACTGACCGCGCAGGGTCTTGGGGTCGAAAATCTCCAGTTTGCCGGCCATCACCTGCACCAGCAGTTGCTCCAGACGCAGCCAAACCGCACGTTTTTGCTCTTCGTTGTAGCCATTCCACAGGATCACTTCGTGGTGGAAGCGCTTGCAGCCACGGCACACCAGGTCGCCGTAAACCGTGGAGCACAGGCCGACGCAGGGGGTCTTGATGGTTTGGTTGGGCATGGGCAACAACACACAAATCAGCGAAACAGTGCGCCATGTTAGCCCTTTGTCTAAGGTTGATCACCCAGCAAACTTGCCATGGCAACTTACCTTTAGAAATTTTTTGCCGTAGAATCATCCGGCCTTGTAAGGCGCCAATAATCCGCTGGAAGCTGTTTTCAAAGCGTCACGAGCACAGTCGTTCCTTCAGAACGGTGTTGGCGCGGGTTTGACCCCGGTAGGTCAAAAACCGCGCCAACCCTCATCAGCTCCGTTCTGCAGGCGTAAAACTTTGAAAGCAGCTTCTGTGAGGAATGCCGGCAGCGCTGGCTTTGCGGCCCAAAAAGCCCCCGAGCGCATGCGTGCCGTTCATTTCTGGATGAGCGTCCCGTGGGACCACTGATGAGGGTAATAACTGTGCTTGAAGCCTACCGCAAACATATCGAAGAGCGTGCAGCCCTGGGTATTGTTCCCCAGCCGCTTAACGCCGAACAAACCGCAGGCCTGGTCGAGCTGCTGAAAAATCCTCCGGCTGGCGAAGAAGAATTCCTCGTTGACCTGATCACCAACCGCATTCCACCAGGTGTTGACGAAGCTGCCTACGTCAAGGCCGGCTTCCTGTCTGCCCTGGCCAAGGGCGAAGCCACTTCCCCCCTGATCGACAAGAAACGCGCTGTTGAACTGCTTGGCACCATGCAAGGCGGCTACAACATCGTGACGTTGGTCGAGCTGCTGGACGACGCCACGCTTGCGCCTGTCGCTGCCGCCCAACTCAAGCACACCCTGCTGATGTTCGATGCGTTCCACGACGTGGCCGAAAAAGCCAAGAACGGCAACGAGCACGCCAAAGGCGTGATCCAGTCCTGGGCTGACGGCGAATGGTTCCGCAACCGCCCTACCCTGGCCGACAAGATCAGCCTGCGCGTGTTCAAGGTCACCGGCGAAACCAACACCGACGACCTGTCCCCTGCGCCTGATGCCTGGTCCCGTCCAGATATCCCGCTGCACGCCCTGGCCATGCTGAAAATGGCTCGCGAAGGCATCGTGCCGGACGAGCAAGGCAAGACTGGCCCGATGAAGCAGATCGAAGAGATGCGTGGCCAAGGCTTCCCGATCGCCTACGTCGGTGACGTGGTCGGTACCGGTTCGTCGCGTAAATCGGCGACCAACTCGGTATTGTGGTTCTTCGGCGACGACGTTCCTTACGTGCCGAACAAGCGCGCCGGCGGCTTCTGCTTCGGCAGCAAGATCGCTCCGATCTTCTACAACACCATGGAAGATGCCGGCGCACTGCCGATCGAATTCGACGTTACCAACATGAACATGGGCGACGTGATCGACCTGTACCCCCATGCTGGCAAAGTCTGCAAACACGGCACCGACGAAGTCCTGACCACCTTCGAAATGAAGACCCCGGTATTGTTGGACGAAGTCCGCGCCGGCGGCCGTATCCCGCTGATCATCGGCCGTGGCCTGACCGACAAGGCTCGCGCCGAACTCGGCCTGGGCCCTACCGACCTGTTCAAGCTGCCTGAAGCGCCTGTCGACACCGGCAAGGGTTTCACCCTGGCGCAGAAAATGGTCGGCAAGGCCTGCGGCCTGCCGGAAGGCAAAGGCGTTCGTCCAGGTACGTACTGCGAACCGAAGATGACCACCGTGGGTTCCCAGGACACCACCGGTCCGATGACCCGTGACGAACTGAAAGACCTGGCGTGCCTGGGCTTCTCGACGGACCTGGTGATGCAGTCCTTCTGCCACACCGCGGCCTATCCAAAGCCGATCGACGTGACCACCCACCACACCCTGCCTGACTTCATCATGACCCGTGGCGGTGTATCGCTGCGCCCAGGCGACGGCATCATCCACAGCTGGCTGAACCGCATGCTGCTGCCGGATACCGTCGGTACCGGTGGTGACTCCCACACCCGTTTCCCGATGGGCATCTCGTTCCCGGCCGGTTCCGGTCTGGTCGCCTTCGCCGCAGCCACTGGCGTAATGCCACTGGACATGCCGGAATCGATCCTGGTGCGCTTCAAAGGCAAAATGAAACCTGGCATCACCCTGCGTGACCTGGTTCATGCCATTCCTTACTACGCGATCCAATCGGGTCTGCTGACCGTCGAGAAGAAAGGCAAGAAAAACGCCTTCTCGGGCCGCATCCTGGAAATCGAAGGCCTGAACGACCTGACGCTGGAGCAGGCTTTCGAGCTGTCCGACGCCTCGGCCGAACGTTCGGCTGCCGGTTGCACCATCAAGCTGTCGAAAGAGTCCGTCACCGAGTACCTGAACTCCAACATCACCCTGCTGCGCTGGATGATCGGCGAAGGCTACGGTGATCCACGTACCCTGGAACGTCGTGCCCAAGCGATGGAAGCCTGGGTTGCCAACCCAGAGCTGATGGAAGCCGATGCCGACGCGGAATACGCCGAAATCATCGAGATCGACCTGGCCGAAATCAACGAGCCGATCCTCTGCGCACCGAACGACCCGGACGACGCCCGTCTGTTGTCCAGCGTTGCCGGCGAGAAGATCGACGAAGTGTTCATCGGTTCGTGCATGACCAACATCGGTCACTTCCGCGCTGCCGGCAAGTTGCTGGAACAGGTCAAGGGGCAGCTGCCAACCCGTCTGTGGCTGTCGCCGCCGACCAAGATGGACGCTCACCAACTGACCGAAGAAGGCTACTACGGCATCTACGGCAAGGCTGGCGCGCGCATGGAAATGCCGGGCTGCTCGCTGTGCATGGGTAACCAGGCACGTGTAGAACCGAACTCGACCGTTGTGTCGACCTCGACCCGTAACTTCCCGAACCGTCTGGGTGATGGCGCGAACGTCTACCTGGCCTCGGCTGAGCTGGCGGCAGTGGCCTCTACCCTGGGTCGCCTGCCGACCGTCGAAGAGTACATGGGCTACGCGGCGAAACTGGACACCATGGCCAGTGACGTCTACCGCTACCTGAACTTCGACCAGATCGCTGAGTTCCGCAAGATCGCAGCAAGCGCCAACATACCGGTGATTCAAGCCTAAGGTGTTGATGTGAAAAAAACGCCGCGTATCGCAAGGTACGCGGCGTTTTTTTATACCTGGAATACGGTTTTCATAACACTGAAAGGCAAATGTGGGAGGGGGCTTGCCCCCGATGGCAGTGGGTCAGCCAACTCATGGGGGGGCTGATACACCGCTATCGGGGGCAAGCCCCCTCCCACATTTAGACCTGTGCTGCCCTTGAAAGCAGCGTCAGACCTCAAACAATAAACGAATACACCAACGCCGTAATCGCCACCAGGCCAACCGCCGTCACGAATACGTTGGACGCCTGCCCACGGTACTTGGCCATGGCCGGCACCTTGCGGATGGCGTACATCGGCATCAGGAACAGGATCGACGCAATGATCGGCCCGCCGAGGGTTTCGATCATGCCGAGGATGCTTGGGTTCAGCGTGGCAACGATCCAGCACACCACCAGCATAAAGGCAGCAGTCATGCGGTCCAGAGTCTTGGCCGCCGGACGACGACCACTCTTGAGCACCAAGCCCTTGAGGCCTTCACTGGCACCGATGTAGTGGCCCAGGAACGACTTGGCAATCGCCACGAATGCGATCAATGGCGCGGCAAACGCGATGGTCGGGTTGTTGAAGTGGTTGGCCAGGTACGACAGGATCGACAGGTTCTGCGCCTTCGCCTCAGCCAGCTGCGCCGGCGACAGGGTCAGCACGCAGCTGAAGACGAAGAACAGCACCATTACCACCATCAACAGATGCGCGCGGGACAGGATCTGCGAGCTGCGCTCATCGGCATGGGCGCCGTACTGGCGTTTCTGGTCAACCGCGAAGGCCGAGATGATCGGCGAATGGTTGAAGGAGAACACCATCACCGGAATCGCCAGCCACAGGGTATTGAGCAGCGCAGACGGTGCCGGGACCACACTGGCGGTGCTGAGGATGCCGCCGTTCCAGTGTGGGATCAGGTACACCGCGAGGAACAGCAAGGCGACGATAAACGGGTACACCATCAGGCTCATGGCCTTGACGATCACCTGCTCACCGCAACGCACCACGGCCAGCAGGCCAAGGATCAACACAAACGACAGGATCGCCCGTGGCGGCGGCAGGATGTGCAGTTGGTGTTCCATGAAGCTGCTGACCGTGTTGGTCAGCGCCACGCTGTAGATCAACAGGATCGGAAAGATGGCGAAGAAGTACAGCAAGGTGATCAGTGCACCCGCCTTGATACCGAAATGTTCTTCCACCACGTCAGTGATGTCCGAACCTTCACGCCCGGAGAGTACGAAACGGGTCAGGCCACGGTGGGCAAAGAACGTCATCGGAAACGCCAGCACCGCCAGGATCAGCAGCGGCCAGAAGCCACCCAGGCCGGCGTTGATGGGCAGAAACAAAGTACCGGCGCCGATGGCCGTGCCGAACAGGCCGAGCATCCAGGTGGTGTCCTGGCGGCTCCAGCTTGTGAGGGTTGCAGGTGTCGTTGCATAGCGTTCGTCGACGCTATTGGCCTGATCATTCATCCGGTCGGATCTCCGCATTTACACGGCCGGGACGAGTCAGAAAAACCTGACAGGCAGCGCCCCGACCATAGAAGGGGCCGGATTGTCCGGGATTCTTGTGAATAAGCAAAGACTTAGCTGAGGAATGGTAGTCCCGTGCCGCTGCGGCAGTCCTTGCATCAACCCCCTATAAAATGTCGCATACTCTCTCTTCCATACCGCCTCCCCAAGGAAGAGCCGTCCGATGACCACCACTGTCCTGGTCCTGGTTGAAACCATCAACGACTACCTGCCCATTATCGAGAGCAACGACTTTCATGTGATCCTTGCGCCGACGCCCGCCGAGCGCGCCCAGGCCATCAAGGTTCACGGCGGCCAGATCCAGGCCGTGCTGACCCGTGGCCCGCTGGGTTTGTATGCCGAGGAAATCGCTGCCCTGCCGTTGCTGGAAATTATCTGCGTGATCGGCGCCGGCTATGAACATGTGGACCTGCAGGCGGCCAGCAACCGCGGGATCGTGGTCACCAACGGCGCCGGGGTGAACGCGCCGTCGGTGGCGGACCACGCCATGGCGCTGTTGCTGTCCCTGGTGCGCGGCATCCCGCAGACCGATGCCGCCGTGCGACGTGGGGAATGGCCCAAAGTGATGCGCCCTTCCCTCGGCGGCAAGCAGTTGGGCATTCTCGGACTGGGCGCCGTGGGCCTGGAGATCGCCAGGCGCGCCGCCCTCGGATTTGGCATGGAGGTGAGCTATCACAACCGCCAGCCCCGTGACGATGTGGACTACACCTACTGCGCCACGGCGGTGGAACTGGCGCGCACCTCGGATTTCCTGATCCTGGCCACGCCTGGAGGCCCGAGCACCCGTCACCTGATCGATCGTCTCGCCCTGGATGCTTTGGGGCCCAATGGCTACCTGGTGAATATCGGCCGTGGCAGCGTGATCGTCACCGCCGACCTGATCACTGCCCTTGAACAACGTCGCATTGGTGGTGCCGCGCTGGATGTGTTCGACGACGAACCCAATGTCCCCGACGCCCTCAAGCACCTGAGCAATGCCGTGCTCACCTCCCATGTGGCGGGCCTGTCGCCGGAAGCCGCCCACGACACCGTGCAACGGGTGGCCGACAATCTGGTGGAGTACTTCGCCGGCCGAGCGGTGCTCACCCCAGTAGCCTTGCCCGCGCCCGTAAAATGACCGATCAGGCACGCTGATCGCCCGCCAACACGCTAACCTATTAAGCCGCCCCGACCTTGTCGCTGGGCGGTTGTGCGCATTAGATTAGGAAATAGTCCAAGGCCTTTAGAATAAGCAGAAGGGATAAGCATGGCGCTGAATGACCAATCGACCCAGATTCGCCCAGGCGAAGAACTTGATGCCAGCCTGATCGATCCCTACCTCAAGGCCCATATCCCTGGCCTGAGCGGCACGCCCACGATCAGCCAATTTCCCGGCGGCGCGTCGAACCTGACTTACCTGCTGGAATACCCCGGCCAGGAGTTCGTCCTGCGCCGCCCGCCGTTTGGTCACAAGGCCAAGTCCGCCCACGACATGGGCCGCGAATACCGCATTCTCAACCAGCTCAAAGACGGCTTCCCTTATTGCCCCAAGGCCTACGTGCATTGCACCGATGACTCGGTGATCGGCGCCGAGTTCTACGTGATGGAGCGCGTCAACGGCATCATCCTGCGCTCCGACCTGCCACCCGAACTCGGGCTGGACGCGACCAGGACCGAAGCCTTGTGCAAGAGCTTCATCGACAAGTTCGTCGAGCTGCATCAAGTGGACTACAACGCCTGCGGCCTGGCCGACCTGGGCAAGCCCGAAGGTTATGTGGCGCGCCAGATCCGCGGCTGGAGCGACCGCTACGAAAAAGCCCTGACCCCCGATGCGCCTAAATGGGAGGCGGTACGCGCCTGGCTCAATGACAAGATGCCAGCCGACCACGCCACATCCAGCATCGTGCACAACGACTACCGCTTCGATAACGTGATCCTCGACCCGCACAACCCGATGCAGATCATCGGCGTGCTGGACTGGGAACTGACCACCCTCGGCGATCCGTTGATGGACCTGGGCAACACCCTCGCCTATTGGATCGAAGCGGCGGACCCGGCCCCGGTGCAACTGATGCGCCGCCAGCCGAGCAATGCGCCCGGCATGCTGACCCGCCGCGAGTTCGTGGATTACTACGCCGAACGCTCAGGCATCCAGATCGACAATTTCGACTTCTACTACACCTACGGCCTGTTCCGCCTGGCCGGCATCGTGCAGCAGATCTACTACCGCTTCTTCCATGGCCAGACCCAGGACAAACGCTTTGCGCAGTTCATTCACATGAACAAGCTGCTGGAGCAGATGAGCCTGAGCGTCATCGCTAAATCAGCCCTCTGATCGCACAAAAACAAGGAACCCCCATGTCCAAGACTCATCTGTTCGACCTCGACGGCAAGATCGCGTTTGTCTCCGGCGCCAGCCGTGGCATCGGTGAGGCCATCGCCAGGTTGCTGGCCCAGCAAGGCGCCCATGTAATCGTCTCCAGCCGCAAGCTTGAAGGCTGCCAGCACGTGGCCGACGCGATCATCGCAGACGGCGGCAAGGCCACGGCGGTTGCCTGCCACATCGGTGAAATGGAGCAGATCACCCAGGTGTTCGCCGGCATTCGCGAGCAGTTCGGTCGCCTGGATATCCTGGTCAACAATGCCGCCACCAACCCGCAGTTCTGCAACGTGCTGGACACCGACCTGGGCGCATTCCAGAAGACCGTTGACGTGAACATTCGCGGCTACTTCTTCATGTCGGTGGAAGCCGGCAAGCTGATGCGCGAAAACGGCGGTGGCAGCATCATCAACGTGGCTTCGATCAACGGCATCTCGCCGGGTGTATTCCAGGGCATCTACTCGGTGACCAAGGCCGCCGTGATCAACATGACCAAAGTGTTCGCCAAGGAATGCGCCGAGTTCGGCATCCGCTGCAATGCCCTGCTGCCAGGCCTGACCGACACCAAGTTCGCCTCGGCACTGGTGAAGAACGACGCGATCCTGAAAATGGCCCTGGCGCAGATCCCGCTCAAGCGCGTGGCCGACCCAAGCGAGATGGCCGGTGCGGTGCTGTTTTTGGCCAGTGATGCGTCCAGCTATACCACCGGCGTGTCGCTGAATGTGGACGGTGGTTTCCTGTCCTGACGCCAGCAAACAAGGGAGCGAACGTGCTCGCTCCCGATACGCTTAGAAATCGACCGGGCTCATGTCTATCTTGAAAATGTACAGCTTGCCTTCGGGAGTAGTGACGCCTAATAACTTGAATAATTGCCCATTACTCATGGCCTCGAAAACACGTTGTGCTGCAGGCAAATTGGGATCGGATGACTTCAATACGTTGTGCACCCACGTGTTGGTCATTTGCCGTGAGCGTACTGTGGATCCGAGACTGACGCTGCCAAGCTTGCCGGCAGAGTTAGAGCTGACATGCTTGGCTTCCAGAAGATAGACACTTCCAGTCGGCCCTTCAAACACGCAATCGAAGCCATTCTGCCCTTCGCCGTAGGTTCCGCCGCGCAGCAACGTATACCCATCCTCGGTCAATCGGGCCGCATACATCTCTTCATTCAATTTACCCTTGCCCTTGTCGTTGCGGGCATCACGTTCTACTTTCCACCTTTCCAGCAGCGCATTTTCGGACGGCGATCGCTCTCTCTCAGGATAGTACAGTTGCATTTGCCCCACGATGCGCTGCATGTTGAAGTTACCGTTCTTTGAGCATTTGATTGTTGCCAAACCTTGAAGCGCGTCAAATTTCGGCATTCCCGGCGGCAGCGCATTGTGAATTGACGCCAGACAGTCATAAGGGTAACCCTGCCGCCATATATGAGCGTCTATCAACGCGCCTTTTTCCGCTACCGGTGCACGGCGGATGTTCGGTTCACAAAACCCTATTATTTGCCGTAAATAACTGCGCACATAACTGTATACCCGCTGGTCAATACTGCTATTAACCCAATCGAACGCCCCCGTTCGCCCCGGATACCCGCAGATAACTCGGGATGACTGAAGAAGATTCGGTATTTTATCGATGGCGAGTACCGGCACCCACGAGTCGGGGGCGCCGCCCATTTCAATGAAGATATCCGGTACGCCTTGAGTGCCTGCCCCGACCATTTTAGAGCGCAACTGCGCGCTGTCGAACAAGACTTTGCAAAACCCGGAATTCATCGATAAATACTGCACATTATTGATTGTATAAATACCCTCCTCCCCGATCCATCCAACCTTTTTCAGTACACCTGTCTTACCCACTGCAAACAGATCGGGAACTGCAACAGGAACATTGCCTGACAAGTTCCCATAGTTGACATCCATAAAATACAGTTCGGCCCCGATCATGAAGGTTTTTTTCCACGAAATACAGGCACGTTCGTAAGCGGGACATTTACCGGCAATGTATAAAGATCAATATTCCAGACTGGGTCAATACGTGCGACGTTCGATAAACTAATAGTGTTCGCTGCAGCGGCCAGCGAGGCCGATGAGGTACTGTGACTCAATGAGGAAGAGGATGAACTGGCGCTTATGCTTGGGGAAGAAGAGGATGAGTCGATTGAAGTACCGGCGCGCCAAGTGTTCGACGCTTGCCCCCAGTGAAGTGCCGGGCCGCGTACCTGGCGCGAACTGACCAGCCGTTCTCGCAATTCGCCGGTGCTGGGATCGCGTGCGACACCAATCGTTGTTATCTCGTTCAGGTTGGGGCCGGTTTTAAGGTTTAAGTAAGTACGCTCTTCAAATTCCCGCAGCCCGGTGACGGGATCAGGTGCCGGTATGGGGTCGCCAGGGGGAACGAACACAGCGCCTGAAGTGGCGTCGGAGGATGACGGCAAATCAATAATGCGCCGATAAGTCGCGCCAGATACGTCCGGAGAAAGATCACCTTGAACGGGTATGGCGACAGGCGGTCTGGGCCCGGCGGCGAAGTCAAAGACAGGCGAAGAAACCCGCGCGTCGGGAGCGGCACCGCTGGGGCGGTTGGTCGCGCGCCCTGGAGCCGACTGTAACGAGGGGGAAGTAAATTGCTTCATAGAATATCCTTAGACTATGTAATGACCGACTGAAATAGCCGCATTAAATTAACGTGAGCACGTCAACTTAAATTGAAATAACGAGTTGATCGGCCGAAACAGGCCGCATGCCGTCGGCCTTCAACTTCCAGTCATCAGCCGCCACATCATAATAAATACCTCCCAGCGCCCCATCGGCCATGTTGATACCCACTATCGGAATGAGAGGTACAAACACAGTGCTTCTTTGTCGGCTCTGACGTAATAACTTAAGCAGCCCGGCAACCGAGCTGCCAAGCGTGGCGGTCACCTGTGAGAGGTAGGCTTTTTTGATATCCAACCTGATGTCATAACGCGCCCCTTCCCTTGAGTGAATTCTTATATTTTCCAGCGGCACATCCGGATCGTCATACACGGGCACTTGTACCGAGACACTGCCGATTTTCAGGTGGCCGGCACTGACAACAATACTGTCGATATCAACGCTCTCGACCAGCCCGGTACAGTAAACATCCCATGTCGACGCATCAGACGTTTTACGCAAAGCGCCTGGCGTTGACAGTTCGATATTTGCCCAAGACGTTAGATAAACCTCATACACCCCACCTCGTCCTGACAACAGATAACTTGACGTGTGTGGTGCCTCACATAATTCCACCCGTTGTGGTCGGGCAGTCAAGTTTATGTTTTTGGCCCGTCGCGGCCTGAAGAATGGATAATGGCCGTACCTCAACACCAGCGAGCGCATACCATCGTCTACCGTATAACCTGGGCTGGCATGATCACGGATATAAGACTGTGTGGGCGGCAACAGCCGATAAGAAACGCCGTTGCGCATAACGACTATAAACTCAGCGCGCAACTTGAATGCCGATGCCTGCAATGCCCCGCCGACACTTGTCCAGGTGGCGACCCGTTGCGCTGCATAGTCGTTAAGGCTAAGGATTCGACCGTCGTCGAATTTAAATGCGATCTGCGCATTTTCATAATACAAATATTCAAAATTACCGCATCGTCGCGACGACACGTCATAGCTCGTATATACCCCGGCGAGTTCACTACTGTCATAGTCCACATACAGGCAGCAGCGGGAGCGTTCATCAATGACACCCGTCTCAACGGTTGTCATGGCATGACCGCGGACGACAAAGTAATTACAACTGCCTGGCGCCAGAGTCACCGACTGACCAGGCCCCAGAATAACGGGGAATACCGTTGGGCCGGAGGGTACGACGACCTCCATGCTCACCTGCGGCGCCCCTGCCGCCTCCAATTCCTCAAGCAGCAACGGCACGATTCGATAGCCGTCCTGCGTCAGAAAGCTGAACAGTTTATTGACCAGACAACGCTTGCCGTCGCGTGCCACGTAGACGTTCTCGATAGTGACGCTGGGGCCTGGCCATTCGCCGTCCTGCCCCCTGGTGGACGTCACCTTCAGATCATTACCCGCTATCCACCAACGCTGAATACGGTTGAATGCCCAGTTAAGCAAAATGAGGCTCTGCTGCTGGCCATCCTCTTCAATAACGACATCCCTCGCACTCTCAGAGATTTCGTAGTAGTCGGCGCCTGGCCCACCGTTCACCCTGGCAGCCACGCCATTGATCAGTAACTGATCATCCCCTGCTTTAGCATCGGCGTTATCTTGGCGCCCCTTCAACACGATACGATTGGCTTCACCGGTACCGGTAACAACGCTGGAGGCACCCGCCAGGGTCGAAACATTTTCGATGCCCCACAACCGCATAGTCTGTTCACCGTTGCGCGCATTGTCGGTGACCAGATGCACAGTCCCCGCATCAAGGTTCACATTGAACCCGACAGCATCCGCCCGCCCTGCCACGCCGGCAAAGTTCAAGGTGTCGATGCCTGCGTTACCGACCAGATTCGAGATGGGCACAGGCGTCTCTACGGCAGCAAAGGTGCCCGGCGGCACGTTGAACATGAATTCATCGTTCTGGCTACCGCCAACCAGGTGCTTTTTGCCCTCGTCATAGTGGAAGTGGTTCGGGCCGTCACGCATGCCCGCCACAAAGTCGTTGCCCCCGCCGAGCAACCAGACCACACCTTTTTCAGGCCCCTTGGTGCCCCAGGTTGCATCGGGCAGTTGATCAATGGCCCCCGCTTTACCCGCGTCGATGTAGTCATCCGCATCCTGAATGACCGGCTCACGAACTTTCGTGTAGGGGCTCTCCCCCGCCTCATCATCCCATTGATACTTCCAATGCTGCACCGTCTGCAGGCGCACCTCGAACTTGCCATTGACAACGGCCTGCACACTGTCTTTCAGCTCGCCGTCAAGCAATGTCCTGGCCTGGGTCTTCAGGCTTGCTGAATAGACGCTGTGCGTGCGACTGATCTTGTAGCGATCAAGTACGCTTTCATCGAGTTCAATACCTGCAAACGAAAACCAGCCGCTGCGCAGACGCTCGTGGGTGCTCAGCTCGATGTAATCATCTATCTCGTCCACCACTCGACCCGCCGCGTAGGCGCGCGCGCCGATGATCAGCAGCGCCGAGGCGAGCACACCCACCGGTCCGGCTGCACTGAACCCTGCCAACGCAGCCACCCCAAGCCCAATACTCAGCGTTGCGCTGGCGAGACTCAAACCAGCTTCGACGTAAAAGTCCTGAGCTTCCTTGCCTTTTGACTTCAACGCATTTGAAAGAGCGATGCCCGCCTGGGCAAGATCAAAAGGCACAGTCAATATCGAAGCAATCAACCCAGCACCGCGCCGCAACAACAAACCGGCGCGCGATGCGCCAAAACCGCTGTAGGCCGCATGGGCGGCACCCATCATTTTTTTGCCGATACGCTCCAACGCCAACTCAAGCCCCACGGACAACCCTTCCGCAGTCAACGCCCCCGCCTCAAACAATAGCGTAGCGGTGTCGCCCGTTCTGATCGCTTCGCCTATACCTTGTATTGCACTGTAGAAACCGTAGAGCTGAAGGCCGGAACCCAGGGTTTGAACGCTGCCGCTTCTGACTTTGTCGGCCCAGGCCGGCAGAGAGTCTGCGGCACTCATGTCGTTAAGATTGACGTTTTGTACCGACTTCAAAAGTCGCTCCAACTTGGTGATCTGCGTAGCTGAAGCATGCGTGTCACTCAATAAGGCAGGCGCCACTTGCGAACGCAGTGATGCCAGTTCAAACAACGTCGCAGTGGCCTGGTTACCCGTGTCATCGCAACAGGCCGCCAGATACATCTCAAGATGTGAAGCAGAAAATGTCACTTGGTCAATCAAGCCCTGATCCGCTTCACTGACCGTAAACCGCCGTTCGGAAAGCGGCGCTCCTGCCACACGCGCGCCCATTTTATCCAGGGCCACCCGGCTGGCCGATATCTCGCCAATACTCATCAGTCCCAGTTTTTTATCCAGATCCGTCAAAGCCTTTTGACGTTGCTGTGAGGCCGATGCAGCCTCTTGTTGCAACTCGTCCATAGAATGGAACTCCAGTCATCGACGATAAAAAATCGCCTGATCAATGCGAAGACCGCTTGCGCACTGGATCAATACTGAAGGGTTGCGTGGTGAACCTGAGGTGCATACATAAAGCGCGAACGCAGGGCTGATCACGCATTCGGCGGTTGCTGGCAACGCGACGGTTTATGCAGAGACCGTTTTGAGTGCACGCCACCTGCGAGTAATCTTGGCGCAGATTCACGCCCTGGGATGAAACATGGAACTGCACATCGTCATCAAGGGCCGCAAGGACTTGGCGGCCCAGTTATATCAGCAACTGCGCGAAGCCATTGCCGCCGGGCGTCTCGCGGCAGGTGCGCAACTGCCACCCAGCCGCCTGCTGGCCGAGCAGTTGGGCGTCTCGCGCAAGACCGTCTCCGACACCTACGCCACGCTGACCTACGAAGGTCTGCTGGTGGGCAGGATCGGCCGAGGCACCTTCGTCAACGCGTGGGCGCCGCCTGCGGATCGCCTGCAAACCGCCACCGACCTGGCCTGTGCCGCCAACCTGGCGAAATGGCAAGCGCTGCCCTCACCCATGCGCCACCCCACCCGCGACAACACCCTGCGCTACGAGTTTCTCGGCGGCGCCACCAGCCGCAACCAGTTCCCCCAGGATGAATGGCGACGCTGCACCCAGGACGCCCTGCGCCGTATCGCGCAGAACAGCGGTTTCTACAGCCAACCCGAAGGCTTGCCGGCACTGCGCAGTGCGATTGCCGGGCATATCGCGTTTTCCCGGGGCGTCAACTGCCGCAACGATGACATTGTCGTCACCAACGGCGCGCAGCAGGCGCTGGACCTGCTGGCCCGCGTGGTGCTGGAGCCGGGCAGCATCGTCGCCATGGAAGATCCCGGTTACAGCCCCGCACGCCAGTTGTTCCAGGCGATGGGCGCCAGCGTCGCCAGTGTGCCGGTGGATGACCAAGGCATTCAGGTGGATCAGATCCCCGATGGCACGCGGCTGATCTACGTCACGCCCTCCCACCAGTTCCCCCTGGGCATGCCCATGAGCCTGCCACGTCGGGAAGCCCTCTTGGCCCGTGCTTTCGCGCTGGGCGCAATCATCATCGAAGACGACTACGACAGCGAGTTTCGCTACGAAGGCCGCCCTACCGACTCCCTGCAAAGCATGGACACCCGTGGCGTGGTCACTTACGTCGGCACCTTCTCCAAAACCCTGCTGCCCGAGCTGCGCCTGGGGTATCTGGTGTTGCCGCCGGCGATTTACGGCGCGGTGGTCAAGGCCAAGCAATTGACCGACCAGCACAGCTCCACATTGCCGCAGTGGGCGCTGGCCAAGTTCATCAGCGAGGGCTATTTGCTCAAGCATATCCGCCGCTGCCACACCGTATACGCCGGGCGCCGCGAGCGCATCCTGCAACGCCTGGCCGGGGACTTGTCGCCGTGGTTCGAAGCCGTACCCACCGTGGCGGGGTTTCATATGGCGGCGCTGTGCAAGGTGCCGGTGAATATTGCGTTGCTGATGACCTTGGCGCGTCAGGTCGACGTGGGTGTGTATCCGCTGGACGTGTTCTTTCACGACGCACCGGTGCGCCCTGGGTTGATTATTGGATTCGGGGCCATCGAAACCCTGGACATCGACCCGGCACTGGACAAGGTGCGCGACATTCTCCAACAGATTGGCTAGGGGTTTTTCCGGCGCATTGGTCATTGGTCGGCAAAGCACTGCGGCGTAGGGTGGACAGGTCTCGAATCACTTCCACATTTATCAGGGACGTTTGAACTGGCGTCGCAGGTCTTCAATCTGCTGGCGGCACACGCACCCTTCAAGGTGATCATTGACCATCCCCATCGCCTGCATCAGCGCATACATCGTAGTGGGCCCCACGAACGTCCAGCCGCGTTTTTTCAAGGCCTTGGACAGTCGCACCGAAGCCGATGAGGTCGGATTAGCCGCCCAATAAGCCAGGTCCACCACGGCGGGGCGCTCTTCAGGACCGGGCTCGAACGCCCACAACCACCGCGCCAGCGACCCGGTTTCATCCACCAGCTCACACGCCCGGCGCGCATTGTTGATGGTCGACACGATCTTCGCCCGATTACGCACAATGCCCGGGTCCTGCATCAAGCGTTCGATCTCGGCCTCGCCATACTGCGCCACCCGACGAAAATCAAAGCCGTCGAACGCCTGCCGGAAGCTGTCGCGCTTGCGCAAAATGGTGATCCACGCCATTCCCGCCTGAAAGCCTTCCAGGCAAATCTTTTCGTACAGCTGGACATCATCCGCCACCGGCACGCCCCACTCATGGTCGTGGTAACGCGGGTATTCCGGCGCCGAGGTGCGCCAGCTGCAATGGCTGTGGCCCGCTGCGTCAGTGGTCAATCCTGGAGTATCCATCCCTTACCTCATAAGCCGAGCGGCGGATGATAGACGAAATTTTTTCCACCCTGCCAACCGCTCAAGCACCACCCTCAGCGACCAACTGGTCAGACCGGGACTTGTCAATCACCCAATAATGACTTGTGGTTTCGAAAAAACCCGGCGTAGACTGGCCTCGCACTGGACTTACCGGTATGACCACAACAATTAAGCCCTGGAACCACCAGGGCACCGAATAGAGATCCCTCCCATGCTCAGATGGTGCTCGCGTTCGATTTTCCTGCAAGTCGTGATTGGCCTGATGCTAGGCATCATCTGCGGCCTGGCCCTTCCCGAATTCTCTTCGCAACTCAAACCCCTCGGCGACGGCTTTATCAAGCTGATCAAAATGCTGATTGGCCTGATCGTGTTCTGCGTGGTGGTCAGTGGCATTTCCGGCGCCGGCGACTTGAAGAAAGTCGGCCGCATCGGCCTCAAGTCGGTGATCTACTTTGAAATCCTCACCACCATTGCCCTGGTGATCGGCCTGATCATGGCCTTCAGCACCGGTATCGGCCAAGGCGCCAATATCCACCTGGAACAGCTCTCCTCCGCGGGCCTCAATGAACTGGCCGACAAGGGCCAGCACATCAAAGGCACCAGCCAGTTCCTGATGGACCTGATCCCCAACTCGGTGATCGGTGCATTTGCCGACAACAACGTGCTGCAAGTACTGCTGTTCTCGGTGCTGTTCGGCAGCGCGCTGAACCTGGTGGGCGAAGCGGCCTCGGGCATCACTCGGCTGATCAATGAACTGAGCCACGTGATCTTCCGCATCATGGGCATGATCGTGCGCCTGGCGCCGATCGGCGTGTTCGGCGCAATCGCCTTCACCACCAGCACCTACGGCCTGGATTCGCTGCAACACCTGGGCAGTCTGGTTGGCCTGTTCTACCTGACCTGCTTTGCCTTCGTCGCGCTGATCCTCGGCCTGGTGATGCGCCTGTCGGGCCTGCGCATGCTGCCGCTGCTCAAGTACCTGCGCGAGGAACTGCTGATCGTGATGGGGACCGCGTCCTCCGACGCCGTGCTGCCCCAGGTCATGCGCAAACTCGAACACCTGGGAATCGGCAGCTCCACCGTCGGCCTGGTGATTCCAACGGGTTACTCGTTCAACCTCGACGGTTTCTCGATCTACCTGACCCTGGCCATCGTGTTTATCGCCAACGCCACCGGCACACCGCTGTCGATGACCGATTTACTGACCATCCTGCTGGTGTCGTTGATCACCTCCAAAGGCGCCCACGGGATTCCCGGCTCGGCGCTGGTGATTCTGGCGGCAACGCTGACAGCAATCCCGGCGATTCCGGTGGTGGGCCTGGTGCTGGTACTGGCGGTGGACTGGTTCATGGGCATTGGTCGCGCATTGACTAACCTGATCGGCAACTGCGTCGCCACCGTGGCCATTGCCCGCTGGGAAAAAGACATCGATATCCAACGCGCCAACAAGGTGTTGGACGGCCAGCAAGGGTATGCCTTCCAGGCCAAGAAGCCGGTGTTACCGGCGCATCAAGAGTTCTGATCCGCTTTCAAGCACGACACAAATCAATGTGGGAGAGGGCAAGCCCCCTCCCACATTGGTTCATCACAAGATTTACTGCTGTATTAGCAAAATTAAGGAAGTATCGACGTGATCAGCACCTCAACCGTCGTCAATTCAGTCGTAGAGAAACTGCGCGCCGCCTTGGCGCAGGGCCAGTGGCGTCGTGGCGAAATGCTGCCCGGCCAACGTGAACTGGCTGAACAGATGGGCATCAGCCGCCCCAGCCTGCGCGAGGCGGTGATCGTACTGGAAACCCTTGGCCTGGTGCGCTCGATGCCCGGCAAAGGTGTGGTGGTGCTGGAAACCAGCGTCAGCGAGCCCCAATCCAGCGACGCCGTGGCCGACGCCAGCCTCGAAGACATCCTGCAACTGCGCTACACCCTCGAACCCTTCATCGTCGGTCTCGTCGCCCAATCCATCAGCAGCAAGGAAGTCGGCCAGTTGCGCCTGACGCTGATGGACATGCGCGAAGCCCTCGACGCCGGAGACGCCGAAGCGGGGATGAACGCCTACATCGCCTTCCACGAAGAACTGTTCGCCCTCACCTCCAACCCGATCTTCCAGAACGTGGTGCAACAGACCAGCAACGCCCTCAAGCAAAGCGCCCAGGTGCTGCGCAATTCGCCGGAACACCTGGCCGAGCGCCTGCAGGAAAACGACGCCGTGGTGCGCGCCATCCGCAATAAAAACAGCGCCCTGGCCAGCGCCGAAATGCGCAAGCACATCCTCCAGGAAGGCTTGCGCATGGGTATCCGCTTGAACATCCCGGACGACCATCTGGGCAGCTGACTTTTTGGAGACGACCATGACCGCCCACGCCCTGCACCGCGAGCCCTTCCTCCCCGCCCTG
Source organism: Pseudomonas sp. SR18 (assembly GCF_023701505.1). NCBI lineage: Bacteria > Pseudomonadati > Pseudomonadota > Gammaproteobacteria > Pseudomonadales > Pseudomonadaceae > Pseudomonas > Pseudomonas sp. SR18. The sequence continues at coordinate 125,237 of NZ_JAMQAU010000003.1, read as the reverse complement.
CGCCTGGTTGCCGGTAAAAAGCCCTCGGTGGACGACATCTACCCACGGCTGTTCGACGCGATCCTCGAACAACGCATCGCCCCGGCCAGCCGGTTTACCGAAGAAAGCCTGGGTGAAACCTTTGGCGTAAGCCGCAGTGTGATTCGCCGGGTGTTGGCCAAGCTGTCCCATCAGCAAGTGATCATTCTGCGCCCCAACCAGCGCGCCCAAGTGGCGGCACCGGATGCGCAGCAGACCCGGCAGATCCTCGAAGCACGGCGCATGACCGAAATGACCGTGGTGCAACTGGCCTGTGCCCAGGCGACATCCTCGCAAATACGCCAACTGCGCGAGCTGATCGCCCGTGAACGTGAGTGCATAGAACGCGACCAGCGTGGGCCGGCGATTCGCTTGTCGGGGGAGTTTCACCTGCACTTGGCGGCCATCGCGGCGAATGGGCCACTGGCGCAGTTTTTGAACAGCCTGGTGCCGTTGACGTCGTTGGTCATTGCGCAATTTGAAGCGAAAGCCTGCACGTATTGCGCGTGGCAGGAGCATGTGGCGATTGTGGATGCGGTGGAACAGCGGGATTCGGCAACAGCAATGACATTGATGACCCAACACCTCGATCACCTGGAAGCCAAGTTGCTGAAACACCACTGACCTCCAGCCAAATCGAGGTGTAAATGTGGGAGGGGGCAAGCCCCCTCCCACATTGGCCCTCTATTGTTTGATAAAGAGCACTCCAACAAAAAGCCCCTGCATCTCAAGATACAGGGGCTTTTGTTCTAGCCGCTAAATCAAGCCAGTTGCAGCACCGACTGACCGCTCAACGCCAAGTCCAGCAACTCACGGTTGGCCACCGCGTACATGGCGTAGTCCGTGCCGACCGCAGCACGAATTTCCACCATCATGGCGACCCAGCGATCGGCCATGTCCTTGTGCTGCTCAAGCCACAGGGCCACACGGGCTTCCATGTCTTGTGGCGCGTCGGCCATTTGCAGGACAGAAATGGTGATCGCCCGTTGCTGCCAGTCCACGTCGTCGCGGAAGGCTTCGCGGGCCTGGGCCTGCCAATTGTTGGCAACCGGCAGATCACTGATCTGCTGCAGGTACCATGGCAAGTCCAGGGCGCTGCCAACGGCAAAGTAGGCCTTGGCCACTTCAGCGGCGTCATGCCCGGTCACGTCAGCGGCTTCGATGATTGGCAGCAAGGTATACAGGTGAGTCGTACCTGCAACCATGCGCGCCAACAACTCCGGCACGCCCGCTTCGGTGTAAGCCTGATAACGGTTCTGCCAACCTTCGCGGGTCGGGCCTTCCAGCAGTTCGTCGAGCTTGAGGCCCAACGCTGCCAGGTGCGGACCGAAGTGCGCGGTATCACGCCCGGCGTCCTGTTCGTTGCGACGGCTGCGCAGGAACCAACGCGTAGCGCGACGGCCCAGGCGCATCAGCTCGTCCATCAACTGCAATTGCACGTCAGCGCTAACCTGGTGGTCCAGGGCTTCGATCTGACGGAACCAGTGCGGGAGGTGGAAAATGTCACGCACGATCACGTAGGCGCCGGCCACGTTCGCCGGGCTCATGCCGGTCGACTCTTTGAGTCGTTGAACGAAAGTGATGCCCATGTGGTTGACCAGGTCGTTGGCGATCTGGGTGCTGACAATCTCACGCTTGAGGCGGTGGCGACGCATGGCTTCGCCGAACTTGGCCACCAGGCTCGGAGGGAACGCGGTCTCCATGTCACGGGTCAGGTACTCGTCATCCGGCACCTGGGACTTGAGCAACGCTTCCTTGAGGTCGATCTTGCTGTACGAGATCAGTACCGACAGTTCCGGACGGGTCAGGCCCTTGCCGTTGGCGGCGCGCTCGATGAGCTGCTCCTCGGTCGGCAGGTACTCGATGGCGCGGTCCAGCTTGCCACGGCCTTCCAGGTCGCTCATCAGGCGCTTGTACTCGGCTGCTCGCTCATAAGCCTTGCGGGCGGCCAGGGACAGAGCCTGCGTCTGCTTGTAGTTGTTGCCCAACACCAGGCTGCCGACTTCGTCGGTCATGCTCGCCAGCAACTGGTTGCGTTGCTTGTCGGTCATGTCACCGGCTTGCACCACTTCGTTGAGCAGGATCTTGATGTTCACTTCGTGGTCGGAGCAGTCCACGCCACCGGCGTTGTCGATGAAGTCGGTGTTGGAACCGCCGCCATTGAGGCCGAATTCCACACGACCCAGCTGGGTCATGCCGAGGTTACCGCCCTCGCCCACCACCTTGCAGCGCAGTTCGTTGCCGTTGACACGCAGCGCGTCGTTGGCCTTGTCGCCCACGTCGGCATGGCTTTCGGTGCTGGCCTTGACGTACGTACCGATACCACCGTTCCACAACAGGTCCACCGGCGCCTTGAGCAAGGCGTTCAGCAGTTCGGTCGGGGTCAGCTTGTCGGCCGAGATGTCGAAGCGTTCTTTCATCTGTGGCGAGATGGCAATGCTCTTCGCGCTGCGCGAGAAGATGCCGCCGCCTTCGGACATGATGCTGGTGTCGTAGTCGGTCCAGGCCGAACGCGGCAGCTCGAACATGCGCTGACGCTCGACGAAGCTGGTCGCCGGGTTCGGGTTTGGATCGATGAAGATGTGCAGGTGGTTGAAGGCGGCGACCAGTTGCAGCTTGTCGGACATCAACAGGCCGTTACCGAACACGTCACCGGCCATATCGCCGACGCCCACCACAGTGATGCTGTCTTCCTGCACATTGATGCCGCGCTCACGGAAGTGACGCTGCACGCCGACCCACGCGCCCTTGGCAGTGATGCCCATTTTCTTGTGGTCGTAACCGGCCGAACCACCGGAAGCGAACGCATCGCCCAGCCAGAAGCCGTAGTCGATGGCAATGCCGTTGGCGATGTCGGAGAAGGTCGCAGTGCCCTTGTCCGCTGCCACCACCAGATACGGGTCATCGTCGTCATGACGTACCACATTCAACGGCGGCACCAGCGCGCCGTCCTTGAGGTTGTCGGTGATGTCCAACAGGCCCGAAATGAAGATGCGGTAGCAGGCGATGCCCTCGGCCGCGATCTCGTCACGGCTGCCGCCCAGTGGCAGGCGACGCGGCAGGAAGCCGCCTTTGGCGCCCACCGGCACGATCACCGAGTTCTTCACCTGCTGGGCTTTTACCAGGCCGAGCACTTCGGTACGGAAGTCTTCTTCACGGTCGGACCAGCGCAGGCCGCCACGCGCAACGTTGCCAAAGCGCAGGTGCACGCCTTCAACCCGTGGCGAGTAGACGAAGATTTCAAACTTCGGCACCGGCTTGGGCAGCTCAGGGATCGCACGCGGGTCGAACTTGAAGCTGAAGTACGACTTGTTCTGGCCGTTGGCGTCGGTCTGGTAGAAGTTGGTACGCAGGGTGGCCTTGATCAGGTCCAGGTAGCGACGCAGGATGCGGTCTTCGTTGAGCACCTGAACATCGTCCAGGGCGCTGAGGATCGCTTGTTCCAGGCGCAGCTGCTTGTCTTCCAGGTCGTCGGCGGTGAGCTTGCGTGCCAGGTAGAAGCGCGTCTTGAACAACCGGGTCAACTCGCGGGCGATGTCGGTGTGGTTGTTCAGGGTGCTGGCGATGTAACCCAGGTCAAAGCCCAGGCGGATCTGCTTCAGGTAACGGGCGTAGGCACGCAGCAGCGCGACGTCGCGCCATGGCAGGCCGGCGGTCAGGACCAGGCGGTTGAACGCATCGTTTTCTGCATCGCCGTGGACGATGTGCACGAACGCGTCCTGCAGGGTGTCGTTGAGCTGCTGGATATCCAGGTTCACGCCTTCGGCGGCGATGAACGCGAAGTCATGGATCCAGAACTCACGGCCATTGGCGTGACGCAGGCGGTACGGGAACTCACCCAGCACGCGCAGGCCGAGGTTTTCCAGGATCGGCAGCACGTCGGACAGCGCCAGCGGGGTGTCGGCGTGGTAGAGCTTGCAATGCAGCTCGCGTTGGCCGGAGACCTGGCCCAGCGGCTGATAGAAGCTCATCACCAGCGGGTTGGCTTCGGTCAGGCTGAGCAGGTGCTGCATGTCGACCACGGCCGAATGCGCCGCGAAACGCTCGCGGTAGCCGGCCGGGAAGCCTTTCGGGAAGTCTGCCAGCACGTTGGTGCCGTGGGCTTCGCCGAAGCTTTCCACTACCAGGCTGGAGTAGTCGTCCTGCCAGCTGCGGCAGGCCTGCACCACTTCTTTTTCCAGTTGCAGCGGGTCGATGTCGAGGCGGTTCTTCGGGTCTACCCGCAGAATCAGCTGCACGCGCGCCAGCACGGATTCGGAGAAGAAAGTCCAGAACTCGCAATCCGAGGCTTTCAGGCGATCCATCAGCACTTGCTGGATCTTCTGGCGCACTTCGGTGGAATAGATGTCACGCGGCACGTAGGCCAGGCAGTAGCAGAAACGACCGTACGGGTCTTTGCGCAGGAAGACGCGGATCTTGTTACGTTCCTGGATCTGCACGATGGACATCACGGTGCTGAAGAGCTCGTCGACCGGGGTCTGGAACAGGTCGTCACGGGGCAGTACTTCAACGACCTGGGCCAGTTCCTTGCCCAGGTGCGCCTTGGCCTGGAAGCCCGAGCGGCGTTCGATCTCGGCCACTTTGCGACGGATGTACGGGATGACGCGCACGCTTTCGCCATACACCGAAGAGGTGTACAGGCCCATGAAGCGGTGTTCCTTGATCACCTTGCCGTCGGCATCGATCTCGCGGATCGACACGTAGTCCGGGTAAGCCGGGCGGTGTACGCGGCTCGGGTGCGCGGCCTTGGCGAACGACAGCACGGTCGGTTCACGCAGGTAGGACACGGCGTAGTCTTCGATGCGCAGGTCGTCGGCGGTGAGGCCGGCGCGCAGCAGCTTGGTCAGACCGAGGAACGAGCTGGCGTCATATTCGATATGCCCGCCATCCGCCTCGTCACGTACCACGAATTCTTCGTAGCCCAGGAAGGTGAAGTGGTTGCCCACCAGCCATTCCAGGAAGTTCTTGATCTCGGCTTTTTCTTCGCCGTCGATGCTGAACTGGCTGGCGTCGATGCCGGCCAGCAGGTCCTGGACCTTGGCTTTCATCGGTTCGAAATCGGCTACGGCCACCCGCACTTCGCCCAGCACCTGCTCAAGCTCTTTGCTCAACACGCTCAGTTCGGCGGCGTTGGCGCAGCGGTCGATTTCCAGGTACATCAGCGATTCTTGCTCGACGCCTTCGCCCTGGGTGCCTTTTGGCAGGATTTCCAGCAACTCGCCTTTGTTCCCACGGCGCACGCTGAGCACGGTGGTTTGCAGGGTGTGGATGCTGTAGCCGCGACGGTTCAGCTCGGTACGCACCGAGTCCACCAGGAACGGCAGGTCATGGTGCAGCACTTCGACCGCGGTGTGGGTCGACTGCCAGCCATGACGTTCGTAATCGGGGTTATAGACCCGCACTTGCGGTTGGGTGTGATCAAAGCGCTCAAGCAGGCGCCAGGCAGACAGGGTGCAACCGGCCAGGTCGGAAAGGCGACGCTGGGTCAGTTCGTCCAGGGAAATGATGCCGAAGAATTGTTCAGCGAACAGCGCCACTTGTGGCAGTGCCTGTTCACTGATGTGCTGCGCCAGTGCCGCTTGCAGTTGATGCTGGAAGTCGGCCTTGCTGGCTGCGGTGAAGAACGCCATCTGTGGTACTCCGCTTGGGCTTGTTATTGATGGAAGCGTCGCGTGTTATCCCCTTGCGGGGAGACCGTCACCTGGATTCGCAGGTCATTACTCAAACACCATAACGAATTCAGAGTGACAGGTGGGTGAAGCTGGACAAGACAGTCAGGTCACATACAACTTCCATAAGATGCACACCTTGCCGGGTGACGGTACGACGGGCAGGTCAGGCGCCTGGAACATGCGCATCCGTTGCGCAGCTTAACGAGTGTAGGAGGACTGCTCTTGCAATGCTGCGACATATTCGGTCATCAGTAAGCAGGGTTCGGGTTGCGACGAGTGCAACCCCACATTCCCACCCGTTGAAAAACGCAATTTTCAAAGCTGCGAGTGCCGAAAATGACTGGTTTTGCCCGTCAGGTCATAACGCATGTGTGACACAGGATGCAGCAGAAAATTCGCCGCAATGGCACAATCGCCCCTTGCAACGCCCTCTCCCAGACAGGATTCCCCATGCTGCAACTGAAAACCGACGCCCTGGTGGCCACTCCCTGCGACGACGAAGAAGACAACATGGCCATGCTCTGCTGCCACGGCACGACCGGCGAAATGTTCATGTTGACCCGCTATCCGGATGAAGACGAAGTCGAGCTGACCTGGGATTATGAGCCGTCGACCCTGGACGGGCTGAAGGTCACGTTGGGCGACACGACCCTGTTGGTAGAGCTGGCGGCAGGCGATGCCGATGCGCTGGGCGGCAAGGACCAACTGCAGATCACCCACGCCACCGCCGCGTCGGACATGGCCGAGCTGGAACAAACCCTGCAGAACATCCTCAAGGGCACAGGCACCTTCAACCGAACTTGAGAGCACCAAAATTCAAATGTGCGAGGGGGCTTGCCGCCTCCCACATTGACCCTGTTCCAAAACAAAATTCCTACAAGTTTTGCCAAAAATACCCGTAACGCCGTTAGTCGCCACCCCCCGCGATGCATTAAAGTAGACGCCCCAGGCCTTGGCAGTTTCCACACGCACAGGCCCTTCTCTCCAGGAACCGTCATCGATGGAACATCGTGAAGCGCTGCTTGCGCTGCGAACCTTTCTTTCTACGCAGATTCTCGGCCAGGAAAAACTCATCGATCGCCTGCTGATCGCCCTGCTCGCCGACGGCCATATGCTGGTGGAAGGCGCACCGGGACTGGCCAAGACCAAGGCCATCAAAGAGTTGGCCGAAGGGATCGAAGCGCAGTTCCATCGCATCCAGTTCACCCCCGACCTGTTGCCCGCCGACATCACCGGCACCGAGATCTATCGCCCGGAAACCGGCAGCTTCGTGTTCCAGCAAGGGCCGATCTTCCACAACCTGGTGCTGGCGGACGAAATCAACCGTGCCCCGGCCAAGGTTCAGTCGGCGCTGCTTGAGGCCATGGCCGAGCGCCAGGTCAGCGTCGGGCGCAGCACCTACGAGCTGTCGCCGCTGTTTTTGGTGATGGCCACGCAAAACCCCATCGAACAGGAAGGCACCTACCCGCTGCCCGAAGCCCAGCTCGACCGGTTCCTGATGCACGTCAAGATCGGCTTTCCCGATGCGGCCGTCGAGCGCCGTATCCTGCAACAGGCCCGTGGCGAAGCCCTCAACGGCGAAACCAAGCCCGAGCGCCGCGTCAGCCAGCAGGCAATCTTCGCCGCGCGCAAGGAAATCCTCGGCCTGTACATGGCCGATGCGGTGGAGGAATACCTGGTGCAACTGGTCATGGCCACTCGCACCCCGGCCAAGTTCGACCCGGAGATGGCCGAGTGGATTGCCTACGGCGCCAGCCCACGTGGCTCCATCGCCCTCGACCGCTGCGCCCGTGCCCACGCCTGGCTGGCCGGACGCGACTTTGTGAGCCCAGAGGATATTCAGGCCGTGCTGTTCGACGTGCTGCGCCACCGCATCATTCTGTCGTTCGAGGCCGAAGCGGCCGGGATTGACCAGGACCGCGTGGTGCAACGCATTCTTGACGTCGTTGCCGTCGCTTGAAGTCGATGAATGCCAGCGATGGGATCCGCGTCACGCTCAGCGAATTGATTGAGATGCGCCACCGCGTGCGCGAAGTGCAGCTGTTTTCCACGCCGAGCCAGCGCAGCCCGCTGATCGGCCTGCACCACTCCAAGCTGCGCGGGCGCGGCGTCGACTTCGACCAGGTGCGTGTGTACCAGGCCGGAGACGACGTGCGCACCATCGACTGGCGCGTCACCGCACGCACCCAGGAGCCGCACACCAAGCTGTTCCACGAAGAGCGCGAACGGCCGATTTTCATCATGGTCGAGCAAAGCTGCCGGCTGTTTTTCGGCTCGGGGCAGATGTTCAAGTCGGTGCTGGCGGCGCAGGCGGCGAGCCTGATCGGCTGGGCGGCCCTGGGGCACAACGATCGCGTCGGCGGCCTGGTGTTCGGCGACAACGAGCACTACGAAATCAAACCCCGGCGCAGCAAGCAAAGCCTGCTGCAACTGCTTAACCGCCTGGTGCGCGTCAACCAGAGCCTGGACACCGAAAGCCGTCCCGAAGCCGACGCCCTGGGCATGGCCCTGCGCCGTGGCCGCGAAGTGCTGCGCCCTGGCAGCCTGGTGATTGTGATTTGCGATGAACGTGCCCTCACCGACGGCGCCGAGCAACAACTGAGCCTGCTGTCACGCCATTGTGATCTGCTGCTGTTGCCGATCTCCGATCCGCTGGACCACGCCCTGCCCGCCGCCGGGCTGCTGCGTTTCGCGCAGCGAGGCGCGCAACTGGAACTCGACACGCTGAACTACGACTTGCGCCAGGCCTACAAGGCCCAGGCCGAAGCACGCATCGCCCGCTGGGAACGTCTCGCGCAAAAACTGCGGGTCCTGCTGATGCCCTTGAGCACCCAGAGCGAAATGGTCGAGCAACTGCGCGAATACCTCAACCCGCAACGCCCGGCCAAAAAACAATGAGCAGCCTCGACCAACTGCAACCGCTGATCGCCCCGCCGAGTATCGGCTTCTGGCCGCCTGCGCCGGGCTGGTGGCTGGTGCTGCTGGTGATCCCGTTGCTGGGGTGGGGGCTTTGGTCCCTGCGCCGCTTCCTGCCTGCCCGCCGCCCGGTCGCACGCGCCGAACAACCCTTGGACCCGTTGCGCATCGCCGCCCTGGCCGAATTGGCGCTGATGCCCAAACCCTACGACGGCGCGCCCGCCGGTGCCTGGTTGCAACAACTCAATGGCTTGCTCAAGCGCCTGTGCCGCAACGACTACCCTTACAGCCAGAGCCACACCCTCAACGGGCGCAAATGGCTGGCATTCCTCGACAACCGCTGCCCGGCTGCCGGCCTCACCCGCTGGATGGTGCTGGTGGAAGGCGCCTACAAACCCGAATGCAAACTCGACGACAAAGCCATCGCCGGCCTGACTCAAGCCGTCGACACCTGGATTCGCAAACATGTTTGAGTTCGCCTGGCCGTGGATCTTCGTCCTGTTGCCGCTGCCCTGGTTGATGCGGCTGGTCCTGCCAGCGGCCGACAGCGGCGAACCCGCGCTTAAAGTCAGCTACCTCGGTGACCTCGAAGGCCTGGCCAGGCGCCGCGCCCGCGTCAACTTACCGGGCTGGCGCCAGCAGGCCCCCTTCGTGGTGCTGTGGCTGCTGCTGCTAACCGCCGCCGCACGCCCGGAATGGCTCGGTGAACCGCTGCCGATTGCCGCCAGCGGCCGCGATCTACTGGTGGCAGTCGACGTGTCCGGCTCCATGGATTTCCCCGATATGCAGTGGCAGGACGAGGACGTAAGTCGCCTGTCCCTGGTCAAAAACCTATTGGGTGATTTCCTTGAACACCGCGAAGGTGACCGCGTAGGCCTGATCCTGTTCGGCAGCCAGGCGTACCTGCAAGCGCCGCTGACCTTCGACCGCCGCACCGTGCGCACCTGGCTGGATGAAGCACGCATCGGCATCGCCGGCAAAAACACTGCCATCGGCGATGCCATCGGCCTGGCCCTAAAACGCCTGCGCCAGCGCCCGGCGCAAAGCCGCGTACTGATCCTGGTCACCGACGGCGCCAACAACGCCGGGCAGATCGATCCGCTGACCGCCGCACGCCTGGCCGCCGAAGAAGGTGTGAAAATCTACCCGATCGGCATCGGCGCCGACCCCGAGCAAACCGGTTCCCTGGGCATCCTCGGCGTCAACCCGAGCCTGGACCTCGATGAACCGGCTCTCAGGGCCATTGCCGAAGCAACCGGCGGGCAATACTTCCGCGCCCGCGATGGCGAAGAGCTGCAAACCATCAAGGCAACCCTCGACCGACTCGAACCCGTCGAGCAACAACCGACCCAGGCCCGCCCGGCCCAGGCGTTGTACAGCGGCCCCCTGGCCCTGGCGCTGATCCTGAGCCTGTTGCTGGTGATCCAGGAACGCTGGCCGAACAACGCCCTGCAACGCTGGTTCAGCAAAGTGTCGAGCAAGGGGATCTTTCTGCAACAAAGTCCTGAGTGGCGCCAACGCCTTAAACGCCTGCGTTTGCGGAGGCGCCGATGATCGACCTCTGGCCGCACTGGTTCCGCCCCTGGTGGCTGTTGCTGTTGCCGCTGCTCGGCTGGTTGCTATGGCAGTTGTGGCACCGGCAAAAACGCGCCGGGCGTTGGCAGATGATCCTGCCGCCGGCCTTTCATGCCGTGCTGCTCAGCGGTGGCAGCGGCCGCGAAAGCAAATCACCGTGGGTGGTGCTCGGTATCGCCTGGCTATTGGCCGTGCTGGCCTTGCTCGGCCCCAGTTGGCAACGGGTCGAACAAACCAGCCAGAAGCCCTCCGACCCGCTGGTGGTGCTGCTGGAGCTGACCCCGGAAATGCTCGCCACCGACAGCCCGCCCAATCGTCTGGAGCAAGCCCGCCGCAAGCTGTATGACTTGTTGCAGGCGCGCACCGATGCGCAAACCGCCATCGTGGTGTATGCCGGCAGCGCCCACACGCTGGTGCCACTGTCGGACGACCTGGGCACCAGCCGCAACCTGCTCGAAGCGCTGCGTCCCTCGATCATGCCCGAGACCGGCCACCGCGCTGACCTGGCGGTGCACAAAGCCCTGGACCTGCTCAAGCACAGCGGCCTCGGCCAAGGACGCCTGCTGCTGATCGGCTCATCGCTGTCCAAGCAGGAGCGCCAGGGCATTCGCCTGTTGCTGCAAAGCAACCAGTCGCCGCCCCTGTCGATCCTCGGCATCGGCAGCCGCGAAGGCACGCCCGTCACCCAGGAAAGCGGTGAATTTCTCAAGGACGAACAAGGCGCGATTCTGGTGCCACGCCTCGACAGCCCCACGCTCAAAGCCTTCGCCAACGAGATGGGCGGGCGTTACCGTGCCGCGCGCCTGGACGATAAAGACCTGCGCCAGCTCGGCGTACTCGACCCGCCGCAAGCCCTGCGTAACGACGGCCAGCTGCTGCACCTCGACACCTGGGCCGACCAGGGTTACTGGCTGCTCTTGCCGCTGTTGCTGCTCGCCGCCTGCGCCGGGCGCCGTGGCTGGTTGTTTTGCCTGCCCTTGCTGCTGATGGCCGCCCCCCAGCCCAGCTACGCCTTCGAACTCCAGGATTTGTGGCTGCGCCCAGACCAGCAAGGCCAATACCTGCTCAAGAAAAAACGTCCCGCCGAAGCCGCCGAACACTTCCAGGATGTGCAATGGCAAGGCGTTGCCTTGTACGAAGCCGGCAACTATGCCGAAGCCATCAAGCGCTTTGCCGAAGGCAATGACGCCTACGCTCACTACAATCGCGGTAATGCCTTGGCCAGATCCGGCGCACTCGAAGCGGCTGTCGACGCCTACGAGCAAGCCCTGGAAGCCCAGCCCGACCTGCAACCAGCCCTGAAAAACAAGGCCCTGGTGGAAGCCCTGATGCAGGAGCAGGCAGCGCCCGAGCCCGAACAGCCGGCAAAAAACGAGGATGACGAAACCACCCAACCCGGCCAAACTGCGCAACAGGGCGCCAGTGGGCAAACTGCCACGGGCGGCGAGCAGTCGTCCCAGGGCCAGGGCGAAGCCGGCAGCGGTGACACCCAGACCGGCGCCACACCCCAAGCCGGCGGCAACGAAGTACCGGGCAGCGAACTGGGCGACGAGCAAACCACTACCCCGCCGCTGCGCCCCGCCGACGCCAGCCTCGACGATGAACACCGCCAAGCCCTGGAACAATGGCTGCGGGAGATCCCGGACAACCCCGGCGAACTGCTGCGACGCAAATTCTGGTACGAACAGCAACAACATCAGGACAAGACTCGATGAGCCGCCGCACCCCCCTTCTGCTTCTGCTGGCGTTGACGGCAGGCCACGCCCAGGCGGCGAACCTGGTGGCCAGTGTCGACCGCAGCCGCCTCAATTCCGGGGAAACGGTGGAGCTGACGGTGGAGTCCAGCGACGTCACCCAGTTCGGCAAACCCGACCTGTCGCCACTGGATGCACAGTTCGAAGTCAGCGGCACCCGCCAGCTCAACCAGCTCACCACCCTGGGCGGCGACAACCACGCCACCACGCGCTGGATCATCACCCTGCTGCCCAAGGAAAACGGCACCGTAGTGATCCCGCCGTTGCAAGTGGGCGAGTACTCGACCCAGCCGATCAGCCTGCAAGTGCTGGAAACCGCCAGCCAGAACAGCAACGCCGAGCTGGCGCCGGTGTTTGTCGAAGCCAGCCTCGATCAATCCAGCGTGTACGTGCAGGCACAGGCCCTGTTGACGGTGCGCGTGTACCACTCGGTGTCGCTGTATGACGACAGCAGCCTCACCCCGTTGCAGATCCCGGATGCTCGCGTGGAGCAATTGGGCGAGTCGCGCACCTATGAAAAGGTCATCAACAGCATCCGCCACGGAGTGATCGAAACCCGCTACGCGATCTACCCGCAACACAGCGGCGCCCTGGAACTGCCAACGCAGACCTTCAGCGCCACGTTGGTGGAGTCGCGCCCGCCCCAGGACAATACCCTGCAAGGCACCAAGCCGGGCAAGCTGATCCACGTGAGTTCGGCGCCGTTGGCGTTGCAGGTCAAACCCAAGCCCGAGTTGTATCCCGCCGATACGCCCTGGTTGCCGGCGCGCAGCCTGACCCTGACGGAATCCTGGAATCCAGAGCCTGAACATGTGCAAGTCGGCGACTCCCTGACCCGCAGCCTCACGGTCAAGGCCGAGGGCCTGTCCAGTGCCCAACTGCCGGCCCTCCCCAGCACGGAAATCAATGGCTTGCGCCGCTACCCGGACCAACCGGTACTTGGCAACCAGACCAGCGACCGTGGCCTGGTTGGCAGCCGCGAAGACCGCGAAGCCCTGGTCCCCAATCGGGTCGGCCCGCTGGAACTGCCACCTGTTGAAGTGGTGTGGTGGAACACCCATGAGGATCACCTTGAACGTACCAGCGTGCCCGCCCGCACCCTGCAAGTGGCGGCCAACCCGAGCCTGATGGTGGACACGCCTGCCACGCCAACCATCATCACCGCACCGGACGACAGCCGTCTGTGGCTATGGCAACTGAGCACCCTGGTCCTGGCCTGCACCACCCTGCTGGGCTTCGGCCTGTGGTGGCGTGCGCGCTGGCAACCGGCGGTGCTGCGCGCCGCACAAACCGGCCCGAGCCCGCGCACCCTGCTCGATGACCTCAAACGCGCCACCCAGGCCAACGACCCCCAGGCCACCCGCCAGGCGCTGGATGCCTGGGCGCGGCAGCAGCCGGAAACCCTGGCGGACATGGCGGCGCGCTTCGTGCCGCTGTCGGATGCGCTGGATGGGTTGAACGGTGCGCTGTACAGCGAGAGCGGCCAGTACTGGCTGGGCGAAGACCTGTGGCGCGCGATAAAAGCCATCCCCATGACCGAGCGCGTGCAAGACTCGGCGACGGACACCACCAGCTTGCCGCCGCTGTATCCCAAGTAACCCCCTTGTGGCGAGCGCTGGGCAGCCTGCACACCGCATAACCCTTGTGGGAGGGCGCTTGCCCCCGATGGCGGTGGGTCCGTCAAAAAAGAGCAGGCTGACCCACCGCCATCGGAGGCAAGCCTCCTCCCACATTGGATCGGCGTCGTCTGGAGCAGCGTGTTCGCAATACAGGTAAACTCCCCTCCTTTTCCTCTTCCCCACGGAGTTCGCCTTGCGTCTGTTTCATACCTCCGACTGGCACTTGGGCCAAAACCTGCACGGCCAGGAACGCGACTTCGAACACGCCTGTTTCCTTGAATGGCTGCTGGGCCAACTGAAACTGCACGGCCCCGATTCGCTGCTGATCGCCGGCGATATCTTCGACACGGTCAACCCGCCGCTCAAGGCCCAGGAGCGGCTGTATGACTTCATCATCAGCGCCCATGAACAAAACCCCAACCTGACCATCGTGATGATCGCCGGCAACCACGATTCCGGCTCGCGCATCGAGTTGCCCGCGCCGTTGATGCGGCGCCTGCGCACCCATGCCCTGGGCCGCGTGCTGTGGCTGGATGACGGGCAGTTGGATGCCGACCGGCTGCTGATCCCGCTGCCGGATGCCAAAGGCAAGATCGCCGCCTGGTGCCTGGCCCTGCCCTTCCTGCGGCCAGCGGAAGTCACCGGCGCCCAGCTGGGTGACGATTACCTGCGTGGAATCGGCCAGGTACATGAATGGCTGATCGCCGCCGCCAACGCCAAACGCAAAAAAGGCCAGGCGCTGATTGCCATTAGCCATGCGCACATGGCCGGTGGTTCGGTGTCGGAAGACTCCGAACGCAGCCTGATCATCGGCAATGCCGAGGCACTGCCCGCCAAACTGTTCGACAAAAGTGTCGCCTACGTTGCCCTCGGTCATTTGCACAAGCCGCAAAAGGTCAATGGCGAGGAGCGCATTCGCTACAGCGGCTCACCGATACCCTTGTCGTTCTCCGAAATCGGCTACAAGCACCAGATTCTCGATGTGACCTTCCAGGGCCAATGCCTGGTGAGTGTCGAACCGCTGCTGATTCCCCGCTCGGTCGACCTGCAACGCCTCGAAGCCGCGCCCCTGGCGGATATCCTCAAGCAGTTGGCAGAGCTGCCCGACATCGACCTGCTCGCCGAAACCCAGCGCCACCCGTGGCTGGAAGTGCGTGTACGCCTCGACGAACCGCAACCGGACCTGCGCCAACAGATCGAAACCGCCCTGCAAGGCAAGGCCGTGCGCCTGGTGCGCATCGCCGCCGAGTACGCCGGCAAACGCGGTAGCGATGCCACTGACGAAGAGCGCTTGATCGAACTCGACCAACTCACGCCCCAAGAGCTGTTCAGCCGCGCCTGGCAGGACAGCTACGGCAGTGAAGTGGATGAACAGACCCTGAAGGACTTCGCCGTGCTGCTCCAGGAAGTGCAACAGCAGGAGGAACAGCCATGAAGATCCTCGCCATCCGCCTGAAAAACCTCGCCTCCCTGGCGGGCCCGTTCGAAATCGACTTTACCGCCGAGCCCCTGGCCAGTGCGGGTCTGTTCGCCATCACCGGGCCGACCGGCGCCGGTAAAAGCACGTTGCTCGATGCACTGTGCCTGGCGCTGTTTGGCGCCGTGCCGCGCCTGGGCGATACCGGCCAGGCCAAGATGCCCGATGCCGACACCGATATTTCCATCGGCGATCCACGCACCCTGATCCGTCGTGGCACCGGCGGCGGCTATGCCGAGGTGGATTTTGTCGGCGTCAGTGGCCGCCGCTACCGTGCGCGCTGGGAAGCCAATCGCGCCCGCGACAAAGCCAGCGGCAAGCTGCAGAACAGCCGGCAAAGCCTGATGGACCTGGACAGCGACCAACTGCTGGCCAGCCAGAAGACCGAATACAAGACCCAGTTGGAACTGGCCCTGGGTCTGAACTTCGAGCAATTCACCCGCGCCGTACTGCTGGCCCAGAGTGAGTTCAGCGCCTTCCTCAAGGCCAACGACAACGAGCGCAGCGAACTGCTGGAAAAGCTCACCGATACCGCGCTCTATACCCAACTGGGTCGCCGCGCATTCGACAAGGCCAAGGACGCCAAGGACACGCACAAGCAGCTGCAGGATCAGGCCACTGGCGTGGTACCCCTGGCCGCCGAAGCCCGCGCCGAGCTGGATCAGCAACTGGCCGACGCCCAGCAGCACTTCAAGTCTCAGCAGGCCCAGCTAAAGCAGTTGGAATTGCAGCACACCTGGCTCAAGGAACTGCGCGAATGGCAGGAACGCCAACTCAGTGCCACCGAACAGTTGCATCGCGCCCAATGCGACTGGGATAGCCAGGGCCCGCAACGCCAGGACCTGAGCCGGCTGGAGCAATTGGCGCCGCAACGCCATCACTTTGCACGACAGGCTGAACTCGGCACGTTGCTGACCCCGCTGGCAGCGCAGATTCAGCAGCACATCGAGCAGCAAAACGCCCTGCACGCCCGTCAGCAACACGCGCAGCTGCAACAAGCGACGGCACAAAGTGCCTTGGCTCAAGCGCTGAGCAACCAAGCAGACGCGGCGCCGCTATTGCGCCAGGCCTTCGAAGCGCAAATCACCCTCGCCCACTTGACCCGTGACCTGGCCAAGCGCACGGAGGAAAAACAGCAGCAGGAAACCGCCTGCACCGAGGGCCACGCCCTGCTCAAGGGCCTGCAAGACAAACACACCCAGGTTGCCGAGCGCCTGCAACGTTTGTCTGCCGAGCTTGAGCGCAGTGCCAGCCTCGCCCCCCTGAGCGAAGCCTGGAACGCCTACCGCGACCGCCTGCAACAGCTGATGCTGATCGGCAACCGCCTGAACAAAGGCCAGGCCGAACTGCCTCAACTGCAAGAACGCGCCACCACCTCGGCCGACACGTTTGCCCAGCAACGCGAAGCCCTCGACCTGCTCTATCAAGAAGCCGGCGCCGAACCCCACGCCGTGGCCGAACAGGTGCAACTGCTGGCCAGCCTGCTGCAAGACAATCGCAAGCAACAGCGCGCCTTCGAAGACCTGACGCGCCTGTGGGACAGCCAGCAGCAGCTGGACCAGCACGCCGCTGCCCTCACGCAAAAGCTCGCCGACGCCGCGCAGCAACGGGACCAACTGAACCAGGCCGGCCTGCACACCAAGGCCGAACTGGCGGTCGCCGAGCAGACGTTGACGGTCACCCGGCAATTGCTGGAACGCCAGCGCCTGGCGCGCAGTGCCAGCGTCGAAGAGCTGCGCGAACAGTTGCAAGATGATCAGCCCTGCCCAGTCTGCGGCAGCCATGAGCACCCCTATCACCAACCCGAAGCGTTGCTGCACAGTCTCGGCCGCCACGATGAAAACGAGGAGGCCACGGCGCAGAAAGCCGTCGACACGCTCAAGGAAAAACTCACCGAATTGCGCGCTGAAGTGGGCGGCTTGATTGCCCAGCAGAAGGAATTCCTGCAACAGCAAGAGCAGTTGGCAATCCAGCAACAGGGCCTTGCGCCGAGCCTTGAAGCTCACCCGTTGTCCGCCTCGCTGCTCAACCAGGACGCGGCCAAACGCAGCGACTGGTTGACCCAGCAACTAAGCCAACTGACGCAGAGCATTGCCCAGGACGAACAACGCCAGGGCGCCCTGCTCAACCTGCAACAGAACGCCGGGCGCCTGCAGCAGCAACTGCAACTGGCCCAGGAGGCGAGCCAGCAGGCCCGCCAATTGATGCTGGACCAGCAGCGCGAGCTGTCCAACGACCGCGAGCGTCTTGATGAAGAACTCCAGGCCTTCGCCAGCCTGCTGCCGGCCGACACCCTCGAAGGCTTGCGCAACGAACCGGCCGCGACCTTTATGTTGCTCGACCAGCAGGTGAGCCAGCGCCTTGAGCAACTGGGTCATCAGCACGATGAACTGACCGAGCAACAGGAGCGCCAGCAGGCCATCGAGAAAGAACACACCCACCAGCAACATCGCCAGCAGCAACTCGATGCGCTGAACCAGCAATTCACCGAGCTGGCGGCCCGGCAACAGGTGGCCCAGGACACACTCCGTACACTGCTGGGCGAGCACGCCAGCGCTGAACAGTGGCAGCAACAACTGGAGCAGGCCGTGGTGCAGTCGCGCCAGAGCGAAACCGACGCCAACCAACAGTTGCAGGTCATCCACAACGAGCTGATCCAACTCGCCGCTGACCTCAAATCCCGCCAGGAACGTCAGCACACCCTGGACGCTGAACGGCAGGAACTCGAAACACGCCTCGCACAGTGGCGCGCCCTGCACCCTGAGCTGGATGACACTGGCCTGACACGGCTTCTGGCGTTCGACGACGCCCAGGTCAGCGCACTGCGCCAACAGCTGCAGGCCAGCGAAAAGGCCGTCGAACAAGCCAAGGTCCTGCTGCAAGAGCGCGAGCAACGCCTCGCCGAACATCAGGCTTCGCACAACGGCAACCTGGATGCCGAGCAATTGGACAGCGCCCTGGCCAGCCTCAATCAACAGCTGGCTGAAGGCGAAAAACAGGTGGCTGAACTGCGTGCGCTTCAGTCCGAGGACCAACGCCGCCAGGATGCCAACCATGCGCTGGCCGAGCGCATCACCCAGGCCTATGAAGAGTGGCAACGCTGGGCGCGCTTGAATGCGTTGATCGGCTCGGCCACCGGCGATACGTTCCGCAAGATCGCCCAGGCCTACAACCTTGACCTGCTGGTGCATCACGCCAACGTGCAACTGCGCCAACTGGTGCGCCGCTACCGCCTCAAGCGCGGTGGCAGCATGCTCGGGTTACTGGTGATGGACACGGAAATGGGCGACGAACTGCGCTCGGTGCATTCCTTGTCCGGCGGCGAGACGTTCCTGGTGTCGCTGGCGCTGGCCTTGGGCCTGGCGTCGATGGCGTCCAGCACGCTGAAGATCGAGTCACTGTTTATCGACGAAGGCTTCGGCAGCCTCGACCCGGAGTCCCTGCAATTGGCGATGGATGCCCTGGACGGCTTGCAGGCCCAGGGCCGCAAAGTCGCGGTGATTTCCCACGTGCAGGAAATGCATGAGCGCATCCCCGTGCAGATCCAGGTCAAGCGCCAGGGCAACGGCCTGAGCACCCTGGAGGTCAAGTGAGCGAGGCGCTGCTGTATTCGTTTCGCCGGTGCCCGTACGCCATGCGCGCACGCCTGGCCTTGCGGTATTCGGGCGTGCCGGTGCAGATCATCGAGGTGAGCCTGAAAGCCAAGCCGGCAGAGATGCTGGCGCTGTCGCCCAAGGGCACGGTGCCGGTGTTGAGTGTGGACGGTCAGGTCATCGACGAGAGCCTGGCGATCATGCAATGGGCGCTGGCGCAGAACGACCCTGACGATTGGTTGCTGCAGGGCGATGCCAGGGTGTTGGAGTTGATTGCCGAGAACGATTCAGCGTTCAAGCATCATTTGAATCGATACAAATATGCCGAACGCTACCCCGAGCAGCCAATGGAGCATTATCGGGCCGAGGGCGCGGTATTTTTGCAGAAGCTTGAGGACTTGCTGGCGGGGACCGACTACTTGCTGGCCGACCATTTGAGCCTGGCCGATGTGGCACTGGCGCCGTTTGTGCGCCAGTTTGCTCATGTGGATCGGGAGTGGTTTGCAGGGGCACCGTATCAGCGGCTAGCGGTTTGGCTACAACGTTTTCTGGACTCGCCGCTGTTTCTCACGGTGATGGCAAAACCTTGAGCCCTGCACACCCTGGCGTTCAGTGCTGAGTCTTGTGATCCAGGGCCGCATAGAAGTTGGCGCTTTGTTGCAGGTATTTCTGGGTGTAGGCGCTGGTGCTCGATTGCTTGCCGCTGACGTCCACGCTGGCGGACGCGGGCAAGGCCACGGTGGCGGAAACAGCAGAGGCCGCGATGATCGAGAAGAGATTGAAGTTCATGTCGGTAACCCTTGTGTGCGTTTGGTTGGGTGGCCGGTGAAGGCCTTGGAACCCAACTTACGCCCGAGGGTTGAACCTTAGAAATGCTTTGAAACACTAGCCGCTATCAACACAATTAATAGAAAGGCTCAGGCCCCGCAGTGCGGGGCCTGTGGCTTATTGACGCACCAGGAACTTGAGGTCGCTAGGGGCATCAATCGGTAATTTCTGCACGGTTTTACCCAGCAGGCCGGTCTTGGGGTCACGTTCGACCACCACGATTTCATTGCTCTTCTGGTTGGCGATCAGCAGGAACTTGCCGCTCGGGTCCAGGCTGAACTCACGCGGGTGGTCACCTTCCACGGAGCGGCGCTGGACTTCCTTGAGGTGCGCGGTCGCCGGGTCGATGCTGAACACCAGCAGCTGGTTGGCGGTGCCACGGTTGCTCACATACAGGAATTTGCCATCACCGGAGGCGTGCAGCGCGGCGCCCGCCTTGTCGGAAACCGGTTGCCCGGCAGCGAACTCCACCAATTGTGTCTGCGTGAGCTTACCGTCGTGATAATCGAACACCGCGACCTGCGCGCTCATCTCGGTGGTCAGCCAGGCGTGTTTGCCATCGGCGCTGAACAGCAAGTGACGCGGACCGCTGCCGGGCGGTAATTGCACCGAGGCCGGATTGGCCGGGGTCAGTGGCAATTCGTGATTGGCCTTGGGATCGTAGCGGTAGGCAAACAGCTTGTCCGCCCCCAGGTCCTGCACGAACACATACTTGCCATCTGGCGACGACACCACCGAGTGCACATGGTTGGACGCCTGGCGCTCAGGGTTCACGCGACTGGCCGGATGCCCGCTCAACTGCACCGGCGCCGACAGTTTGCCGGTGGCGTCCACCGGCAGGATCGCCAGGCTGCCGCCCGGATCTTCCAGCACCGAATAGTTGGCGACAAACAGGTAACGCCCGTCCCCGGCGACGCTGGAGTGCGTCGGCTCGTTGCCCAGGCTCTGCACCTGGTTGATCAGGGTGAGCTGATGACTCTTCGGATCAATGCTGTAGCTGCTGACCCGACCTACAGCGTCCGTCTGGCCCGGGCCATTTTCGTTGACCACAAACAGGTGCTTCTGGTCTTTGGAGACCGTCAGCCAGGACGGGTTGGCCGCCTTGGCCGCCAGCACCGGCGGGCCCTGGAGCTGGCCGGTACGGCTGTCGAATTGCAGGCGGTAGATACCCTCACTGCTGCCGGCGGTGTAGCTGCCGACCAACAGTTCATAGGTGTCGGCCGGGGCGGCTTGCACCGACATCGCACCGACACTGCCGGCCATCAACAGGGGCCAGAATTTACGCATCATCATCGGCTTCATCCTCGTCGTTATTGTTGCCGGTGAAGCCGCTCATGCAGATCAGGCGGTGCTCGCCCGAATCACCGGTAAGGAGCCAGCTTTGCAAGGTGGTGTCGAAAGTAGCCGCCTGCACCTGAGCCGTGCTGAACTCCCAGCGTTTTTCCTCACGGCCGTCCATGGCGGTGATCAGCAATTTCTGGGCATAGAGGTGAAACTCAAAGGCATGCAGGCCATCGATTTCAAGCATGGCGCTGGTGGCAAGTTCAGCCAGCAAGGTCTTAGCAGTCATCAGGGTCATTCATCAGCAAGAAAGACACTGATGATAGGCCAATCCTTCACGCCTTTCTTCCTTCGCGTTGCCCGGCCATAGCCGGCTACCGCCTGCGGCCCGCCCACAGACACCATGCTTGGCTGAAATGACCTCGCCTGATCCAGGCGGCGCGCCCTAGAAAAGGACTTTTACGCCCATGCCCTCTCCTGCCCTCCCTGAAGACCTGACGGCCCAGGTGGTGAGCCAGCAATTTGCTGGCCTCGCGACCCTGGAAACAATCATCCGCCCTCTGCTCCTGGGTGCCATCAATGAACGCTACCCCTCATTGGCGATCGACCTGTCCCTTACCCGACTGGCCATTCCACAGCCCTCCGGTGGCTGGAAACTCCAACCCTTGATAGACGTCGTCTACCAGTACCTGGGCAGCAATGGCCCACTGGACTTCAGTGACGTCAATGACACCGCCTATTACCTGTCCGACGCTCCGCCCAAGCCCCTGGAGCTGCCGGGTACCACTACAGAAAAGCTGGACATGAAGGTCATCGAGGACGTGATCCGGGAATTGCCCGCGACCCTGCCGATTGCCCTGCAGGACGTGTTGATCCGTTTCTGGAATGAGGACGCGGACAACGGTGTCAGCCGCTGGCGCTGGCTCACCGATATGCTCAGGAGCACCTTGCAGGCCGCCGCTCTCGGCCAGCCGACGCTGGATGAGACAGCCCGCCAAACCCTCGACCAGCTCACCACCACCCCAGACCGCGCCCAGCGCATGGCACGCTACGGTGAGCATGCCGTGATGGCCTACGGTATCGAGACCACACTTGATAACAAGGGCCGCAGTGCTCGCCTGCTTTCCGAGCACCTGCTGCTGACCCGCGTCATCAACGGCCAAGCGCCGGTGCTGCTGTGTACACCCAGTGGCCGGGTTGAACACTTTACGTCCCTGGATGACTTCACCACCGCCTGGGAACAGCGCATCAGCGCGCAGTATCAAGCCCAGACAATCACCTGCAACCGCTACGAACCCGAAGGCTCGATCTTCGACCACCAGGCAGCGATCATCCTCAACCAGCAACTGGAAAACCTTGCCGACCTGAACCTGCCACTGGATCAAAGCCCGGCGACACTGCAAGCGTTGTACCGCGAATTCACCGACCCAGGGCGATACTTTATCGATGCCCCGCCAGACCGCCTGCCGCACCTCAGGACCGTGCGGGCGCTCATGCCCGACCCATTGCGCGATGCGCTCCCCGCCGATCGTTCCCGTTACCGGCAATACAGCCTGGCCCTGGCCAGCGCAAAGCAGCGGGCGCAAGGACGCACCTTCCTCAGTGACATTGACGACATCCACACCTACACGGTCCGCGCCCTGCAGCAAGCGTTGCAGCGCGAGGCCGCCAGGGCCGCAGCCCCCGCGCCCCAGGCCGCATTGAACCCCGATGATGTGATGTTGACGTTCGTGGTAGCCGCCGGTTACCCCGGCGGCGCCGGTATCGTCGAACACGTGAACATGAGCCTCACCGAACTGGCCATCAATAACCTGTCCGCCCGTCCCAGCGGCCAACTGTCGATTGCCCATCGCCACGGCACCCCGCTGCCGGACTGGTTGACGGCGGAGTACCTCACGGGCAGTGATGGCTTGATCGAACAAGTCGACATCGGCAAACACTACCCCCTGCAGCTTAAACAAGCCCTGCTGAGCGACACACCTGACGCACAGCGACGCGAAGTCCTGTTTACCGATCAACAGCGCGTGCAGTTGCCGTTGCTGGCCTTGGAGCTGAGCCTCCAGGGCGCGGCCGGCGTGACGCCCCAAGGCGTCAACATGGTCGACGCGTTGATGCAGCCCGAGAGTGCAGACCAGCACGTCAACAACCATCCCGTGGCGATTCGTCACCTGGCATTCTCGCGTGCCCCAGGCGCCCCAGCGGATACGGTCAGCGCCATGTACCTCATTGAGTACCAGAATCTTGAGAGTGGCCCGCACCTCCTGTATCGACCGCTGTATGCCGAACCGCTGCGCGAGTTCGCCAACCGTGCTGCGCTGTTCGAGGCCATCGCCGAGCCCGGAGCGTTACAAACCAGCGTGCTGACTTGGCTGCCCGACAACGTGCGGCCGATCTACGACCAGGGCGGCTTTCGCCAACCCCATTACGTGCGCTTTGGCCAAGGCGACGAATTCGCGCCACTGTACACGCCGCCGCCGGCGACCCTCGCCGGCAATGGCCTCAACGATGAACTGCAACAATGCCTGGTGACCGGGCAATTGATGCGCTACCTGTTCAGCGACCACGCCCGGGCCCTGGTGGATCAGGCCGAACGCGCGTCGGTGTCCAACAACGAAAGCCGCTGGCAAGTGTTGATGGAAGGCGCAAGCTTGCTGTTCGGCAGCCTGCTGTTGCCGGTACTGCGTGGCCCGGCGATGCTTACCGGATGGTTACTGACCCTGTTCGCCAGCGTTACCCGGGATATTCAGGCCCTCAGCAGCCAGCCCCCCCTCGACGGGGAACAGGGCGCCATCGACTTGTTGCTCAACGTCGCGATGGCGTTGCTGGACTTCCCATCGGTGCAGACACGACCACCACCGTTGGCCCCGGCCATCCGGCAACGGGCTTTGCACGCACCCATACCTCGCCGTGATGCCTCGCGCTGGCCGCCCCTGCCTTCCCCGCAGCGCCGCCAAGGCACCGTGGCCCTGGCCGGAAAACTGCCGCGCGACAACCGTACGGCCCTGGATTTCAGTTTCGCCCAGGCAAGCCAGCGCCTCACACCAAGCCAGCGTATGCGCCTTGCGGCATTTAAAGTCGCCACGCCACCCACCTTGCCCCAGCCCGTGTTGAACGGCCCAAGCAGAGGCTTGTACCTGATCGAAAACCACTGGCACGCCCAGGTTGAGGGGGACCTGTTCCAGGTCGTTCTGGACGACGATGGCAGCGTGGTGATCGTCGACCATGCCGACAGCAAGCGGCGCGGCCCCTACCTGCGTACCAACGCAAAGGGTGTCTGGTCCGTCGATACCCGGCTGCGGCTACACGGGGGCATGCCGCCAAAACGGATTGCCGCCGAACGCCAGCGCAAGGCACTGCGTATCAGTGAGTTGCAAGGTGAGTATGAGCAGATGCTGGCAAACCAACAGGAACGGCAACGCACAGTGGACGCGGCCCAGGCCGCGATGGAAAACGCCGAACAGAATGCCCGATTCAGCGAGGTGCAGCGGGCCAACGCGCGCAAGCACTTCGACGATGCCCTCAGAACCCAGACCCGCGATTACCTGAAGATCCTCAACAGCGCCCAGGAACGCAACGAACTGAACATTCCACTGCCGCTCAAGAGCACCCTGGCGCTTTTGGAGAACACCATCAATAACGCCCGCAAACATGTGGTGGTCGCAGAAACAGACAGGCAAGCACTCTACCGCGCCCATCCTTCGTTCACCCGTGATAGCGCCGCCCTGTACCGGGCGGTGCTCAGCGAACCGATGGTTTATCGACAGTTCCTCCATCAAATGCTGGACATCAATGAACGCAGTATCCGCGGGCTTGAGTCCGAGGATCGTCATCTGGAGCAGTTATTCAATCTCGGCTCCTCCGGTGCCGACGCGTTCAAACGCTTGACTCCGGACCGACCGAACGAGAACAGCGCCCTGGCCATCAAGGATCTGCAAATCCGCTGCCTGAAACTGCTGGTCGTCAAAGACATCCAGCATCCGCTGTTCATTGCGTTTGACACCATTGTCGAGCCGCTGCAACAGCATTTGCGCACCCACAGTGAACTCAACAGGCTGGAACTGTCGGCCAGTGATCGCCTGAGTGTGCTGGAGAGCCTGGTGGAGCACTATGGTCGCGCCCTGGATTCGTTGCAGGGCTTGGGTATCGTTGACGCCGGCGTGCTGGACCCGACCTACAACAGCAAACTGTTCACCTTGCTCGATGAGCTCTACCAGGACGTCACGCGACGCTTGGCCAGCGAAGTCAAACCTCCTGCGCAAACCAGCCGACGGCCACCCCGGCGCCCTGCCGCGACCACGGGAAGACCCGCAAAAAAGGTCATTCGGACCCGAAAAAAGGCCACGCTTATCGGCGAGGTAAAACCCGTTGGTAACGTGGAAATCGTCGAGGTGCGAGACGAAGCCAACGACCAACTGCTGGGAATGTACTCGCAGGACGGTGACGACTGGGTCGAGTTCGTCGAAGCAACGCCTGCCCAGCCGCCCGCTGCCCCGCGCGAGTTCGGCCTGGTCAAAGGCAATGCGCGCAAGCTGCTGGCGATGGTTGAAGAGCACCTGCGTCGGGGCGACGACTACAGGAAAATCTGCAAGCATCCGCAAGAGGTCGAGGAGATCCTGCAGTACGAAGCGGTCCGCTACGACAAGCTGGCCACGGAGCTGGACCGGCTGATTCAGGCCCAGGCCGAAAGCGCCCGCACCGTCGCGGACCAGACGCTGGTGGCCGACCTGCGTGAAGCTGGACGACGCCTGAGCGCTCGCGGCAAGGCCCTGCGTATTCAATTGAGCCTGGAACTGCCGCCGACTCACGGCAACCTTGAATACCTGATCGGCGAAAAACAGGTCAGCGTGTCCAGGTGGAATGTACGGTTTCAATTAAAAGGCGAGCGTCGGGACTTCATCCAGGAATACGCGGTGAATGACCAGCAAGGCAAACCGCTGTGGTTCGCGCACTTTCATTACCCGGCCGCCAATACACCCAAGGCCGGCTACACCGCCGCCCACTTGAAAACCGCTGCGCAACGAACGCAGAGCTACTACTCGTTACTGGCCCAGGCTCAGAGCCCGCAGACGGTGGTGGATGTACACCGTGGGCTGATCGGCAAGGCGTTGGCCGAGCGCTGGTTTTTGTCGCTCGAACCCTGAGGCCAGAACATCCCACTAACAGCACGCGCGCATAAGCACTGGCGTGTCTGGTCGTTACTACGCGCGCGGGGTTGATCAGCCTCGCGCGCGTTGCCGTAAAGCCTTCCGATCATATCGGGCTACCACATCGGGCGAACTGTTGATCTTACTTTACGAAGGCATTCACTTATCCACGTAAAGGAAGATGTCCATGCCTGTCATCCCGCCAAGTCCGGCCGAAAACCTGCTGAAAAAAGTCGTAGCCGCGCAATTTTCCACGCGGCCCTCACTGCGCTCAGTCGTCGCTCAAATGCTGGCCAGCACCCTGGAAGAGAAATATCCGCCGCTGTTATCCATTCCCCTCTCAGGTCTTTGCCTGGCGCTACCCCGCGAAGGTGGCGGCCGAGGCCTGCGCCCGCTAGTGGACGTGGCGCTCCAACATCTTGCCGACGGCAGTTTTCCCGATCTGTCGTTTCGCTACGGACTGGACGCTTACCTGAGCGACAAAACCGGTACCCGGCTCACCTTCCAAGCCAATGGCGAGCGCAGCTACGACCGGCATGTCTTTGAAGACGCGATACGCGAGCTGCCCCTGATTCTGTTTGTCGGCGCGCAAGAGGCGCTGGCCACCTACTGGGAGCAGAACAGCGATGCTGGCGGCAGCCGCTGGCAATGGTTGGCAAGTGTGCTGCGAGGCCGGCTGAGCACCTCGGCCGTGCGCCAGTCCGGTGATGATGCCCAGCAACTGCAAATACTCAGCACCCTGGCCGACTGTCCCAGCCGAGAAGCCAGGTCCGAACGGCTGTGGCCCGATAACGCTATTCACGCGTACACCCTGGAAACCCAGCTGGTGCGCGGGAATACCACGCTGACGCTGCAGGCCAGCGATATCCTGGTGGTCAGTGGCAGCCGCGTGTTCTGGTGTGCCTTGTCAGGCCAGATCCTGTCCTATGCCAGCCTGGATGCTTTCGGTGAAGCCTGGGGCAAGCACATGCAAGCACAATGGATCGCCGATACGATCACCTGGCGGCAGTACGAACCCGACGGCGATATTTTCGAGGTGCAAGCCGCCCTGATCTTGAATCAACAACTGGACGCGCTGGCTCGCATACACCTGCCCGCCGACAGCACCGTCCATCGGCTGGAGACGCAGTTTGACGCCCTGACTGATCCGGCCGAGCTGTTTAGCCATGCGCCGCGTATGCCCGGCCAAACACTGCCGTCGATCCAGGCCGCCCTTCCTGACTGGCTACGCGACGCCTCGCCTGCCGACCGTTTTGCCTTTCATCAACGCCTGCTCGAACAAGCCAACCTCAGACGCCTGACACACGGCAAAGGCTACCTGGACGGGCTGGACGATATCCGCACCTACGCCACCCGGCACCTGAACCATCAACTGTGCCTGGATCGAAATACCGCGCTGCATGGCGAGCGCACCTGCACGGACACTGCCCACTCGCCTTACACGGCCGACACCCTGCACCTGACCTTCCATGTGCCCGTGGGCACGCTGCAAAGTGGCTATGTCGAGAACGTCCCGATGAGCCTGGTCGACCTGGCCCTGAAGAACCTCAGCGGTACACCCGCCGGGCGCATGACAGTGCAGCACACGGCAGGGCTGCCAATCGAACCCTGGCTGACCCCGCAATACCTGCTCCAACTGGTGCAGCGCGTTGATGTCGGCCGCAATTACCCGGCTTACATCCAACAGGGCCTGCTCAGTGATGAAGCAGAGGCGCAACAACGCAAGCGCCTGTTCTGCCAGCAACGCCCCATCGACCTGAAAAGCCTGGCTCTGGAGCACAAGATAAAGGGTGAAGCCGGGCTCACGCCGGGCGGTTTGCGCTATGTCAACGCAGTGCTTGGCACCCACAGTTCGGAGCGTTGGGCGGGTGCCGATGAAATCGTGATGCGCGTGCTGGCGTTTCAGCGCAAGCACGGCGCCAGGGCGGATACGGTACAGAACATGTTCATCATCGAGCCCCGCAACGGGCAGCCGGGACCGCGTCTGCTGTATCGCCCCGCGTACCGCGAGTCGCTGCTGGAATTCGTCGACCGGGAGAGCCTGCTGGCGGCCATCATCGAGCCTGGCACGATCCAGGACAGCGTACTGGCCTGGTTGAAAGATGACGCCCGGTCTATCTACAGCAACGGTGGGTTCAAGGAGCCCCATTACGTGCGTGTCAGCGGGATCGGTTCAGAGTTCGATCCCTTGCCCAGGATTCCACCTCCCGCCACCCTTGCCCTGCCTGGAGATGAAAGCAACGATCGGATTCTGCAAGCGCTCAATGGCAACCAACTGATGGAGTACCTGTTTGAGTGCGAAGCGCGTCAGTTGCTGGACCAGGCCGACCGCGATTCAACCTCCAACGCTGAAAGCCGTTGGGCGTTAATCCTCGAAGGCATGCAACTGGGCTTCAATACGCTGTTGATGCTGGTACGCGGACCGCTGGCGGCCGTGGGCTGGTTCATGCAACTGGCACAAAGCCTCAAGCAAGACGTGCCGGCACTGGAGAGCGACGACCCGACTGCCAGGGAACTTGCCTGGGTCGACCTGCTGCTCAATACCAGCATGGTGTTGATCCACTTCGGCTTGCCCATCCAGGCGGCAAAAAAGCCCGCCGCCGTCGCTGAACCGGCTCCACCGGCCCTTGAACAATGGCCATTGAGCCGCCCATCCACTCAAGCGCCCCCGGCCTCTGCCGTGGTTAAGCGGGGCATCGTCGGCTTGCCCTCCGAGCCCCCCGGTGGTGGCCGCACGCTGTTGGACATTGACCGCTCACTGGCCGGCGACAGTGCTTCGGCGCGCCTGCTGAAAAAACTGTTGGGGTTCAATATTCCCTGGCCTGAACCGGCCCCGGAACCCGTCGCGCTCGGCCCTCTACGCGGGCTGTTCAGGCTCGACAAACGCTGGCATGCGTCGGTGGGTGGCCTGCTGTTTCGCGTCAGCATCGTCCCGGGCTTTAACGAGGTGTTCATTATTGACCCCGATAAACCCGACCACCCTGGGATAAAGCTGCGAACCGATGGCTCCGGTCACTGGAGCCTGGACCGCGGGCTGAAACTGACCGGCGGTGGCCCCAAGCGCGTGGCGGCTTTACGTGAAGCCAATCGGCTCCAAAGGGAGCAACTGCTGGGCCGCATTCAAGTGCTCAGTGTGGAGCTCACCCACTCGATGCCCGCGTTCAGGGCATTGCTCGATGGGCTGAACAGCGAGCGCAAAACCCTGCTTCAACACATCAGCACGTTGAAACTGGTATGGAACCTTCTGGATAAAGCCACCGACACGCAAAAACCGGCCCTTGAAGCTCGACACGAGCAAGAGATATCAAGCTATTCAACGGTGCGCACGCGCTATGAAATTGCTCTGGAAAAGGCGGAACAACAGTACGCACTGTTACTACCCAAGCGTATTGAACTGTTCAAGGCGGGACAGGATCTGGAAAAGTACGCAGGCGCTCGTGGCCACGTGCAGGACCGCGCAGCGACCCTGAAAACACTGTGGGAGGACCAACTGCGCCTGCATATCCATCTGCAAAAATGGGCAGATACCTTTCTATTCACCGATCGTGGCGAGCCCATGAGCCAAATGAGTCAACGGATGTTGCCTGAGATGCAGAGCGGGCGTCCTTGGGCGTACAACGAACACGTGACCCGAGCGATTGAACTGGCAGACGTCATCCAGCGTATGGCCGCTCGCTCCCGCGAGATGGAAACCACCCTTGAGTTATTGGAACAGGACTCTGTGGCAGGGCGTGCGATACGTGAAGAGTTGCTTTCAAAAATTGACGCGCTCCAACACTTTTTTTCAGCGAACCTGGAGCTCCACGCGCTGATCCCGCTGTCGTGGGCAGTGGTCAAGTTATCAGCACTTGAGCCGCCGCCACTGGAGGCGCTGTACATTGAACATCTTGCCGATTCGAACCTGAGCCAAGCCTTGCTTTCGCACACCGAAGTACGCAGCAGCACCGGCTACCCTCTCGATCAACAACGCATGCTATACGACACGCTCCTCGGTAAATACCGCAGCTACGATCGCGCCATTGAGGCCCTCACGTTTATCAATCCGGAACGCGTTCACCCTGTCGCCGAACGCCTCATGAATGGGCTCAGGCAGGCCCGGATGCTGGCCGAAAACGAGCTGGAGAGCGTGGTGCGCAGCCAGGAGGCACTGGAGGTCGAAGCGTTGTCGTCAAGCTTGCGCAGGCCGAAAGCGCCGACAAAACGCATCTTCAAAACCCGCCAAAGAAACTACCTGGTCGGTGACCTGAAGCCTGCTGACAGCCAACACCCTCAGGAACGTCTCATCATCAGCAACACCTTTACCGGTGAAACCGTGGCCTCGTTCGAGCCCTATGATGCTGACAGCTGGGTAGAAACCGTCCAGGAACCCTTGGCCACACCAGCCCCCGCCGCAAGTATGCGCCCCCTGGCAACGCTCAAGAGTCAGGGCGAGAAACTGATCCGGCAACGCACAGAGATCGAACGGGTAGTCACGGCACAACAACAGAAGCTGGAATCTGCCATCACCCGGCAAGACATCAACCCCGCGGACTGGGACGAGTTACTCACCGGGCAAGCGAAAAAGCTCACGGACCTCGCCGATGAAGTCGCGCACGCTCACCGCAACCAAGCTTCAGCGCAGGACCTGATCGACACCTATCGGGCACACGCCAGGGATATGGAGCGCATGGCGCAGCGGGTGTGCAGTGAGGCCTATAAACGCCAGTGGCCAAGCCTGGAAAGCCTGGAATACCTATGGCGGCAAAAACAAATCGATATCAACCTCACCAGCCGGGCAGATCCGCAGCGGCCCACCCTGGGCGGCGATTTCTTCACCGAATACGCCGTGTATGACAAAGCACAAAGGCCGCCGACGGTGCTCTGGTACGCGCACTTTCACTACGCCACCGCCGATGCACCGCCAGCCCGCTACACCCGGGCCCATCTGAAACTCGCCAGCCAGCGTAAATACACGCAAAAGGACCTGCTCAAAGAGCATGTTCAGGCACGGTTACGCAGCCAACAGTCGCCTGGGGCCGAACCTATCGAGAAAATCCTGTATGTGTTGATCATGCCGCCTCAGGATCAACTGTTTTTAGCCATCGCGCCCTCAGCCACCTGATCATCAACGCCCGATGATGCTGACATCGGGCGTCTGTGCGCAGCTGACGGAATCAGTGCGCAAACAACGAATTGCCCTTCCGCCCCGCCAGTTTCTCGGGCTTGATCAGAAAACGCGCCAGTGCCGGCAGCAGCCACAGTGCACCGAACATGTTCCACAAGAGCATGAAGGTCAGCATCAGGCCCATGTCGGCCTGGAACTTGATGGCCGAGAAGATCCAGGTGCACACGCCGATCGCCAGGCACAGGCCCGTGAACAGCACGGCTTTACCGGTGGACTTGAGTGTCTGGTAATAGGCTTCCTGCAACGGCAAACCGGCACGCAGGAAGCTTTCCAGGCGGCTGTAAATGTAGATGCCGTAGTCCACGCCGATCCCCACGCCCAGGGCCACCACCGGCAAGGTCGCGACCTTGACGCCGATGCCCATGAACGCCATCAGCGCGTTGCCCAGCACCGAAGTCAGCACCAGCGGCAGCACGATGCACAGGGTCGCCGCCCACGAGCGGAAGGTGATCATGCACATGGTCGCCACGCACAGGTACACCAGGATCAGGATGGTCAGTTCCGACTCTTTGATCACCTCGTTGGTGGCCGCTTCGATCCCGGCGTTACCGGCGGCGAGGATGAATTCCAGGCCATCCTTGTTGTTGTCCTTGGCGAAGTCCTGCACCGCATGCACGGCGCGGTCGAGGGTTTCGGCCTTGTGGTCGTTGAGGAACACCAGCACCGGCGCCAGCGAGCAATTGTTGTTGTACAGGCCATCGGCACGGGCGATGGAGTTGTTCAGCACATCGGGGTTGCGCGACAGGGTTTCCCATTTCAGGTTGCCCTCGTTCATGCCCTTGATCATCTGTTTGGACACGGTCACCAGCGAGATCGCCGACTGCACGCCCTCGGTGTTCTGCATCTTCCACATCAACTGGTCGATAGGCGCCATGGCCTCATAGCGCGAGCAGCCTTCGGCCTTGGTCTTGACCATCACCACCAGCACGTCGGAACTGGTGGAGTAGTTGCTGATGATGAAATTGTTGTCCTTGTTGTAGCGCGAGTCCGGGCGCAGTTCCGGTGCGCCTTGGTCCAGGTCGCCGATCTTCAGGTTCTGGCTGTACCAGAGGCCGCCACCGAAGGCCACCAACGCCAGCAACACCGAGACCGGCGCGACTTTGGCGCTGGCGAATTTGGACAGCAGGCGCCAGAACGGATGTTCGCGGTTTGCGTCCTTTTTGCTCTTGGCGATGGCGCGCTTGCTGATGCCGACATAGGAAATCGCCACCGGCAGCAGGATCAGGTTGGTGAACACGATCACCGCCACGCCGATGGATGCGCCGATGGCCAGTTCGCGGATCACGCCGATGTCGATGATCAGCAACGTGATAAAGCCCACGGCGTCAGCGAGAATCGCGATCATCCCCGGCAGGAACAGTTGCCGGAAAGTCCGCCGCGCGGCGGTCAGCGCGTTGTCTGCCTCGCTGGATTGCAGGGCGATACCGTTGATCTTCTGCACGCCATGGGAAATCCCGATGGCAAAGATCAGGAACGGCACCAGCATCGAATACGGGTCCAGCCCGAAGCCGAAGAAGTGCATCAGGCCGAGTTGCCAGACCACCGCCACCAGCGTGGTGCTCAACACCGCAATGGTGCTGCGCAGGCAGTTGGTGAACCACAGCAATAGAACCAGGGTGATGACGAACGCAACGCCGAAGAACAGCACCACCATCACCAGCCCGTCGATCAGGTCGCCGACCTTCTTGGCAAAGCCGACGATGTGGATCTTGACGTTGGGGTTCTGCGCTTCGAACTTGTCGCGGATCTTGTCTTCGAGTTCATGGGAGAACTTGCGGTAATCCAGGGCCAGCAACTTGCCCTGGTCCTGCGGGTCCGGGTAGGACTCCAGCAGCGGGATGTCGACGATGCTCGACTTGAAGTCGTTGGCCACCAGGCGGCCGACCTGGCCGGATTTGAGCACGTTGTTGCGCAGTTGATCGAGGCTTTGCGCCGAGCCGTTGTAGCTCTGAGGGATCACTTCGCCGCCGGCAAAGCCTTCTTCGGTGACTTCGGTCCAGCGTACGCTGGGGCTCCACAGCGACTTGAGGCCCGAACGGTCGACGCCGGAGATGTAGAACACCTCGTCGTTGATCTGCCTCAGGGTCTCCATGTACTCCTTCGTGAAGATGTCACCGTCCTTGGCCTCCACCGAGATGCGCACCGTGTTGCCCAGGTTGGCCAGGTCGTTGCGGTGTTCCATCATCTTTTCGATGAAGGGATGCTTGAGGGGGATCATCTTTTCAAAGCTGGTGGACGGGCGAATCAGGGTCGCCTGCCAGAACAGGAAAACACTTACCAACAGACAGATGACGATCACTGCCGGGCGGTTGTTGAAGATCAGGCGCTCAAGAAAGGTCGCTTTATCGTTGTGATGACTGCTCATTCTGTCCCCGCCTTTTTATTGTTTTACGAGCTCAGCGCCAGTCGGCGTCGATACACGAACGCCACCCTGCCCGGCCAGAATCAAGTTGCCATTGCCTGCCGCCGTGACGGCCGACAACGAAATGCGGTCCGGGCGGTTGAACACGCTGAAGGTCTGGCCATCGTCGTGGCTGACCACCACGCTGCCGCCGTTGCCGACCACCACGATTGAACCGTCCTCCAGCAAGGTCGCGCCCGACAAACCGAACTCCAGGGCGCCACGGGTGGCGTTCAACTCAACCTGCTCCCAGGTACTGCCGAAGTCGGTGGAACGGTAGAGATTGCCGCGCAGGCCGTACGCCAAGAGGGTTTGCGGTTGGGCGGTGCTGATCACGCCAAACAGCGAGCCCTCGTAGGGGCCTTCGAGTTTTTCCCAGGTCTGGCCGTCGTCGCTGGAGCGGAACATGCTGCCCTGCTCGCCGACGATAAACAGGCCGGCGTCCTTGATGTGGGCGATGGCGTTGAGGTGGTATTGGTCTTCGTTGTCGAGGCGGTCGCTGACGTCGCTCCAGGTCTTGCCGCCGTCAATGGTTTCGATCAGCGCACCGTAGGCGCCAACGGCCAGGCCGTGGCTGGCGTTGTTGAACCACACGTCGAGGAGGGGCGCTTCGCGATCGACGTCCTGGTATTGCTGGGTCCAGGTGGCGCCACCGTCGGAACTGGCGAGGATTTGCGCATCATGGCCGACTGCCCAGCCTTGTTTGTCGTCAACGAAAAACACCGCCGTGAGCAATTGCCGGGTGGGGACCTTGCCTTGCGTCCAGGTGCTGCCCTGGTCATCGGAATAGAGGATGTGCCCGCGATCACCGACCGCCACCAGGCGCTTGCCGGCATGGACGACGTCGATCATCAGGCCTTTGGCGGCCTTGGGGGACTCAATCGCAAACGCAGGCGCTGCGGGGGTATCGCCGGCTGCCAGCACCGGTGTCGTCAACGCGACACCGGCCAGCAACGAGAGCGCTGTGGCCAGCAACGCAACCCTGCGTGCGGCGCGTGGGCGGCAAACAACCCAACCCATGACAGGCTCACTCATAGACCTTTCTCCCATTTATTATTGTTAGGTCTTGCCTTCCCGGGCTCTGAAACCTGCAATCTAGAGCGCCTGAAGGAAGCAGGGGCCATCCTATCGGGCTTTGGAATCGTCTGACAATCGGCGCTACGTTATCTTTTGTTAACTGGCGGCTTTTGACCACGTGGTGAATATAGCTGCATTCGCCGGGGTGATTGTCAGCGGGCAAATTTGATCGTTCCCACCCTCCGCGTTCACTTTGCGTGGGAACGGGCCGTCAGCTCAAGGGCTTACCTGTCCTGACACCGTGAGTACTCGATCAGCCAATAACTGTGCCAGTTCGATTAACTGCGCAACGCCGAGCAACTCCTCACGTTTCGAACCTTCCATGTCAAAGGCCAAATCGCAACTCAGCGCATTGGCCGAGGCGAGTGTTTCGCTGAGGTTGACCAGCAGGTCTTCGGTACTGAATCCGTCGGCTACGGTGAACAGACGGATGGGGGGATTGGGGCTTGGTTTAATCATTGTGAAGCTCCTAAAAGTGGAGCCGCCACTGATCGCCGCGACGCGATGGAAGGTGGCAGCTGTGCGCAGGTTCGCGGACCGGTCTAGGAGCAACCCGGCATACCCGAAGGTATCCCGCGCACAGCCGCCATAGCGCCGCACAGTAGACGATAAAAAAACGCTTACTGAAAGGGGAGATGGTGCTTTTGCTCCGCAGTAAACCGGGCCGCGACGCCCGACCGCTGCGTTTGCAGCGGTGTACGGAGACCTGAGATTGAGTGTCCTAGGGACAACCTCAAAACCTTGTCGGAGGTTTCTGTTTTTACCAATACCTAACCGAACGGTCAGTTGTTTGGTTTTCCATCATTACGCAGCATCTGCCTGGCGCCTTTGCGGCGCCCCCCCCTTTGCACGACTCAACACCATGACGGTGTTTGAGCCCGCGCGCGCCCTAAAAAAGGAAAGGACATGAAGGACACCGATACTGAAATCCAACATTCAACTCGCCCAGTCAAAGCCACCTATGACTACGTAACACGCGGCTCCAAAACACGCATGGGCGGCGAAGTCATTACTGCAAGCACCAGCCTCGAAATTCATGACTTGCGGGTCGCTTGCGTCGGCGACCGGGTGCGGTATCCCGATGGCAAAGAGAGCGAAATTATCTCAGGAGCGGGTTTCGCGGCGACCTACAAAGGCCTGCCAATCGCAATTGTCGGCAGTGCTACCGACAACGGCGACACCGTGACGGGCAGCCTGCAAAACCTGGCTCAGGTGGTGGAGTACGCGGACGATGGCATCCCTGGCCTGCTACAGCCTGGATATCGCGTGGAGAGCGAGATGTGAGGCGCTACAACATCATGACGGGCGCGAAGACAAGCGTAGGCGGCGAAGTGATCAGCGGCATGGAGCGAACCAGCTTCAACGGCCAAATGATCGCCAGGGAGGGTGACCGGGTTGCTTGCCCGGCATGCGGCACCGAAGGCTTCATTGCACTCGCTGGCCCTCATCTGCACGAAGAGTGGGGCGGCAAACAAGCTGCGCTTGAGGGTGATTTGTGTATATGCAAATGCGATCCGCCACCGGAGCTCATCGCCTGCCAGCGCTTCAAGTCTCAAGTGTTCGAAACACAACCTCAACGTGACACCTTCACTTGGACAGGGCAAAACACACCTAACCCGCCCGCTACCAACTTCTCCGCACCCGGCGCGGCGAATCGTGCCGCTGAGGCGTGTGTGTTCGCCAAGTCATGCGTTTCGGTGCCGGTCGGTTCCACGGCTGTGGGAACAAGCCCTGAACACGCTAAAAACTTTGGTACCACGGCCGTCATGGCTTCGACCGGTACAACGGGCACTGTCGGCAGGGTCGCTGGAACACTTGGCAGCGACCTTGGTGCCTGGGCAGTACGCGGGCTTGCCGGAGCCAGTTCAGCACTCAATGTCGTGTTGCTGGCTTTTTGGCCACGGGATATGGGTGATTCAACGCTGTATACCCCGGAGCAGTTGGCGAATTTGCGCTTGGCCAGTACGCGAGTGCGTTTTCAGTTTCGCCAGGATGAGTCAGGTGAACTGCGTGTTTATGGCATACATACCAAGCCTGAGAGTGGCGCTGATCGTGTGCCCGTTGCGCACGCCCGGTGGAATGCGGACAACAGTGCGATGGTGGCGGTGCTCGATGGCATCAGCATCACGTGGACGCCGAACCATGGGCCGGTGGTCAGTGCGCCGAGCCCGTATCCGGGTACACAGGAACGCCTGGATAATTTATTCGTTCATCCGGTTGCAGTGGGGCAAGATTCGGTAATCAGTCACTACCCAGGTCGGGAAGCTGAGGACGTTACCTGGCAGGATACGATTATTTCGTTTCCTGCGGACTCGGGTTTGCCGCCGTTGTATTTGGTATTTGCCAAGCCGGCTGTGAAGCCGTTAGAAGTAGACGTCTATGGTGCATTCAGTGGCAGACCGCGCAACGGATTGCATGTTGACCATATGCCTTCGCAGGCAGCTATCAGACGATATCTAGAGGACGCCTCTATAGTGCTTATGGATTACGAAATCAGTGAACTGCTAATGCAAGTTGCCAGCGTTGCTATTCCTGCCCATATCCATAAAAAATACAGCGAGACGTACGGCGGGCGCAACAATAAAGTTAAGCAATTCTTGGATGCCGACAATCTTCGAGCGGCTGTAGACCGCAATTTTGATGTGATTAGACCTTATATGATTAAGGACGGCTTCACTGAAAGCAGCCTGGAAGAGGCCCGAGTCAAAATGCATAAAATTAATCAAGAACAAGGATGGTATTAATGGATGTCGTGACTATCAACCACTTGATGGCGGGGCTTGGCTCTACTCATGCCAAACTTTTCGCTGAGGGTGCGATTACGAACACACCCTTAACACCCTCAATAGAAAGTCGTGACAATGAGTATCTGATACAGAAACCAGAGCAGGGTGTTGAGTTATGGTTTCAAACAGAAACTGAAGTGCTCGCAAAAATTCTTTTTTCTCTGATTAGCATGTTTGATGGCGCCGCCCTTTACACCGGCGAGTTACCTTCTCCGCTCACAACTAGTATGAGCCGAATCGGTGTCCGAGCAATGTTTGGGACTCCTTTCGAGTCGAAGGAGCCAATTAAAATTCTACGCTCCCGGGGATACGGTGGCAGCGATACTTATCGTATGGGCAATTTCGGCTACCCAAATATTCTTCTCGGGTTTCAATATTGTAACGACGATAGGGTCTGCAGTATGGGCTTCTCTCTGATCAATACAAGTCATGGCTAAGCCAGCGCCGGAAGAAACGTCGAAAAGAAGAAGCGCAGTTATCAACTAATAAATGAGTGCGTCCCCTTACTCACCGTTTTCAGTTTCGCCAGTGGGCATGCGTTTGAACAGCGGGACGCGGGGCGTCCCTGGCGGCGTTGCCATGCAGAGCGTCACTAGTGTCCGGGGAAAATCGAAGGAGGATTCGCGTCCTCCTTCCTGCACGGGCAGTTACGGGGAACGATCATCGCCAAAAATGAATTATTTTTCCACGACTTGAGTTTTACGAATTTTTATTCCATTAATAGCCCTCCTGAAAAACAACAATCCAAAGGACCACGACGATGCGTGAACTCGGAATCGGCTTGATCGGCACAGGCTTCATGGGCCGCGCCCACGCCTTGGCGTTCAACAATGCCCGGGCGGTATTCGAACTGCCAGTCACCCTGAAGCTGGCCGCCCTGGCCGATGCCGACACCGAACGCGCCCAGCGCTGCGCCACCGCCTGGGGGTTTGCACAGGCCCATGGCGACTGGCAAGCGCTGATCAACGACCCCAAGGTCGATGTCGTCGCCATCACCACGCCCAACCATTTGCACTACCCCATGGCGATGGCCGCGATGGCTGCCGGCAAAGCGGTGTACTGCGAAAAACCCCTGGCGGTCAGCCTGGAACAGGCCGACGCCATGCGCCGCGCCGCGAGTGCCGCCGGGGTGGTCACGCGGGTGGGCTACAACTACCAGCACAACCCGATGATCACCCTGGCGCGGCAACTGATTGCCAGCGGCGAGTTGGGTGAACTCATCAGTTTCCAGGGCGAGTTCAGCGAAGACTTCATGGCTGATCCAGCATCGCCATGGTCCTGGCGCTGCGAAGTGGAACATGCCGGCGGCGCCCTCGCCGACTTGGGCAGCCACTTGCTGTCGATGGCGCGCTACCTGGTCGGCGATGTGCTCAGCGTGTGCGCCGACACCCAGACCGTCCACGCCCAACGCCCGGCGGTCAAAGGCAGCAACGCACTCAAACCTATTGCCGTGGATGACCAGGTACACGCCCTGCTGCGTTTCGCCAATGGCGCGCGCGGGACGGTGAGCAGCAGTTGGCTCAAGCATGGCTACAAGAACCACTTGAGTTTCGAGATCAGCGGGACCCAAGGCACCTTGGCGTTCGACCAGGAACGGTTGAATGAACTGCGCCTGTGCCGCGTCGGCCAGGACGGCTTCCAGCGTCTGCTGGCCGGCCCGGCCCTGCCCGGTTATGCAGCGTTCAGCCCGGCGGCGGGACACCAGTTGGGGTACAACGAGTTGAAGACCCTCGAAGTGCAGGAGTTGATCATGGCTGTGGCTGGCGAGGGTGCGGATGGCACTGACTTTGAAGCGGCATGGGAGGTTGAGCGGCTGGCGACGGCGATTCGTGTGGCGGCCCTCGAAGAACGCTGGGTAACAGTGAACGCACTCTAAACCACACCACCGAACCCTGTGGGAGCTGGCTTGCCTGCGATGGCGATGTGACTGATACACCGCTATCGCAGGCAAGCCAGCGCCCACACTTGGATAACCAAAATCTTCAACTCAGCGCAGGGCCCTTCGAAGCACTTTGCCCACCGTGGTCTTGGGTAATTCAGTGGTGCGGAACTCCACATACTTGGGCACCTTGTACCCCGTCAGGTACTCCCGGCAGTGGGCGAGGATCTGTTCCTGAGTCAGCTGCGGATCTTTGCGCACCACGATGATCTTCACCTTCTCGCCCGTCACGCCATCCTCCACCCCAATCGCCGCGACTTCGCCCACGCCAGGGTGCATCGCGACCACGTCTTCGATTTCATTGGGATAAACGTTGAAACCCGAGACCAGGATCATGTCCTTCTGGCGGTCCACCAGGCGGATATACCCGCGCGGGTCCATCACGCCGATGTCGCCGGTGGACAACCAGCCCTGCGCATCCAGCACTTCAGCAGTCGCCTCCGGGCGTTTCCAGTAGCCCTGCATCACCTGCGGGCCGCGCACCTGCAGTTCGCCCTGTTCGCCGATGTCGGCCAGCTCGCCGTCTTCACGCACAAAACGCACCCAGGTCGACGGCAACGGCACGCCGATGCTGCCGGTGAATTCCATTTCGCGCATGCGGGCAATATCGATGGGGCTGATGCTCACCACCGGCGAACATTCGGTCAGGCCATACCCCTCGATGATCGGCAGCCCGGTGACTTCCTTCCATCGCTTGGCCACTGCGGTATGGGTGGCCATGCCGCCAGCGATCACCAT
Organism: Pseudomonas sp. SR18; assembly: GCF_023701505.1. Classification (NCBI taxonomy): domain Bacteria; kingdom Pseudomonadati; phylum Pseudomonadota; class Gammaproteobacteria; order Pseudomonadales; family Pseudomonadaceae; genus Pseudomonas; species Pseudomonas sp. SR18. The sequence continues at coordinate 85,255 of NZ_JAMQAU010000003.1, read as the reverse complement.
GCGCAGGTCGGAAAAATCCCGCGCGCAGAATTCCTTGTTTTCCAACAAACCGTTAAACAGCGTGTTGACCCCGGCAATGCCGTTGAAGCGTTCCTTGCGCAGGATCATCTGCACCCGCTTCACGTCCCGCGGGTTGGCGATAAGGATGTTGCGCCCGCCCAGGCACATGAACATCAGGCAATTCACCGTCAGGGAAAAGATGTGGTACAGCGGCAGCAACGTGACGTTGGTTTCCTGCTTGTCCTGGTCCAGTTGATCACCGACCCACGCCTTGGCCTGCAACAGGTTGGCGATGATATTGCGGTGGCTGAGCATCACGCCCTTGGCGTCGCCCGTGGTGCCGCCGGTGTATTGCAGGAAGGCCAGGTCATCCAGGACCATGCTCACCGGGAAGTGGTTGAGCGCCCGCCCCTGTTTCAACACCTGATTGAAGCGCACCGCACCCGGCAACGTGAACGCCGGCACCTGCTTTTGCACACGGCGCAGGATGAAGTTCATCGCCGCGCCCTTGAAGGTGCCGAGCAGATCGCCGATAGCCGCGATCACCACGCGCTTGACGCTGCTGCCGGCCACCACTTTCTCCAGGGTGTGGGCGAAATTCTCGAAGATCACCACGGTCTCGGCGCCGCTGTCCTTGAGCAGGTGCTTGAGCTCATGGGCGGTGTACAGCGGGTTGACGTTGACCACCACCGCACCGGCCAGGAGGGTGCCCAGCAGGCAGATCGGGTACTGCAAGCAATTGGGCATCATCAGCGCCACACGGTCGCCCGGCTGCACGCCCTGGCCCTGTAGCCAAGCGGCGAATGCAACGCCTTGGACCTTCCAGTCGGCGTAGGTCATTTCGGTACCGATGCTGACGTAGGCTACACGCTCACGGAATTTTTCCAGGTGCTCCAGGAAGACTTCCCGCAGCGACGGGTAATCCTCAATGGCGGCATCGATGTCTGCCGGGACGCCGGGCAGGTAGGCGTTCAACCACACCCGTTCGGTGTGTTCCTGGCTGATAGCGTTCATGGCAGTCTCCTTGTTGTTATTTTGGGTAGCGCTACTTTTCCACAATGGCGGTAATGCCCAGCCCGCCCGCCGCACAGATCGAGATCAACCCACGCCCGCCGCCGCGCTCATGGATGGCCTTGGCCAGCGCCGCCAATTGCCGGCCACCGGTGGCAGCAAACGGATGGCCGCAGCCGAGTGAGCCGCCGTTGACGTTCATTTTCGCGCGATCGATGGGGCCCAACGGCGCGCCCAGCCCCAGCCGTTCGCGGCAATAGTCCGCGTCTTCCCAGGCCTTGAGGGTGCACAGCACCTGGGCAGCGAAGGCTTCGTGGATTTCGAAGAAATCGAAGTCAGCAAAGCTCAAGCCTTCGCGCTTGAGCATGCGCGGCACCGCATAGGCCGGGGCCATCAGCAGGCCTTCGGTGCCATCGACAAAATTCACCGCGGCCGTTTCGCCGGTGCGCAAGTAGGCCAGCACCGGCCAGCCGTTGGCAGCCGCCCATTCCTCGCTGGCCAGCAGCACCACCGAGGCGCCATCGGTCAGGGGCGTGGAATTGCCCGCGGTGAGGGTGCCATTCTGGCGGTCATAGGCGGGGGCCAGACCGGCGAGTTTTTCCAGGCTGGCGTCGGCCCGCAGGTTGTTGTCCCGGGCCAGGCCGCGATGGGGGCTGATCAGGTCGTCGAAGAAACCACGTATGTAGGCCGCGTCCAGGCGCTGGTGGCTGGTGAGGGTCAGTTCATCCTGGGCCAGGCGCTTGATCTGCCAACGCTTGGCCATTTCTTCGCAGTGCTCGCCCATGGACAAACCGGTACGCGGCTCGCCGTTGCGGGGCAGCAGCGGTTTGAAGAACATCGACGGCCGCACTTTCAACAGTGTCTTGAGCTTGTCGCCCAGGCCCTTGGCGCGGTTGGCCGCGAGCAAGGTGTGGCGCAGGGATTCGTTGATGCCGATGGGCGCGTCGGAGGTGGTATCGGCGCCACCGGCAATACCTACTTCGATCTGGCCCAGGGCTATTTTATTCGCCACCAGCAAGGCCGCTTCCAGGCCGGTGCCACAGGCTTGTTGCACATCGTAGGCCGGCGTGTCTGGAGACAAGGTGGTGGACAGCAGCGATTCACGCGCCAGGTTGAAATCCCGCGAATGCTTGATCACTGCCCCGGCAGCAAACTCGCCCAGGCGCTGGCCGTGCAGGTTGTAACGGTCGATCAGGCCTTGCAGCGCCGCGACCAGCAGATCCTGGTTGCTGTCGTGGGCGTACACCGTGTTGGAACGGGCAAACGGGATGCGGTTGCCGCCGATGATCGCCACACGGCGGGTCGGGGCCGGATTGAAACTGTAGTCACTCATGTAGGGCTCTCATTCCAGACAAATAGCCCGCGTATATGGGGTTTGTCGCCGGCGAAATTACGCACTTCGAACTCACGGCGCGGGCCGCTTGCGGGGTGGTTCCACAGGGCGACCTGGCCGGGCAGGAAAATCGGCAATTTGAAGTCGCAATGGGCTTCGGCCTGAGCCAGGCCACCAGGCGGTTGCTGGGCGGCCAGGGCGCGGCCCAAGGTCCACATGCCGTGGGCGATGGCGCGGCGAAAGCCGAAGAGCTTCGCGCCGATCACCGAGGTGTGAATCGGGTTGAAGTCCCCCGAGACCTTGGCGAAGCGCCGGCCCAGGTCGGCGGGCAACACCCAGCGTTGGGTGCGCAACAGGCCGTGCTCCTGCAACGGCAACGCGTCGTCCCATGGTTCGCCGACCGGGTCCTTGACGTCGCGGCGCAGGTACAGGCTGTCGCTTTCCCAGGCCAGGGTGCCGGCGCTGTAGGCGCGGGTGGCGATGCTCAGCGCCTGGCCCTTGGGGTGGGCGACCCAACGCTCGGCATACACCTCCAGGCGCAAGGCCTGGCCTTCGTGCAGGCGTTGGTGCTGACGGATGCGATTGGCCAGGTGCACCATGCCGCTGGCCGGGTACGGGAAGCTTGGTCGGGTCAGCAGCATCAGGTGCAAGGGGAACGCCAGCACGTGGGGATAGGACAGCGGCACGCCCTGCTCGCGACGAAAACCGCAGGCGCGGCCATAGGCGGCGATGCCGACGGCGGACAACTCCACCGCCGAACGCACCAGGCGCTCCTTGGGCAGTAGCGGTTCGCCGTCGAGCTTGGGCTTGCGCAGGGCACGCACGCCGTCCAACAGCAGCTGCGTGCGCGAGGGCGGCGGGTCGACAATCTGGGTCAGGTAGTCCATGGCTCAGGCTCCCAGCAGACTTTGGCCGCACACGCGTACGACTTGGCCGTTGACGCCGCCCGAAGCCGGGTGCGCCAGCCAGGCGATGGTTTCGGCCACATCGATGGGCTGCCCGCCCTGGCTCATGGAATTCATGCGCCGCCCTGCTTCGCGAATCATCAACGGGATCGTTGCGGTCATCTGGGTCTCGATAAACCCCGGCGCCACCGCATTCACCGTCACCTGCTGCCTGGCCGCGCGGGGCGCGAGGCCTTGCACCAAGCCGATCACGCCGGCCTTGGAGGTGGCGTAGTTGCTTTGGCCGAGGTTGCCGGCAATGCCGGAAATCGATGACACGCACACGATGCGACCACCGGGGTTAAGGCCCTGGTTGTCCAGCAAGGCGTTGCTCAGGTGCACCGGCGCGTCGAGGTTGACCGCCAGCACGCTGCGCCACGCCGCTTCGGGCATCTTGGCGATGGTCTTGTCACGGGTAATGCCTGCGTTGTGCACCACCACATCGAACGCGCCGTACTGGCTGACATGCGCAAGCAAAGACGAGGCGGCCTCAGGCGCAGTGATGTCCAACGGCAACGCAGAACCACCGACGCTGGCGGCGGCCTGTTCCAACGATTGCTGAGCCTGGGGCACGTCCACGCACACCACATGGGCGCCATCACGCGCGAGGACCTGGGCGATGGCCAGACCTATGCCACGGGACGCGCCGGTGACCAGGGCACGTCGGCCGGCGAAGGGCTTCTCCCAATTGACGCCAGGATTGCCGTCCACCGGTTTGTCCAGCCGTACCACTTGCCCCGACACATAGGCCGAACGGCGCGACAGGAAGAAACCCAGGCTGCTGTCCAGCGCATCTTCGGTGCCCGGCGCCACATACAACAGTTGCACGGTGATCGCCCGGCGCAGCTCCTTGGCCAGCGAACGCACCAGGCCTTCGAGGGCACGCTGGGCGATGGCCTGGGGCAAGTCCTGGCAAAGTTCCGGCGCGGTGCCGAGCACCACCACGCGGCCGTGTTGGCCGAGGCGTTTGGCATTGGCGTGGAAAAATTCGTACAGCTCATCCAGCTGTTTCAGGTCGACCACAGCGCTGGCATCAAACACCGCGCCCTGCACCTTGCCCGTCGAGGGCGCCTTGAGCGTCGCCGGGGTGGCGGCGACGGTATCGGTGCTGCTGAAGAAGCGTTGCACCTGAGCCGTCAGGCGCCCTGCCCCGGCGATAATCACCGGGTTGGCCAAGCCTGGTTGACCGCTGCGATGGCGCTGAAGCGGCAGCGGTTGCGGCAAGCCGACCGCCTGGGCCAGGCGCCGGCCCCAAGGGGAATTGACGAACGATAGGTAGCTGTCACTCATAGATAGATCCACTCACAACACGGGCCGCAGTGGGAGGGAGCTTGCCCCGCCCACGCAGACCGCGATTTTTCTAGTTGACCGAGGCGTTTTCGCCTTGGCTGGTGCGACGTTTGGGGGCCGGCTCCAGCGCCTGCTTGCGCTGCTGCAACGCCTCCAGCAAACCGAAGTCCTGAGGAAAATCATCCACCTGGATACCGTGGTCGGCGTATTCCACATAACGGCCGAGCAAGGCGTCTTCGTCGTCGCTGATCAAGTCCAGCGCCCTGGCCTTGACGCGCCAGGAGGTGAAGGCTGTGGCAGAGATCGGCATCGGTTCGAGCACGCCCTGCTTGATCGCAGGCTTGAGTCGGGCCTCGATCAGCTCCACTTGTGGCAGCAGACGGAAGCCCAACTCGCCGTACGCCAGCTTGTCGATTTCCGGCCGTGGAATGTAGGAATTGGCCAGCAACCGGTCGCGGGTTTCACCCGGTGTCTGCACCACATCGGCCACCTGGGCCAGCAGGCGATCCGAGGGCTTGCGCAGCGGGATGCCGAACGGGAATGTCAGGCCACGCACCACGGCGGCGGCGGCTTTCGAAGGGTAGTTAGCCAGCACTTCAGCGAGGGCTTCATGGGCACGCAACAGCGCGTCCTGGGCCGACCAATGCACCAGCGGCAGGTCTGCCTGAGGCCGGCCATCATCCTCGAAGCGCTTGAGCACGCAGGACAAGATGTACAGCTGCGACAGAATATCCCCCAGACGCCCGGTGATACTTTCCTTGCGCTTGAGGGCGCCCCCCAGCACGCCCATGGAAATGTCCGAGATCAACGCCAACACCACCGACAGACGATTGGCCTGGCGGTAGTAGGTCGCCAGCGCGGGCTCGGTCTTGGCCGGTGCGGAAATCAGTCGCCCGCCAGTCAGCGAATGCACCACCGCACGTACGGTGTTGGCCAGCACGAAACTCACGTGGCCGAACATCGCCGTGTCGAAGTCTTCCAGCGCCTTGCGCCGGTCCGGGTTGCGCGCCGCTTCCATTTCGCGGAACACATAGGGATGGCAACGGATCAGGCCCTGGCCAAAGATGATCAGGCAGCGGGTCATGATGTTCGCGCCTTCCACCGTAATGGCGATGGGGCTTTGCTGATAGGCGCGGGCCAGGAAGTTGTTGGGCCCCATGCAGATGCCCTTGCCGGCGACGATGTCCATGCCGTCATTGACGATGATGCGTGCGCGCTCGGTGACGTGGTATTTGGCGATGGCCGAAATCACCGACGGTTTCTCGCCGGCATCCAGGGAGGCCACCGACACCTTGCGCACCGCATCGCAGGCATATAAATGCCCAGCCATGCGCGCCAGCGGTGCCTGCACCCCTTCGAACTTGCCGATGGGCAGGCCGAACTGCTTGCGCATCGCGGCATACGCCGTGGTACCGCGCACCGCAACCTTGCCCAGGCCGACGTTGGCCGACGGCAACGAAATGGCGCGGCCAGCGGCCAGACATTCCATCAGCATGCGCCAGCCATTGCCGACTTGCTCGCGGCCGCCGATCACCCATTCCAGTGGGATGAATACGTCCTTGCCGGTGGTCGGGCCGTTCTGGAACACGGCGTTAAGCGGCCAGTGACGACGACCGCTGTTCACGCCGGGATGGGACGTCGGGATCAGCGCGCAGGTGATGCCCAGCGAACCTTTCGCGCCCAGCAAACCGTCCGGATCTTCGGCACGAAACGCCAGGCCCAGCACCGTGGCAATCGGACCGAGGGTGATGTAGCGCTTGTCCCAGGTCACTTTGAAGCCCAGCACTTCCTCGCCCTCATGCACGCCTTTGCAGACGATGCCCAAATCGGGAATGGCCCCGGCATCCGAGCCGGCATACGGGCTGGTGAGCGCAAAACACGGGATGTCTTCGCCACGGGCCAGGCGCGGCAGGTAGTAATTGCGCTGGGCATCGGTGCCGTAATGCAGCAGGAGTTCGGCTGGGCCAAGGGAGTTGGGCACCATCACCGAAATCGCCGCCGCCGAGCAGCGCGTCGACAGCTTCATCACCACTTGCGAATGCGCATAGTGGGAGAAGCCTTTGCCGCCGTACTGCTTGGGGATGATCATGCCGAGGAAACCGGCGTCCTTGGTGTACTGCCAGCCTTCGGGGGACATGTCCTGCCAGACCTGGGTGGTTTCCCAGTCGTTGGCGATGTCGCAGAGGGTTTCCACTTCGTTGTCGAGGAAGGCTTGCTCCTCGGCGCTCAGGCTCGCCGGCGCGGCTTGCAGCAGGCGCTGCCAGTCGGGTTTGCCGCTGAACAGCTCGGCGTCCCACCACACGGTGCCGGACTCGATAGCCGCACGCTCAGTGTCGGACATGGCCGGCATGATCGTGCGAAACAGGCCAAGGGCCTTGCTGGTGAGCAGGGTACGGCGCAGGGGTTTGATCGTCATCAACAGCGCAGGTGCTATCACCAGCAGCGCCGCGACGGTAAGGCCGAACGCAGCCACCACATTGAGCAGATAACCCAGTGCCAGCCAGACCAGGCCTACGCCCAGCCACAACGCGGCGGCAGCTTGTCGATACGCCAGGGCAATCGCTGCTGCGACACCCACCAATAACCAGATAACCATGGGGATACCTCTACTCGATTCAGGGTACGGCTACGACGCGCCAGCTCGTGAATGGGCTGACACGTAAAGCCACACTACAAACTTGGAAAAGCAAATTCAAATTTTGTTTTGAAATTTTTATTTAATGCTTGGACGAAAAAATAGCGGCTGAACGGGTCAGCCTGATCAATCAACAACTGAGGACGAACGACTGGGTGAAGGCAACAAGATGCGCTTGGTGCCCTCTTCCATCGCCCTTCGTGAAACGTCAGAAAGCGTAGGTCGCCGATAGGCTCACCACATCACCTGACGACTCGGCTTTACCATTGAGGCTTGCGCCCCCAAGGCGATCGACGTTCTGGGTCTTCAGCTTGACCTCCTCTACGAACTGGTGGGAATACGCAGCGTCAAGACTCAGGCCCTTGATAGCTTTCACCTCGTAACCGGCGCCCAACGACAGGAAGGTCCGATCACCGTCTGGAATCCGCGGGTCACGGGTCGAGTTACGGGTAGGTGTCTGGTCCAGGGCTACACCGGCGCGCAACGTCAACTCGTCGGTCACGCGGTAATCACCGCCAATGGAAAGCATCCAGACGTCACGATATTTATAGGGAATAGAGACAATCTCCGAGCCCCGCGACTCAAGCGTCAGGTTTTTAAACGACGACCACTTGGTCTGGACCGCACTCACACCCATGGTGAACCGGTCGTTGAACTGGTGCACCCAGTCCAGGCCGATGGTGGCGGGAATGTCCAGTTGGACGCTGGCATGGGCGCCGTCGGGAAACAGTTCCAACCCTGGATAGGCGGAGCCAACCAGTGTTCCGCTGCCAGTGAACGGATTCGTGCCCGTCATCAAGTTATTCGAGAATGCGTCTGCACGAATGGTGTATTTGCCCGTCAGCTTGTTCTTGATCTTGGCGTGATAGTTGATGCCTAACGTGTCTTTATCGGTAGGCTTCCACGTCAGGCCGGTAAACCAGCCGGTGGAAATATTGTCGACCTTGACCCGTATCAATGCATCACCGACGCCTGACGGCAAGTCGAGGTTGCCGAGGATCGGATCCTGGGAAACCGCCGCTGCCGCCAACAGATCGATGTTCTGGCTGACGAAACCCTTGGTGTGCTGAACGATCACGCCGCCACCGACAGAGAACTGATCATTCACCTTGAAGGACAGCGACCCGGTCAACCCCACGGTTTCAATCTTGGTATCGACGGCGAAATCGCGGAATTTGGAGTCCTGGTCCCACGTCGAACGCATGCCTTGAGGCACCACTTGACTCAAGCCGAACGCAAACCGATCCCCAAGCGGCATCACCATGAAGCCCGTCGGCAACCAGGCAGTGAACCCCCCTTGGCCGCCATCATTGTTATTCACCGTGGTTGCAGAGAGGTCCGGGAAACCATCAGCCCCAATCGGCGTATTGGAGGTAGGGTTACCCAGGTAATCGTTGGCCTCGCCTTTGTATTTGATTTTGATGCGTGCGTAGTCGACCGTGAATTGCGCCACGTTGTGCTCGACAAACGCCATGGCCGCAGGGTTGTTGAAGGCCGAACTGGGGTCGTTCTTGAACAGCGAACCCCCCGCAAATGCACGGCCCCATCCTGGTGCGCCGAAGGTGGGTGTTGAAAAGCCGCCAGCCTGGACAGGCACGGTTACCATCACCCCGCCTATCAATGCCAGCCCCAGCAAAACCTGCACGTGTTGTTTCTTATTATTCATGCGGCACTCCTTATTATTCTCTCTGCGAGCCGGCATGACCGGTTCGTCTTGCAGCCTGGCAATTCATGAACGGGCGCCCGGTTCAGGCGCCCGTTTTTCAGCGGGTGATCAGCCCTTCGTTCTCAGCCTCGGATCAAGGCACGATTGTCAGCGCAGGGCTCGGAGTAACGCTCAGGCTGACGACGGTGCAACTGCCACTCAAGGTCTGGTTGGTGGCGGTCAATACGCCACCCGAGTACCCCACGGCAATGGTTGACGGCCCGCAATTGGAGGCTGGATACAGGATGGTGCTGGCGATGGTGTAACCCACATTCGTGACGGTGCCAGCCGCTGCCGCCGTGGCGGTCAGGGTCCAAGGCAAGCCGGTGATCTTAGGCAGCGCGCAGAGGCCGCCACCGGTGATCGACACGCCAGTGATTTTCGCAACGCCAGTAGCATCGACGTTCCCGGTAAAGGTCGCGCCGCAGTTAACCGTCGCCTGGAAGGAGGATGGCGACTTCACCGAGATCGTGCCAGGCGCGGTGAAGCTGGTGCTCACAGGAGAGATGCTGAAAGCGTTCGCCATGGAAGCAGCACCCATGCAAGCAGCCAGGGCAGTCAACGACACGAGAGTTTTAAAGCTTTTCATTGTTTTTCCTCACATGTAATGGCGAGTCATTCGCCAGGGGGTAATGGCCATGAACGAGAGGTCACGGTGAAACTGCAGAACTTCCCTTTCCAGCCAAATCTCAATTCAATTACCGCTGCACGTTATTCAACAACTTTGAAGTTCGGCGGCATCTTGATCGACACCGTCTTGATCTTGCAGTCTTCGCCAATCGGTACATTGGCGGCTTCCAACTTGCCGGTCGCGTTATCCCAGGTGCCATCCGCCGTAGAAGGCCCGCACTTGCCACCGAGGCCGAAGGCGTGAACATCAACGCTGATATTCGACATGGAACCGCTGCGGGTGTCCTTGGCGATCAATACCCACGGCAAGTTGATGGCTTCGACCCGGCTGCATTTGAGGCCACCGTCGAATTCAACTTTATCGACATTCACCGAAGTACCATCCGCCGCCACCTTGCCGGCCACCTTGATGGTGCAATCGGCGCTGATCAGCGCACCTTTGGAGAAGCTGATCGGGCCTTGGGCCGTGAAGGCACTGCCAGCCGGTTCGATACGGGCGGCCTGGGCCTGGTGGTAGGCGATCAGGCCCAGCGCAGCCAATAGAATATGGGTGGTGAACTTGGCAGGTGTTTGCATGGTGTACGTCCTTCCCTTTAATTATTGTTGTTCGGGTCAAACCACTTCCTCGGGGCGATAACGTCCTGCGCGGCATGTAAGGCCCCGAGTACACAACTTACGGTTACTGCATGTCAGAACGGCGTGGCGCTGTTGCTGTACTTCTCCAAATACTTCAAGCGTTGTGAAGGCTGAAGATTGGTCAGCGTGATATCCCCGGCATAATGATTGAGCACCCGATGATCCATGCGCCGGCGCCACAAGTAAGGCACGTACGCCCAGACAATCATGCTCGCGTAACCATAAGGCAGTTGCGGCGACTCATCAAAATGACGCAATGACTGATAACTGCGCGTGGGGTTGGCATGGTGATCGGAATGCCGTTGCAACTGGAACAAAAAGATATTGGTGACAATCCGATTGCTGTTCCAGGAGTGACGCGGCGAACAGCGTTCATATCGACCATTGGGCAACTTCTGGCGTTTAAGGCCGTAGTGTTCGACATAGTTCACCACTTCCAGCAGCGAGAACCCGTAGATGCCCTGGACAATCAGGAACGGAATCACCGCCACTCCCAGCCAGGCAATCATCGCGCCCCACAACACCACGCTGTACATCCAGGCGCTGAGTACGCCGTTCTTCCAGTGCCAGGCCGGCAGGCCGAGTTTGCGCAGGCGCTCGCGCTCCAGGTTCCACGCCGACTGCGCGCTGAACCACACCGAGCGCGGCAGAAAGGCCCAGAAGCTCTCGCCCAGGCGCGAGCTGGCCGGATCCTCCGGCGTGGCGACGCGTACGTGATGGCCACGGTTGTGTTCGGTGTAGAAGTGCCCGTAGAAGGTCGGCGCCAACGTGACCTTGGCCAGGAACACTTCCAGGGCGTTGGGCTTGTGCCCCAGTTCATGGGCGGTATTGATGGCGATGCCAGTAGCGGCGCCGGTCGACATGGCCATGCCCAGATAGGTAAACCCACTCGGTGCGCCGTGCAGTTGCGTGCGGTCGGTGATGTAACTGGCGGCGTGGACCAGCCAGTTGGCGGGGTCGAGGTTGGCGGTGGCGTGCAGCAGGCCACCCTGGATGATCCACTCGATACCGCCGGCGGCCAGCCAGCCGGTAATGATCACCGACGAGATGACGAACAGCACGCCGGTGTAGACGATCCAGCGGTAGTAGCGTTGGGTTTCCAGATGACTGACGGCGGACTCGGGCGGGTTGCTCACGTCTTCGCCGAGCAGGCCGTCGATCAGCGGGATCAGGCCGAAGATCACCAGGACACCGACCCACCACAATTGCTGGACACCGGTAAGAATGGCGAGAGAGCCGGACAACAGCGGCGTGGCCAACGGCATGATGCCCAACCACCAGAGGTGGCGCTTGCCATCGGTCCACACACTTGGCGCTGCCAGAGTCTGGTTCATGGCAGCCTCCTTGGCAGGGAGGTGAAAAACAGGTTCAGGGAGCGCTGAAGGCTCCGGGAAATCAACCATGCGATAAAAGACGTTTTTTTCATTTTTATTCGCTCTTAGGCATTTCAAAAATCATTTCAAAACAAACATTGAAATATTTTTTTAAATAAATAACGCGGAATCGTTAGGTCGTCAACTACTTTTTCGAAGCCTTTTTGACGTGACCGGACAGTCTCTTTTTCCGCTGTTTGGTCAGGTCTCTAGGGCAGGCATTTGCGACATCCCGACCCGCAATCAGGGCCACGATTATTTGTTCGCCAGAGCAAAGGGCGGATGCAGGACCGTGGCCGTTTGCGCCGGACGCGCCCGCTTGGCCACCTGCAACACCGCCTCAACCACCCGCGCCGTGGCGGTGATCGGCAGCATATGACCGCATCCTTCCACCAGTTGCAGCTTGAGGCCTGGCACTTTGTCGGCAAGGGCCTGGCCGTGCTTGCGAAAGTCCAGCACCTTGTCCCGCGCACCGTAGATCAGGCCGATGGGCAGGGTCAGTTGCGGGTAGCGCTTGAGCATGTCCGGCAGGCAGTCGTTGACCAGCGCAATCTCGCTGGAGGCGGCGTAGAAGTTGTCCGGACGCATGCCCAGCAGCCCGCCGCCCTGGGTGGCGAAATCTTCGGGGGCGGTGTCCGGCGCGAACACACCCTTGACTACCGAACGTCGGGTCAACAGGCCCATGGGCACGGTGAGTGTGTGAGCGACCCAGCGTCGCAGCCACGCCGGTCGCACCGCCAGCGACCAGAACACCAGCGGCAAAGTGGGTTGGGGATGGGTCAGCGGCGCCACCAGCACCAGGCCCGAGACTGCAGAGGGATGATCCAGGGCCAGGGCCAGGGAGATCGCCCCGCCCAAGGAATGCCCCAATACCAAAGGTTTATCCAGGCCCAGCACATTGATAAACGCCGCGATTTGCCGCGCCTGGGCCGGCAGGTCTGCTGCCGTGCCTTTATGACGGGTGGAATAACCCGACCCCGGACGGTCCAGGGTGATCACCCGAAAATGCTCACGCAACTGGCCGGACAAGGCATAGGTCAGGTTGCGACTGCTGCCCATCAAGCCGTGAATCATCACCAGCGGTGGGCCTTTGCCCTCTTCTACATAATGAAAGCGCTCGCCATCGACCTCCACAAAGCGCCCGTTGATGGGGACAGCGGCTTCGATGCGCCGTGTCATCCAGGCGCTGAAGCCCCATAACACTGCACTTGCGCCCGCCGCAGCGGCAACCCACTCCACAGCCATAGCTCGGTCCTCTGCATCCCTGCTGCTGGCGACCCGACCGGAATTGGTCAAGGCCTCAGCCACCGTCCACACCCTGGACCTGAACCTCATGCATGCCGTGCTCGTCTGTCGGACAAGTGGTGCATACCAAACATGGTCCTAGCGTAGGCGATATTTTCAGGTAGATTATTTAAAATCTTTTTTAAAATAATTAATTCAATTTTCCTTTGCAATGGTGTTTTATCTAAAAGACAAAACAAAAACAGGAGCACATCCGATGCCCATCAAGGACAGCCTATGAATGCCCACAGTGAATCCATCGACATCGCCATCATTGGCTCGGGCTTCGCCGGCCTGTGTATGGCGATCAAACTCAAGGAAGCCGGGTTCACCGACTTCTTTATCGCCGAGCAGGCCGACACCCTCGGCGGCACCTGGCGGGACAACCACTACCCAGGCTGCGCCTGTGACGTGCAGTCCCATGTGTACTCGTTTTCCTTTGCGCCCAACCCGGACTGGACGCGGCAGTTCGCGCCGCAGGCGGAAATCCGCGCCTACCTGGAGCAATGCGCCAAGCGCTTCGAATTGGCGCCTTACCTGCGTTTCAACAACGGCCTTGAGCGCGCAGTGTTCGATGAACAGCAGCAACGCTGGCAATTGAGCTTCAGCAATGGCCGGCACGTGAGCGCACGCGTGCTGGTATCGGGCATGGGCGGCCTGTCGCGCCCGGCGTTACCGCAGATTCCAGGCCTGGACAGCTTCAAGGGCAAGAGCTATCACTCGCAGCAGTGGGACCACGACTATTCCTTGAAGGGCAAGCGCGTGGCAGTGATCGGCACCGGCGCCAGTGCCATCCAGTTCGTGCCGCAGATCGCGCCGCAGGTGGCCCACCTGGACCTGTTCCAACGCACGCCGCCGTGGATCATGCCCAAGCCTGACCGGACGATATCGCCCTTCGAGCGCTGGTTGTTCAGGCACCTGCCTTTCACCCAGCGCCTGGTACGCAGCGCCTTTTACTGGGCGCTGGAAGGTCGCGTGGTGGGCTTTGCCCTGCACCCACGGCTGATGAAAATGGTGCAGAAAATCGCCCTGCGCCATCTGCACAAACAAGTCGCCCGCCCTTCCCTGCGCAAGACCCTGACGCCGGACTACACCATCGGCTGCAAGCGCGTGCTGATCTCCAACGATTATTACCCGGCGCTGTCGCGCAGCAATGTCGAGGTGGTCACCGAGCCCGTGCTGCGCGTCGAAGCCGACGGCGTGATCACCGCTGATGGCATCAAGCACCCGGCCGATTGCCTGATCTTCGGCACCGGCTTCCAGGCCACCGATCCCCTGCCTCGGGACTGCATCATCGGGCGCGACGGGCTGGACCTGATGGACGCCTGGCACGACGGCGCCCACGCCTACAAGGGCACTACGGTGCCGGGTTATCCCAACCTGTTTTTGATCGTCGGGCCCAACACCGGCCTGGGGCACAACTCGATGATCCTGATGATCGAGGCGCAGGTGACCTACATCCTCGACGCCCTCAGGCAGATGCAGCGCCAGCGCATCGCCACGGTGGACGTCAAGCCGGCGGTGGAACAGGCCTACAACCGTCAACTGCAAGACCAGCTCAAGCGCACCATCTGGAATACCGGCGGTTGCCAGAGCTGGTACCTCGACCCGCGTACCGGCAAGAACACCACCCTGTGGCCCGGCTCGACATGGCGCTTCAAGCAAGTCACACGACAGTTTGCGCTCAAGGACTATGTAGTCGATCGGTTACCGCTCCATACGCCCGTCCATCCGGCAACGGCGCCCCATTCCACCGCAGAAGGCAGCCTGTCATGAAGTCATTCAACGGTCGCGTGGCGGCCATCACCGGCGCGGCATCCGGCATGGGCCGTTCATTGGCCCTGGCGCTGGCACGGGAAGGTTGCCACCTGGCACTGGCGGACAAAAACGCCTCGGGCCTGGAGCAAACTCTGACGCTGATCAAGACCTCCACCCTGTCGCCGGTCACGATCACGACCCAGGTGCTGGACGTGTCCGATCGCCAGGCCATGGAACAATGGGCGGCTCGCTGCGTGGCGGAGCACGGCCGGGTCAACCTGGTGTTCAACAATGCCGGAGTGGCGCTCTCCAGCACAGTGGAAGGTGTGGACTATGCCGACCTGGAGTGGATTGTCGGCATCAACTTCTGGGGTGTGGTCCACGGCACCAAGGCATTCCTGCCTTACCTGAAGGCCAGCGGCGATGGCCATGTGATCAACACCTCCAGCGTGTTCGGCCTGTTCGCCCAACCGGGGATGAGCGGCTACAACGCCACTAAATTCGCCGTGCGTGGTTTCACCGAAGCGCTGCGCCAGGAGCTGGACCTGCAACGCTGCGGCGTGTCCGCCACCTGCGTGCACCCTGGCGGCATTCGCACCGACATCTGCCGCAGCAGCCGCATCGACGCGAACATGACCGGCTTCCTGATCCACAGCGAGCAGCAAGCCCGCGCCGATTTCGAAAAACTCTTCATCACCGATGCCGACCAGGCCGCCAAAGTCATCCTGCAAGGCGTGCGCAAAAACAAACGCCGCGTGCTGATCGGCCGCGACGCGTACTTCCTCGACCTGCTCGCCCGTTGCCTGCCCGCGGCCTATCAAGCGTTGGTGGTGTTCGCCAGCAAGCGCATGGCGCCCAAGCAACCCAGGCCGGTCTTTGAAACCAACGACGAACCCCGTCTCTGAACAGGAGCACGCACTATGTTGCCTATCCGCCGCGACGTCCGTTTTGCCCTGCCCGCCGAGCGCATCACCAACTGGCACGAACAGGGCCCGTTCATCACGCATTTTTTCAATGCCCTGTCGCTGCTGTTTCCCCAGGGCGAGCTGTTTTTCATGGACAGCGTGCGCCACTACCGCCAGCGCGTAGAGGACCCGGCGCTGAAAAAAGAGATCCAGGGGTTTATCGGCCAGGAGGCCATGCACAGCCGCGAACACGTGGCCTACAACGACCTGATGCAAGCAGCAGGGCTGCCGGCCCACACCCTGGACGGTCGCCTCAAATTCATCCTCGACCTGCAGAAAAAACACTTCCCGCCGGCGTTCAATCTGGCGATTACCATAGCCCTTGAGCATTACACAGCGATGCTTGCGGAAATCCTGCTCAGCGACCCGTCACGCTTCGGCGATTCACTCAAGGGTTACCAGCAGATGTGGTACTGGCACGCCCTGGAAGAAACCGAACACAAGGCCGTGGCGTTTGACGTGTGGAATACCGTGATCAAGCCAGGGCCCAAGCGCTATCTGCTGCGCACCGGCGCCATGCTGACCACCACGGTGTTCTTCTGGCTGGTGGTGCTGGATTTCCACGTGCGCCTGTTGATCGCCGACCGCAAGGCCGGTGGGCACCTCAAAGGCTTCTGGCGCATGCTGAAATTTCTGTATGGCCCCAAAGGCGTTTTCCCACGCATGCTGCGGCCGTGGTTGCACTACTTCAAACCCGGCTTTCACCCTTGGGACCACGATAACCGCGCGCGCCTGGCGGGTATCGACGAGTTGATCGAGGACATCGAGCAGACCCAGCGGGGTTACTAGACCTGCGCCAAGGTTTCACGCTCGCGCACAAAGCCTTCCAACTGATCGCCCGGCAGCGCCTTGCTGAAATACCAGCCCTGGATAATCAACTCGGGGCCGGTGTTCAGGAAGGCTAACTGCTCGGCGGTCTCCACGCCCTCCACTACCACGCCCAGGTTCAGCGCTTCACAGAAACGCAGCATGCCGGTCAGTACCTGGGCGCCTTTGGGGTCGTGCTGGGCCACCACAAAGCTGCGGTCGATCTTGATGAAGTCCACCGGAAACTGGTGCAGGTAACTCAAGGCTGAAAACCCGGTGCCAAAGTCGTCGATATAAACCTTGGCGCCAATGGCCTGCAATTTACGGATGTTCTGGCGCGTGGCCGGGATATCGCTGATCAGCGCATCTTCGGTGATCTCCACCGATACCTGCCCGTGGGCCTGGGCGAGGATTTCCACCAGGCGCTCGCCATAGGCGGCATCGGTCAGGGTGGCGCTGGAGATATTGATGGTCATCGGCAGGGCAAAGCCGACTTTTTGCCACTTCTGGTACTGACGAACCGCCTGGGACGCCACCCACACATCCACGTCCGGCATCAAGCGCGCCTGGGCCAACCATTGCAGGAACTCCCACGGCGAATGCACCGTGCCCTGGGCGTCGCGGGCGCGCATCAGCGCTTCGCAGCCGGTACACAGGCCGGTGCGGGTCGAGACCTGTGGCTGGAATTCGAGGTAGAACTCGTAGTCGCTGATCTGCTGGATATGGCTCAGCTCATTGGCCTGGCGCGCAAAGGTCTTGTGGGACACCAGCACCGGGTCCAATTCACGTAGCCGGCCTTTTTCTTCAAGGCCACGGAAGGTCATGTCCAGGGATTTCAGGTAAACCGTGCCCCCTTCGGCGGCCTGACGATGGATTGCACGTACGTAAGGCGCGTACACCAGGGTGCCCAGGGCCAGTAGCGCGACTTGCAGCACCACTGCCGCCAGATCACCGTGGGTACTCAGGTAGGCGTTGAGCAATATCGGAGAGGTGAACGGCACGCTGGCTACCGCCGGGGATACCCACCCCCACCCCACCACGGTCAGCGCTACCATTGCGTTCAACGCGGGCACCACCAGAAATGGAATGAACAAACGTGGATTGAGGATGATCGGCAGGCCAAACAGCAGGACTTCACTGACGTTGAACAGTGAGAGCGGCAGACTCGCCACAGCCAGCAGGCGCATGGACTGGCTCTTGGAAAACAGCAGGATGGCCACCAGCAAACACAACGCGCCGCCCGAGCCGCCGATAAACGCAAAACTGCCCAACAGGCCGCTATTGAGCACATATTTAATCGGTTCACCGGCGGCCAGCGCGGTGCCGTTGAGCACCACGGCCTGGTCCAGGACGTCGAACAGCGGCTGCATGGCGTACACACCGTGAATCCCGAAAAACCACAACAGCGAGTTCATCAGGGTGACAAACAAACCGCTGCCGTAGGGCGACGCCAAGGCTTCAATCACCTGCGGCCCCTGCAACTGCGCCACATAGGGAATCTGCAGCAATAGGGAGAGCAGCGCGACCAGCGCCAGCGCGGTGATCGCTCCCGGCACGACCATATTGATCGTACCCCGCAGGTTGTGCCCTACCAGGTCTTCATTGATCAGGCGGGTCCAGCGATAGCGGCACAGCCAGGCCATGGCCGGCACATTCAGCAGCGGTGAGGCAATGGCGATAAACAGAACGAACGTGGCGCAAGCGCGGGGGTATTCACGCAGGATAAAAGTCGCAATCACCACTTGGGCCAGGCACAGGAACGCCACCGGTAGCTGTGGCAGGCGGTATTGGATCGCGAGCATGTAACCGATGGAGGCCGCTACCAGCAGCGGAATCACGGAACTGATCTGATTGTGCAGCCCTGCGAAGAAGGCCACCACCTGCGGATCGAACCCCACCACCCGCGCACATTCGGACAGGATCAGAAAACTCGCCGACACCAGCAGGCACGGCAGGATCCACAGCAGCCCTTCGCGGATTGCGCGCAACGACTCGGTGCTGGCCAAAGCGGCCAGACGCTGGGTAAAGAAAAGTTTGAACAGCGTTTGCGCCATGACCCGTCCCTCAGCCCATCGCCGTCTGCCCCTGGAAGGCAGGACCCGAAATACCGGGGCTAACGCTACACGTCCTGGCACCGGGAGCGAAAGCCTTTTGCCATGTCTCGGCGTGAAATTTCAGCACTGTTTTCAATTGTTGGATTTTCTGGCCTGGGCCACGCCCGGAATCTGCTTCAATACCCGTTATCTCTGTGCTCAATTCGCACAAAACTCGCGTCGGGCCAGAAAAACGAAGCCTGATCCCAACTGATTTGGAGCATGCCCTTGTCAACACCTGGCGATAATCACCAGCTCGCGCTGGACCGTTTCTTGAACGAGCACCCCGACATAGCCGCAGAACTGAACACGTTGAACCCGCTGGCAGCCCAGGCCAAAGGCGAAACCCAAGCCCAGTACCGCGCCGAACGGCTGCATGAAGCCTTCGAAGCGGAAGCGGAGCGCCAGGGTTTGTTTGCCTGGGAGTTGACGCTCAAACTCACCGCAGACACCCCGCAAGCCTTTGAGGCCCAGCGCCTGGAAGTGCACAAGGAAGTGGCGCAGATGGCCGGCCTGAGCTGGGTCGAATACTGCCAACTGCATGACTTGGCTGGCTGATACTCCCACTAAAGAAACCACGAGCGCCGCCGCCCATTGATGGCTTCGCACAGTTCGTCGACCGAAATCGTTCGCTGCTCAGGGTCCGCCGCCAGCGCAGAACGCAACGCCGGCCAGCAATGCCTGGGCAAGTGTCGGGGCCTGGGCACAGGCTTTTTCAACTGCCCCCCATCGGGACGGCTTCCCTGGGCCAACTCATAGATCACGCAGGCAGCGCCATACAGGTCGGCCCTGGCGGAGAGGTTTCCACCCGCCACCAATTCCGGCGCCGCATAGGCGGGTGTCCAGGCGTTCAAACGGCTGCGGTTCAAGGCCGGCAGCCCCGCAGCCTGCTGCACCTGCGCATGACCCAAACCAAAATCGAACAAGCGCACGCCCTGCTCGCCCACCATGATATTGGCGGGTTTCACATCGCCATGCAGCACGCCCTGCTGGTGGGTATACGCCAGTGCTTCCAGTAGTTGCATCGCGATGGGTTGCAACTCAGGCCACGGCAATCCATCCGGATACGCCTGGAGCCGTCGATCCAACGTCATACCGTGCAGCAATTCCATGGTGAAGAACGCAACCTGACGCAGGCTGTCGACCTCGAAGGCAAAGGTCCTGACCACGTGATCGTGGCGCAGGCTTCGAGTCAGGGCGAACTCGCTGTACAGCAAGACATGACCATCGCAAGATCCGGCAAGCGTATCGCTCAACAGCTTCAATGCCACCCAGGCGCTGGGTTCGCCAAACGCC
This sequence comes from Pseudomonas sp. SR18, assembly GCF_023701505.1. Lineage (NCBI taxonomy): Bacteria > Pseudomonadati > Pseudomonadota > Gammaproteobacteria > Pseudomonadales > Pseudomonadaceae > Pseudomonas > Pseudomonas sp. SR18. The sequence goes on along the minus strand of NZ_JAMQAU010000003.1, from coordinate 65,495 downwards.
TCGTGCAGCAGGTCGCGGGCACGGTAGACAACCCCCATACCGCCGGAGCCCAATACCCGTTCAAGGTGATAACGCCCGGCAAGCAGGTTCGGCGGGCCGAAGGTCGCGCTCATGGCTGGACCACCACGGCGGTCAGGTCATCCCGCGCCGCGCCGCGCAACACTTGGGCAAACAACCGATCCACCGCCTGTCGGGGCGTCCCCAGACTCAGGGCGTTGCCCAATTCGCCATGACTGAGCCCCTGATACAAACCATCGCTGCACAACAAAAATACGTCCCCCGGCTGGGTGCCGAGTTCCAGCACTTCCAGACTCAAGGGCTGCCGGCCGCCAATGGCACGGGTCAAGGCCCGGGCGTGCGGATGAGCCTGAGCCTGTTCCAGGCTCAGTTGCTGCGTGTCCATCAACTGTTGCAACCGGGAATGGTCCCGCGACAACTGGTACAAGCGTTGACCGCGCCACAGGTAGCAACGGCTATCCCCCACCCAAATACAGGCGGCGCGATTCCCATCGAGCAACAGCGCAACCACGGTGCTGCCCATGATGCCCTCGGCGGTTTGTTGCAACGCCCGTCCCATCTGAGTGTCGAGCCATCGCAGGCAACGCCGCACGGCCTCGACACGTTCATCAAGACAGCCCTGGCCGGGTAATGAAGCGAGGCTGTTGATGACCCACTGGCTCGCCCTATCCCCGGCCCGATGGCCACCCATCCCGTCGGCTACCGCCCAGCAACCGTGCTGGGGGCAGTCGAGGAACGCATCCTCATTGCGCGAACGCGCGTTACCCCGCAGCGTTCGTCCGGCGCTGTCCCTCTGGATATGCAGCTGCCTCACAATTGTTCCGGCAGACGGAACGTGCGCCACGTCGCCAACTGAAACGGGCCTGGGTGGCGTTGGCTGGTGAGCAGGAAGTTGGCGCGCAGGCCAGCCAGATCGGCCTTGAGCAGGTGTGCATCCCGGCCGCTTGCAGGCTCGCTTTGCATCAGGTCGAAAAACCGGAATAACGACCAGGGGCCGGTGTTTTTTTCAATACCCAGCGGCCGCTCCGCGCCCCGCTCCAGCACCAGGCTGCTGCGGCCATTGTCTGCGTCATTTGGCCAATGAAACGCCATCGGCACGATCGGGCCATGACGGTATTCAAGGTGTTGCCCACCAATGCTCAGAATCGCGCGGCTGACGGCCTGATCCAGACTGTAGGGCGCCAGCGTGAAGCGGACCGCCCAGTCCCCCTGTTCTTCAGTAAAAAAACCATGTCGAATCATCTGGGCCTTTGTCAGTTGCTCCAACAGCGAGCGCGACAACGGCAGGCTCCGGCCATCCAGGTTGCGCAGGCGATAGCGGCCACCCTCGGCACCGACAAAGGGCCGCAGGTAGCTGTCGTAAAAGCGCGCCATGCCTCCACGAGGTTTGAAAAACTCCTGGAAATCGCCCAAGGCAACGTCGCTGCCGGCGTGGGCACTGAACGGGTAGCGGCGCTGAATCGCCTTGGCGTAAAACCCGTACACCTCAGTTTGATAGCGTTGATTGACATGCACATAGGCGTCATCAAGCAGCAGTCGCCAGCTCTCATCGGCGATGTCGCCAAACCAGCCCTTGAAAGGTTGCGGCAGGCGCACTGCAGCATCACGCACACGGCCCAGCAGCGGCTGCTGCCCTTCCATGCGTTGCTTGACCAGCTTGAACGCTGCCTGCTCCGGCGCGCCCTCGCGGTTCAGTGCCGCCAATTGCAGCTGCCATTCATCCAGCAGTCGCAACGCCTGCATCAGTTCTGCGCCTGGGTTCTGCTCGGCATCCAGCAACTGATGCAAAGGTTCGAATCGCCGCTGCAAAGCACGTCGCGCAGAATCAGAAGCCGCCGGTACCGACAGCTGGCTGGTCAGCACACTGGACGCCGCCTCTTGAACCGCCTCCCCCATTGCCTGAAGACGATCGCTGGCCGCCGACAAGCGGGTGTTCTCTCGCACCTGCTGCAACAGTTGCACCAGCGGTGATTGCACTGACGCCAATCCGGCAAGCCCATCGGCATGCTGCCGGAGGCTGTCGCTGCGCTGCAGGCTGATCCGCCCCAGAGCCTGGCTCCAGGCATCCGCGTACTCGCTGAAATAGCGTTGTTCCAACTCCAGCATCAACTGGCGCAAATCCATGGCGCTCAGATCGCCGGCCTCCCCAAGCACCCAGTTATCCTGGGCGATTGCGTTGACCAGACGGGGGCCGTGTTTTTCAAAATAGTGCACGTACCGTTTGGTGTAGAAACCCGGTATCGGCTGGTCGACAGCGGTGAGGCCCAGCCCTTCTGGCAGACGATGGGGCTCCAGGTTCCTGGCCTGGTCTCGCAGCACCCGATAGACCACATCCGCCAGCGACTCACCTCGTAACGCCTGCCGGGCCTGAGCCACCAGCTCGGTGTTCAGGGGCGCCTGGAAGGGTTGTTCAAGCATCCGCGAGAGGTGTTCGTTCAAGCGGCTCTGCGTCGAAGCCTCTCCGGCATACCGGGTGGACCAGTGACCGGCCATGTGCTGTGCCAACCAAGTGGTATCGCGCCGCTCCCGCAGGTTAAGCATCAGGTAGGCCCGCAGCATGTCCAGCAGCCTCTCGCGATCATCAAGACTGGTCCGCACCTGTTCTTCGAGCAACGAGGTCACCTGCGGTAGAAACTGCTGGTGCAGCGCCTCTTCATAGGCACTGATCAACGGTGCACGACTCACCTCGCCTTGATACAAGCCGGCCCTCTCCGTCCAGCGAGCCTCTCCCACCGACGGAAATACACGGGTCGCGGCCAACAGACCGTCCAGCAAGGGCAGCAACGTCAGGGTTTGGTCTGCGGCGGACGGACCCGGGGGCGGCGAGTTGACCAGTTCCGCCAGCTGCATCAAACGCTGGTGGTTGACCCCATAACTGTGTGCCCACAGGCCTCCTGCCCCGGTGATGACCAGTATGGCGGTCAACGCCAGCAACCCTTGGCGTTGACGGATGCGTCGGCGCTCCGGTGTCTGCAATCCCGCGAGATTGGCCTCGGCAAAAATCACTCGGTTGAACAGGCCCTGGACGAAGTGGGAGCGCCTGTCGTCAGTCTGCGCGCACGTCAGGTAAAACCCGCGCAATCCGTTGATACGCTGAAAGCGGTGTGCGGAGAACGCAGACTCCACAAAAAGACACAAACGCTCACCAATCTGCGCAGCCTGCCGAGGAAAATCAAGCATCTGGCCACGACGCCCGACATCGCGTTCCTGGTGCAAACGCGGGATCAGCTCCGCTGCAAGGCGTTGCAACAGCGCCTCGAACGCTTCGCGCACCTGGGTCATTTCGGTACCGGCGGCGCTGGTAGTCAGCCGCTCCCCCAGCAAGGTGTCGACGCTGTCGCCGTGGGAGGCATCGAAGAACTCGGCGAAACCCGGCAACCGGTCTGCCTGGGTCAGCACCAGATAAACCGGCACGTCCACATGCAGCTTCTGCTGGATATCCTGCAAGCGGCTGTGTACGTGGCGCGCATGCAGGTCCAGGTCGCGCTCGTGGCTGCCTAGCAGTGTCTCTACCGCCAGCGTCACCACCACGCCGTTAAGCGGGCGCGCCCGGCACCGCCCTTTGAGCAAGCCCAGGAACGTCGACCAGCCGGCCCCATCGACTGCGCTATCAGGCTGGGCCAGGTAGCGCCCGGCACTTTCGACGAGTACGGCTGCGTCAGCCAGATACCAGTCAAAATACTGAGTTGCGCCCGGCGCCATCGCCCCGTCCCGATCCAGCGGGAACGGTGAGCCGCAGGCCGCCAGCAATTGGGACTTGCCACTGCCCTGTTGGCCGATCAACAGGTACCAGGGTAAATCGTTGCGCCAACGTTCACTGCGCTCACCATAACGGTGGGAGATTTTCAGCGCGTGCAACGCCTCCTTGAAACGGCCGCGTACATGCCGGCGCTCATCGTCAATCAACCCCTGGCGTTGATCGCGTGCCTGCTGTTCAGGTTGGTTGATCCGTGCGGTACGACGTGCGCCCACCACGACCATCGCCAATCCCCACAGCAGCAACAGGCCACAGATGCTCAGCAGGCGAGACGTAGCACCTTGCCAGAACCGGTGGTCGTCCACCGCCAGCAACGGCCCGAAAAACCACACCAGCAGCGCGCTGGCCAACACGATAAACAGGCTCCAGACCCAACACTTGCGCAGCACTGTGCCCACGCCCTTGAAGAATGCGTTCATTCATTGCTCCCAGCGTTACAAGGACGACCGTATCTGATCCGGCGCCAAAGGTTGAAAGGATTGCAGCACCGTCATGCGTTCAGTGCCCAGGACCCAGGCAAAACCTGAGTACATCGCCAGCAAACAGACCCATGTGAAGATCACGACCCGGGTAACGGAAATAATGCGCAAGCGTGCACCTGCCGCTGGGACAGTCGCCGTTGGCGCCGTCATCGATGGGCGATCACCACGCACGTGCCTGATCTGTCGGTACAAACCATCGCGCACGGTTTCCAGCTGCGACCCTCCACGATCCAGGACCCGGTATTTACCTTCAAAACCCAATGACAGGCACAGGTACATCAGCTCCAGCATGGCCAGGTGCTTGACCGGATCACGGGACAGGCGCTCCAGCAGCTGGAAGAATTTCTCCCCGCCGAACGTTTCATTGTGAAAGCGGCTCAGCAGGCTGGTCTTCGACCAGTCACTGCGATTGCCCCAAGCGGTCGTCACCACGGCTTCGTCAATCACGCTGCAGAGCACATAACGCGCCGACATGACCTGACTGCTTTCTGCGCCCTGGTACAAGGCACGTGTTTCAAACGCGGTAATTCCCGAGGACAACCGGTCGTTGAGGCTCTGCAGGCTTTCCCGTCCGGCGTCGCTTTTGAGCTGAACCACCTGTGACAGCAGTTCCCAGGCGGCGGCCACCAGAGTGTTGGGCCCTATATTGAAGCTTTGTACCCCTTGCTGGCCGGCGGTATAGATCATCCGGTCTTCCAGGTGTTCGAAGCGCGGGGGCGTGGGGAAATCCGTCAACGCCACGTGCGCCGGGGCGCGGCCATCGCGGTCAAGCAGCACGGTTTTTTCGTCCTGCGGGTATTCACTGTCCATAGTCATGGCGTTCAGTTCCTGATGGCCCAGAAGTTGAGTTCAAGTTCGGCAAACTCGCCGCTGGCATGAAAGGCAAAACCACCGGATTGCTCCAACTGCGTGATGTCACGGGCGCCGAGTTCGAGCATGAAATAGGTTTTGCCGGCGTGAAATGGGATCTGTCGCGGCGCTACCGGCAATGGCTTGACCTTGATACCGGCCAAGTGCAGGTTGACCAGCTCGCGGATCCGCTCCACCGGTCCGATCTTGAGGTGCGCAGGCAGGCGGTGGCGCAATTCATCCGAATCACACTGAGCGGTCGCCGCCAGAATGAACGTGGCCGTGCCCAGCAATTTGAGGTCACTCACCGGGCACACCAGCACACCGTACTGACGCTGTTGCAACACCAGCTCAATGGCATGTTGCTCCAGCACCGACGACAGCACCCCGCGCACGCCCGCCATCAGGCCGCGAAAGCTCGCGGCCTGGTCACAATGCCGGTAATACCCTTCCAGCTGCGCACGTTTGCTGTCGGTGGCAAACGTGGACAACTCGCCGAGAACCGACAGCAACTCTCGATACAAGGCTTCCGGACGCACCTGCGTCTGACCCAGGTAGTGCCGCAATACCAGCTCCGTGCGATTGATCAATTGCAGCATCAGAAAATCGCCGACTTGAGCGCCCGATGCTCCACCATTGCCCTGGATGCGTTCGGCAATCGCATCCCCTCGGGTCGCGAGCAGGCTGAGTACTTCCTTGATGCATGACCATACGTAACCTGACTGCTGCAGATAAATGAATGTCGGTACAAAATCCGTGTCCAGCCGCACGCCGCCCTCAGGGGTCGAGTCCAGCACCTGGGCAACCTGAAGCTTCACATGGAGCGGGTCACTGGATTGCTCTCCCAGGAGCAATCGCAGGTCCGGCCGTGCGCAGTTGATCCGACAACGGGACTCGACTCCGGCGTTGGAGTCACCGATCTCCGACTCACAACTGACGTAACGTGCCAGCACTTCGCTTTGCTCTTGCCTGCGCACTTCTATCTGATTACCGACGACCAACGGCAACGCGAGGAACACCGGTTGCCCGCCTGTGTTGGCGGGCACCTGCAATACCAGCGGCGCCATCGCTGCGTTCAGCTCGAACAGGCTGCCATCAGGGAAGACACCACTGGCTTGATTCACGACCACTTTGCCCATGTTGAGGTACTGCACGTCGACCTCCAGACTCAGGAATCCCCAGCCATCACTGCCGAGCAAGCGGGTACGGTTGAGCTGCTGATGGTAATAGCGGTCGTTGTGCTGCAAATGCTGGGGGCGCAGCAGCATGCCTTCCTGCCAGATGACTTTATGAATTTCCATTTCAATCTTCCCTTCTGCTGGTTCGGATACCCGACTCGTCAAGAATCAGGTCCGCCCGTGTCAGCCGTTGCCGGGTCACGGGAAGCACAAACCGCCACTGCACGTGGGGCAGATTTCGATAGGCAGCCAAAACGCCGATATAACGACTGTGTGGTTCGACACTGAGCTTGAGCGCCAGCTGTTCACCAGGGCGCAGCTCCAGCTCTTCGCCATTGACCCAGTCCTTGGGTAATGACTGCTCGGCGCGACTATAGAGACTGAAGAAATCAGCATTTTCGAACGCCACCGGATGCCGTAGCTCAATCAGGTGCACAACCACTGGCGACGGACGACCGTGCAGATCCGGGTTGACGGATTCGCTGGCTGCCAACGTCAGATCCAGCTTGGTCAAGGTGGAAATGGGTGAGACGCCGGCGCAACCGGCCAACAGCCCCAGAACGACAAGCATTGACACAAAAGGGATTCGATACATGACCATCATCCTGAGCAAGCCGTAAGCAACGTGGAGACAAGGCGCACCTGCTCTTTGTAGGCGTTGGAAAAATCGTTGCGCAACAGATGTTCGCCTGAGGCGGCCTCATCGATCAGCCGGCGATGATGAAGTTGGTAAGCCCGCCAATGAGCACCGTCGGTAGAGAACCTGCGCGGCTTACCTTGGCGTTCGAAGCACAGCCGCAGATGGTCGGGTGCAAAAGCTGCCAGCGCGCCCCGCATGGCGGCGCGGCAGGCCACAACCAAGGCGAGTTGATGGATTTGGATCTCCCGGCATACCTCGGCAACCGCCAATTCGGCCGAACGCTGGCCTACCTCGGCGCTGCTCAAAAGCGACGCCAAGGTGGCCTGTATATCGGGGCAATCCTTCAGGGGATTGGGGCCTTTGAGCGGCGACGTGGCCCAGTCCAGATTCAATTCACTGTTGAGTTCATCGCGGGTTCGCAGGCTCTGCTGCAAGCCTTCGATAGATTGCCTGCACAGCCCCGCCACCTTGATGGCCATGGCCTCGCGACCCGCCGTGTCGAGCGCATCCAGATCCATGCCCAGCGCTTCACCGAATTGCGCCCAGAAGACTTCCGTTGCTGGCGCAGCCACCGCAGCGGGTTGAGTACAGGCCTCGCGTGTGCCGGGCTCGGCCCATCTCGGCACGATCATATGATCGCGCTCTACCGCGCCGTGAGAAAACGTGCCGCCCGGCGCCTGCGCCGCAGATCGCCAGGTGTCTGGTTCTTCGGACGACGTGCTGTCCGAGGGTTCGTGCTCCAACACCAACGGGTCCAGCCCGAGGAAGGCATCGTCAGGAATCGGGTCAGTGCTGGCAAACGCTCGCCGGTCCCGCGTCGAGCCCTGCCCCGTCAAGCGTGCGCGAATATCCATCGAGCCGACCTGATAGACATCACCTTCGTTGATCAGGCGAGCCTGGCCCTTCAGCAAACGCTCGGTACTTCCCGACACACCAATCCCGTTGCTACTGATATCGGTGAGAAAGTACTGGCCGCCTCGGTAACTGACCAAACCATGTTGACTGGAGAGCAAACGGCTGGGGTCGGGGATGACCCAGTCACAACCCGAGCCACGGCCGATCACGCCACCGACGCCGTCAAAAACCTTGCCGGCAGGCGGTTCACCGTCCGTGGTATTGCACACCTCTAACACTAACTGCATGGCAGGGTTCCCCAGTTCAATGGCCGCGACGGAGCGCATGGGGATCACCCAGCGGACGGTAGTCGGCATCATCAAAAACGTAATTGGCGTTACAGCCGCCCAGTAAACACAGTGCAAGCGCCAGGGCTTGCCATGGACGAACAGGCATCAGGTATCTCCACGAAAAGTAAGGCCGGCGACGGCGCAAAAAACCCACATATTCTGCATTCAGCACTCTCCTTGGGCGGCGCCACAGGGGATGTTCAGGCGTGCAAGGCGATAGAGCAGCGTGCGACGTGCAACCCCCAGTTCGTGAGCGGTACGGGTTCGATTGCCACGGTTTTTGCGCAGGCAATCGATCAGGAACACCCGTTCAACTCGCTCCAGCCGCTGGCGCAACGTTGCATCCGCCGCCGTAGCCTCAGGCACTGGCGCGAGAGATAGATGTACCGGCAAGATCACGCTGTCGTCACAAAGCAATACAGCGCGCTCCACCAGGCATTTAAGTTCGCGGACATTGCCTGGGAAGGCGTGACTCGACAGTTGGTCCAGGGCTGCGCTGGACCACTCCACCGCAGTACGGCCCAGCGCGGTACAGGCGATATGCGCGAAATGTCGCGCCAACAGCAACACGTCGCCCTCCCGTTCACGCAAAGCCGGAAGCTCGATAGGGAATTGCGCCAACCGGTAATACAGGTCCTGGCGAAAACTGCCTTCGGCCACCATCGCCGCAAGGTCACGGTGGGTCGCCGCGATAATGCGCACATCGACCTTATGCGCAGCGCTGGCGCCCAACGGACGGATTTCTCCTTCCTGCAAAACCCGCAGCAGCTTGGCCTGCAGCGACAGCGGCATGTCGCCGATTTCATCAAGGAGCAACGTGCCTCCGTCCGCCGTATCGAATAGCCCGGCGTGGTTGCGCTCAGCGCCAGTGAAGGCGCCTTTGCGGTAGCCGAACAACTCACTTTCCAGCAGGCCTTCGGGAAAGGCGGCACAGTTTTGCACCACAAAGGCTTTGTTTTTGCGCGGCCCTGCCCCATGGATGGCCCGCGCCACCACCTCCTTGCCGGTGCCCGTCTCGCCGCGCAGGAGCACGGTATAGGGTGTGTTCAGTACCTTGCCGATCAAGCGGCAGGTTTCATCCATGGCCGCGCTCTTGCCGATCAGCCCATACACCGTACGCGGTATCGGCATGCAAACCTGGGCGCCGCCGGGCGCGGGGCGCATACGCCGCAACAAGGCAAGCTGGCTCAAGGCGAAGCTGCCCAACTGGCCCAACGAAGAGGCATATTCCTGCAAGGACACCGGGTGCTGGCTGGCGCACAGCAACACGCCGGCAACGGTTTTGCGCCGACCGAACAACGGTACGCAGCACAACGACCGCCAGGGCATTGCCACTGCCGGCAAAAACCCGCTTTGGTACACGCTACCAGGCAGATCTTCCAGGCTCAGTGGACGGCACTGGCTGAGGACATAGTCCAACAACTGCTCTTGCTGGAAGTCAGGTCCGCAAGCCTGATTACACGGGGATAGTGCTCCAGGCAAATGCTGGGCAATCAGGTCGAGTCGACCCGTCGCCTCATCGCGCCAATACAACTGGCTGAGTTCACATTGACTCAGTTGCGCAGCCGCCGCGACGCACAGGTCCGGCAACGTACTCTCATCACTGTCGATCCCCATCCGGGTGATCCAGGCCAGCAACGCATCGGCATAGGCCAGTGGCTGGGGTAATTGGGCGAATGCACTGTTCATCATCGGCTGAACTCGCATACCGGCTGCCCGTCACCATCCAGGCGTGCATGAACCCTCGACAGAGACTCACCGATGGTCATCGCCTCCAGCAGTCGATCGACCATCTGTGGCAACAGGTGGAGCTCGATCCATTGGTCGATATACCGTGCCCCGCTGTCGCTATGGGAGCAACGCTCGGCCATATGAGCAAGCAGTTCAGTTGCGTAGCTGAATACCAGCTTGCGCGACTGCAATCTTCGCCCCAACTGGTCGAGCTTGAGCCTTGCCAGGTCATGCAATACATCACCCGCGACCGGGTAATAAGGCACGACACGCATCCGGGCGAGCAGTGCTGGCTTGAAATAGTCGCGCAGCACGGGGCGGATTGCGTCTTGCAGCACTTGAGCGTCAGGCCGTTGGCCGCCTGCGCATAAGTCGACGATGCACTCGCTGGCCAGGTTGGAGGTCATCAGGATCAGCGTGTTGCGAAAATCGATTTCCCGTCCTTCACCATCATTGGCCAGCCCCTTGTCGAAGATCTGATAGAACAGATTCAACACCTCCGGGTCGGCCTTTTCGACTTCGTCGAGGAGCACCACCGAATAAGGTCGCTGGCGCACAGCCTCGGTCAACACCCCGCCCTCGCCGTACCCGATATAACCGGGTGGTGCGCCAATCAGCCGTGACAAGGCGTGCTTTTCCTGAAACTCCGACATATTTAGCGTGGTAACAAAACGCTCGCCGCCATACAGCAAATCCCCCAGAGCCAAGGCGGTTTCGGTCTTGCCCACACCACTCGGGCCCACCAGCAGAAACACGCCGACCGGAGCATCGGCCTTGTTCAGCCCTGCCGCCACCGCGCGCAGGTTGCGATCCAGCGCCTGTACAGCAGGTTCCTGGCCGAGAATGCGTGAACGCAGCGCATCGGCAAAACCGAGGACCGCTGCGCTGTGTTCAAGGGACAGCTGTTCAAGCGGAATACCCGTCCAGGCGCTGATGACCTGCGCCACCATCCGCGGGCACACACGCACCGGTTCCGCCTGAGTTCGCTGTTCATGCCAGCGCTGTTCCAACGGCTGACGCTCGCTCTCGATAGCCGCCAGTCGAAGGCTCAATGCGTGCATGGCCTGCTCATCCACGGGGAGCCCGGCGTCCCTGTCTCGACTCAGCGCCTCGCGCTGGCGCGAGCCTTCAGCCTGTTGGGTACTCAGGCGCTCCAATGCCTCGGGCGCTGTTACCTGGCTGATTCGCGCACGTGCGCAGGCGGTATCCAGCACATCCACGGCCTTGTCGGGCAGTTGCCGACCGGCGAGGTAGCGGGCGCTCATCTGCGCGGCTGCGACGACAGCATCGTCGCGGATGTACACGCCGTGACTGGTCTCATACGCCGGAACCAGCCCGCGCAGGATCGAGATCGCCTGCTCCACACTGGGCTCGCCAACCAGCACTGGTTGGAAACGTCGGGCCAACGCCGGGTCCTTCTCGAAATACTTCTTGTATTCCGACCACGTGGTGGCCGCGATGGTCCGCAACTCGCCCCGCGCCAGCGCCGGTTTGAGCAGGTTGGCCGCATCGCCGGCACCCGCCTGCGCACCGGCACCCACCAGGGTATGTGCCTCGTCGATAAACAGAATCACCGGCTTCGCAGAGGCGTTGACCTCATCGATCACGCCCTTGAGGCGCCGTTCGAATTCACCTTTGATACTGGCACCTGCTTGCAACAGGCCCATGTCCAGGGTCAGCACCCGCACATCCTTGAGCGGGTCAGGCACCTGTGAGTTGGCAATGCGCAAGGCGAGGCCTTCGACCACGGCGGTCTTGCCCACCCCCGCCTCACCGACAAGGATCGGATTGTTCTTGCGCCGGCGCATAAGGATGTCGATCAACTGGCGAATCTCAGCATCGCGACACAGCACCGGATCGATACGCCCTTCGCCTGCCTGGCGCGTCAGGTCATGGGTAAAACGTTCCAGCAATGACTCGCCGCTGGTCACCGGCCTGATCTCGGGTACCTGGCTCAACGCAACATCGCGGACGCGCTGTGCGTCCAAACGGCTCAACAACGCCTGATAGCCACTGCCCGCATGCTGCAGTGGGTGGCGCAACAGCGCCAGTAACAGGGCGCCATGGTCCACTTCGGTCTGACGCAGTTCCAAATGCGCAACCAGCAACGCCTGTTGCAGCCATTGCACAAGCGCCAGGGCAAACACCGGATTACGCGACGCGCTCGTCTCGCATTTGGGTTGCAGGGCGGCTTCCAGCTCGCCGACTTCAACCCCGGCATCGGCCAATGCCCGTTCCAGAAGCCCACCGCTATGCTCCAGCAGGGCCAGCAGCAAGTCTTCTACCAGCACCTCCCGTCCGCCCCGGGTAACGCAACGCTCGGCCGAGCGTTCCAGGTCTCGACGAACCCCGGGGCTCAGCGTCCGGATAAGTTGTTGCAGGTCTACATTCATCATAATCATCAGTCCCTATTGAGCATTGCTGGCCACAATGACCACACCGTCAGCGCACTCATGTGCCAGCCAACTGGTCCAACCCAGCCGACAGACGTTGTGTTCGCCGAGGTGCAGTGGCCTGATCTCGTCCCTGGCCAACACCAGGCGCAGGTCATATTCCAGTGGGTCTCGTGCGGTCAATCGCACCAACGAGCACAGTTGGGGATACTCCGGACCATTGGGCAAAAACCCATGAAAACGCCGCCAGTCCAGGCTCTTTACATGCACCCTGAACTTGCTGCTGCGGTCGGCGACCCGGCACCCCAATACCTGGTCCAACCCCAGCAAACTGTTGGCACCACCCAGCCGGTTTTGCTGCTCTAGAGCAATGCCAACCGTGCGCTCAACCCACTGCTCGATGTACACGCTGCTGTGCTTGAAGTAGTAACGCAGGACTGTCTCGATCAGGGCCGCCGAATGAGCCCGCAGGCTCAGCAGCCCCAGGTAAGGCAGCAACCGTTTGCAGTCCAACTGCGTCGCATCACGGATGTGCCTGCTCCCCAACCCCACCAGGGCAAACATCTGCTCGGAAAAGGCGTCGCTGGCTCCCGTCTGAAACCGCGCTCGATAGCGGTATTTACGCCAGATCGGCAGCATCAGTCGTTGCAGGCGGTGATGAAAAAGGTCCAGGAAATCTCGCGTAGTCGTACCGCCTACCCCTTCGGCAAATGCCTGCTCGCCATAGAACGCGGGCAATGGAGAGCCCGCACCGCATAACCCCAGCACGTTCAGGCGAAGACGCGCGTGCAACTGATCGCGCTCGACAAAAAACTCCAGCCGATCAATATCGTGACCGGGGAAACCAAGACCTGGGTTGGCCTGAAACTCCAACCGGTCATACAGCGCGTTGTCATCCAGCAACGGATGGGCATCACGCAGACGTTTGATCACCTGCAAAATCGCCTGATACAGCGAATACTCGCGAATGACACGGGACAGTTCGGTCAAAGCAGGGGCTGCTGGCCCATCCTGGGTGGCCATAGGTACACATCTCCTTGTGTGCTGATGACGCGTAGTTCATGGAAGGCATTGAGGCTGGCGTAAAGCGCGAAGAACTCGTTGAGCACCGACGCGAACACAAACACTTCGCCCGGCCCCAGGAAACCGTGTGGATCAACGGTCAGGTCGATCCGCAATCCCCGATAGGGCATTCCACGGTGCAAGCGGTCGACGGCGGTATGGCTGATGGACTGCAACGCACCTAACCTGATCTGGCTGACCTTGCGTGCCTGTCGATCGTGATAACGCGGCAGGTCATAGGTTTCGAGGATCACCTTCAGCGCCTTGATATCGCTCAGTGACAGATAGTTGAGTGACATGTTGCTGATAAGGCGCCAGAGAAAGTCCTGATCCAGGGGCGGCGCATAACTCGCGGTCGGCACGCTGATATTGCGAAATGACAACCCCTCCGGTGTCTGCTCACAGGGTTGGTTGATCTCACCGGCCAGCAGTTGCCGAGGCAGGTTGTGATTGGTACAGGTCAGCTCGATCGACAGTGTTTCCTGTGCATGCCCATGGCCGTTGCCCAGGCCCAGCCAGGTATCGAGTCCCGCGTGCTGTGTCGACTCGCGTTGGCGAATGCTGTAGCTGTTGGGCGCTGCCGATGCGTCCGTATCACTGTCATGCTCGAAGGATTCAAACGGTACGTAAGCCGCATACCCCAAGCCGCCAGGGCGCCAGCCCGTGACCTTGTCTACGGAAAACACGCTGGCGTTAGCGCGCGCATACTCGCCGGGAATCAGCAGGTATTCGTCCTGCTTGCCCTCAAGGCGAATCGGCACCGCATCATGCTGGAACAGGTTGACGATGGGCGTGCAGTACAGCTTCACGTTGTCCAGCGTAGGGCACTGCGTAGCCTGGCTCTGGGTATGTAACCCGAAGCACAGCTTCACTCCGCGGATTTGCTTGAGTACGTCCTGGGGCAACTGCTGCAGCACATCCAGCCCTTGCACATCGACGAACAGGTATTTTTCCGGGAAAGCGAAATATTCCTGAAGGTGACGGTATCCGCGAAAGGTGTTCTGCGGGTAGGGAATCAGCGCATGCAGCTCGCAGAACCCCACCGGCTTCACCTGATCGGCGCCAACTCGCAGGCACAAAGCCTGGCCATCCGCCCCCTTGATTACCAGGCCATCGCAGCCGAATGGCTGCAACTCGATCCCGTCAACGTGGCGCAACAGACTCAGGTACAACCCCTGACTGACATAACGGTCTCCCGCCAGATGCAGGCGCACATGATCGAACGACCACTCACTGAAATTGCCCTCGGCACTCATCTCCAGACGCAGGCTCAACAGTGCCCGCTCGCCTTGGGGGCTGTAATCCAGTGCACTCAGTTGCAGTGGCAGGACCCGGGTGGCGTAGCAGGTCCGAAAACGGCAGCGCTCGCCGTTAATCGCCGAGCTTTCCACGGGGGTGTCCCGTGGGACCATCACACCCGGCCCAACCTGCTTCAACGGGTCAAACTGCAAGATGCTGAACGCCGGTGTCGGCCGCATGTAGTTGGGCCACAGCAGGTGCATCAAAGAGTGAGTCAGTTCAGGTAACTCGTCATCCAGCTTCTGGCGCAGGCGACCCGTGAGAAAGGCAAAGCCTTCCAGCAGGCGCTCCACATCGGGGTCCTGACCAGCCTCGCCAAGGAACGGGGCAAGCGCAGGATTACGTTCAGAGAAGCGCCGGCCCAACTGACGCAACGCACTGAGTTCACTTTGGTAATACTGGTTAAAGGACATCAGGCAACACCTCTACCTGCCCGGCGTCACGCAGGTGCGCGGTGAACGCCACAGGCTGCGTCTCACCGGCTATGCATAACGTGGCGTCGATGGCGAATGCCAAGGCCAGAGGATCATGACCACGCGGCAGTGCCCTCACGCGTACCTGCTTCAAGCGTGGCTCGTAGGCCCGGATAAATCGCTCGATCAACACGCGCGACTGGCTCAACGACTCATGCAGGCTGCGGTGCATATCATTGAGGTCCGGCATGCCGTAATCCGGCAGTGTCTGTACGCTGCCGGCACGGATGCTGAGCATTTTCCCCAAGTGAGCCGCAACGGATGTCACACCGTTTGCCGGGTCAGCCGCAGGCTGTTCAAGTCGCTCGAAAAGGCTTCTGTTGCGGGTCATCCCTTGGCCCCTGCTCATTCTTTATCGAGCTTGCCAACCAGGGACAGCGTGAAGTCAGCCCCCATGTATTTGAAATGCGGTCGCACACTCAGGTTGACGCGATACCAACCCGGCTCGCCCTCGACGTCACTGACAACGATGCGCGCGGCGCGTAATGGCCGTCGCCCACGCACTTCTGCGCTGGGGTTTTCCTGGTCGGCAACGTATTGGCGAATCCACTTGTTGAGCTCCAGCTCCAGATCGGTGCGCTCCTTCCACGAACCCAACTGCTCCCGTTGCAGGACCTTGAGGTAATGGGCCAGACGGTTGACCACCATCATGTAGGGCAGCTGCGTGCCCAGGCGGTAATTCAGTTCGGCTTCCTTGCCCTCGGCGCTGATGCCGAAACTCTTGGGCATCTGCACGGAGCTGGCGGAGAAGAACGCGGCATTGTCGCTGCCCTTGCGCATCGTCAGGGCAATGAAGCCTTCCTGCGCCAGTTCGTATTCACGACGGTCGGACACCAGTACTTCGGTGGGGATCTTGGTTTCGATCTCGCCCATGCTGTGAAAGTGATGCAAGGGCAAGTCTTCCACTGCACCACCGCTTTGCGGGCCGATGATGTTCGGGCACCAGCGGAACCGCGCGAAGCTGTCGGTCAGGCGCGTGGCAAAGGCGTAGGCGGTATTGCCCCATAGGTAGTGCTCGTGACTGTTCACCACGTTTTCCCGATACGCAAACGTCTTGACCGGGCACTCCAGGGGATCGTACGGCGTGCGCAGCAGGAAACGCGGCACGGTCAGCCCGAGATAGCGCGCATCTTCGCTCTGGCGCAAGCTCTGCCATTTGGCAAACTGCGGGCCTTCGAAGTGGTCCTTGAGATCCTTCAGGTCAGGCAGGCCGGTGAAGCTTTCCAAGCCGAAGAAGCCTGGCCCGGCGGACGCGATAAAAGGCGCATGGGCCATGCATGCCACGCTGGAGGCGTATTGCATCAGCTTCACATCGGGGGCGCTGGGAGACAGAAAATAGTTGGCAATGATTGCGCCCACAGGCTGGCCGCCGAACTGACCGTACTCAGCGCTGTAGATATGTTTGTAGAGCCCGGACTGGGTCACCTCAGGCGAGTCTTCGAAGTCATCCAGCAGGTCCTGGCGCGAAACGTTGAGCAGTTCGATCTTGATGTTTTCCCGGAAGTTGGTGCGGTCGACCAACAACTGAAGGCCCTTCCAGGATGACTCCAGGGCCTGGAACTGCGGATGGTGAAGAATTTCATCCATTTGCTGGCTGAGTTTCTCGTCAATTTCAGCAATCATCCGGTCGACCAGGCGCTTCTTGACCGGTTCTGCGCTGTTCTGCGGCTTGATCAGCTCTTCGATAAATGCCGAGACGCCACGTTTGGCAATGGCGTAAGCCTCGTCGTCAGCACTCAGCAACGTTTGAGCAATGATGTGATCGAGAATGCTGGACTCGTCAGCGGTGGGTACAGGCAACGTTTTTTGCTGTGTGGTCATGGTGTCAGTGTCCTTTTACTGAAAATGCTCAGACGGTGTGGTCGCTCAACCCCAGCTCAGCCAGCACCCGCGCGCGGGCCCCGTCATCGGCCAGCGCCTGCTCGATGGCCTTGCGAAAGCTCGGTGTGTTGCCCAGCGGCCCTTTGAGCGCCATCAACGCTTCACGCAGCGCCATGAGCTTGTGCAGCTCGGGAATCTGTTCCACCAGGCTCGCGGGGTTGAAATCCTTCATCGAATTGATGCGTACCTGAATCGCCAACTCTTCGACGTCGGGGTCGGCCTGGAGGCGATTGGGCACATTCAGGGTCAGGCTCAGCGCCTGCTTGGCCAGCACCTCGTCAAGGGTGTTCTTGTCGATGGCGATAGGCTTGCGATCTTCAAGCTTTCGCACGTCCTCACGCTGGGTGAAGTCCCCCAGCACCAACAGTTTCAATGGAAGTTCGACCTCTTCCTGCGCACCACCGATAGCGGGTTTGAAGGTGATATTGATGCGTTCCTTGGGTGCTACCGAACCTTCTTTGGCCACGGTATTTCTCCTTTTATGGATGGCTCGAAAGCCTATTCAAGTACCGCTTCGAGATCGAAGAGGCACAGCCTGCGATGGGTGTCTTCCTTGCGCTCGCGCACGGCGTGGTCTTGGGGCATCAGGTCGCAACAGCGGTACAAAAGTTGGGTCACCTGAAGGGCCAGCTCCGGCTCCCAGCGCTCCAGGCCCGTGCGCTGGAGTTCGAGATCCAGGTGTTCCAGCTGAATCTTCGCCAGCTCATGTTTGCCCGCCTGTATGCACACCCGGGCCTGAGCCAGACGCCAATGAAATCGGGCGCGGTCTCCGCGGGCGGCATGCAAGCCCTGCTTGAGTTCCTGTACCGCAGCCTTGAGCCCATCCTTGCGCAACCGGGGCACCACGTTCTGCAAGGCGAGCTCCCATGGCTCACCGTCAACCACCACGCCGGAGGCCTCCGGGGATTGCAGGTGAGGAGAAACGTGCAGGGCGATCCAGTCGCGGGTCATGGCGTCGGCAAAGGGCGCGCCATCGAAAAAGCGAAAGTCCGGCAGATCGGGCAAGCGTTGCAGCAACAGGGCGAAGCTCACTTCCAGCTCGGTCATGGCCAGGCCAGCCTGCTGGGCTTCAAGGCATTGCCAGAGCATGCGCACGCCGTCGAACCAGAACATCGCGCTTGAGAAACTGGCCTCAAGTTCAAGGATCAGGTCGGCATGATGGCCTTGGGCAAAGCGCTCGTGATAACGCTTGAGTTTGTCGGGCGCAGGACCACGCAGCGCAGTGAGCCGCTCACTGTCGGCGTCCGGATAGCTGACGAGAGCCAGCCATGCCAGTGTCCGGTTCAAGCGCAAGGCACGCAGGTCGGTGGCGCTCTGGCGTAACCACCAGGTACACAATGGACGGGCCTGTTCCTGTAACGCGCGCAGACATTTATGCGCGTCTTTTTCGTTGTTTACCGTCGGTTCGGCTTTAAGCCGTTCAGTCGCAGCCTGTTTGACTTGGGCAATCACACTGCCCAACCCTACGGCAGGCGTTTGGCCTTGCGCGGCGCGAGCCAACAGCTGGTCCCATTGCCGGCGAATCGGCAGCAGCAACGGCGCGTCATCCGTCAGATGCTCAGCCCACAGCTCATCAAGGCGCGCCAACTGCTCAAGTAAAGCTCGGAATACAGGTTGCTGGCCCTGAAGAGACAGGCTTTGCGCCGCCAGTGTTTCTAGGCGCAAAACCAACCAGCCGAACGCAGCGCCACGGGTACGCAGTTTTTTCGGATACACCGCCGACCAGTGATGCTCACACAGCTGGCGCAGCAAACCGAGGCCTGCCAGGAGCCCGGTAAAGGATTCGCGCTGGTGCAACGCCCAGGTCAGCCAGACGGCCACCCGCAGATCCTTGGAGTGCTCGCGCAACAGGTACTCGCTGGTCTCCTGGATCTTCTGCCAATCCGGTTGGCCGGCGCCATGTATGGACTGCCCCTTTCCCAGTTCGGCTTCCAGCGCTTCGTATTCAGCCGAAAAGCGCATATCGCTGCCCGCAAAACTTGTTGGAGAACAGGGTAACTGGGCAAGTTCACGGTAATAAGCGCAACGCTTTTCTGAATAGTCCATTTGAAACCGTATGCGACTGATCGATACATTATCGACAGACCAAGCGAACTAAGCAGTCGCATCAGAATGCCATCCAAACTTTGTAAACCTGCTACAAAGTTCAAAAACATTAGCCATGCTAAGCCCAATCATCAAGCATCGGAACCAAACTTAAGAAACATCCTACAACCCAATTAAAACAGGGCATGCGCAGGTTTTTGCGCAGTAAAAACAGGATAAACTGCCCAACCTACTCAAGAGACTCAATATCCAGCGCATTGAGACATGAGCAAACAAATGCGCACTTATGCGCAACTAAATTCTTATAAAACCACTAAAATCTGCCCACAACTCCCAACATCCAGCAAACTGCGATCACATCCCTTTGTTTTTATTAGCTTGCGCATTTTCCGGCACAGTTCTTGTTGTAGGCATTTGACCAGTCGGCGCAGTTGCCGATTGGAATTACTTTTTAATCAGGCAAGGAAACCAGTCATGCCAACACCCGCGTATCTCTCTATCACCGGTGTAAAACAAGGTTTAATCACGGCAGGCACATTTACCCAGGACTCGGTAGGGAATATTTTTCAGGAAGGCCATGAGGACCAGATTCTGGTGCAGGCGTTTTCCCATCAGGTAATCATTCCCCGCGACCCACAGTCGGGTCAGCCAACGGGCCAGCGGGTGCACAAGCCGCTGATGGTCAGCAAGGTGTTCGATAAGTCCTCACCACTGCTGTTCAGCGCATTGACCAGCGGTGAAGAGGTCAAGTGCCGGCTGGAATGGTTTCGCACGTCCTCGGCCGGCACCCAGGAACACTACTTCACCATTGAGCTGGAGGGCGCCACCCTTGTAGACATCCAGTCGCGCATGCCCAACTGCCAAGACCCGGACAATGCCCACTTCACACATCTGGAGGACGTGTACTTCACCTATCGCAAGATCGTGTGGACACACGAAGTGTCCGGCACGTCTGGGTCGGATGACTGGCGCAGCCCGGTAGCCGGTTAACTCGGGCCCGCGCAGAAACGGCCGCCACGGATGGCGCCGTTTCTGCGAGTAGGCTAAACCATCGCCAACGAGTGCTTGCGCTTGGGCGCGCCGAACACACGGTCGATGGCGTCGAGGTCATGCTCGTCGAGCAGCAGGTTGGCGGCGGCTGCGTTCAGTCGCACGTGCTCCGGCGAAACAGCCTTGGGAATAGCGATCACACCCTCTTGGCGCAACACCCAGGCCAGGGCGACCTGGGCCGGTGTGACCTCATGGCGATGGGCGATCTGCTTGAGGGTCGCACTGGACAACAACTCACCGCCCTGCGCTATCGGGCAGTACGCCATCAACGGCAGGTAATGTTGCTGCCACCAGGGTAGGAGATCGAATTCGATGCCGCGCTCTTCGATGTTGTAGAGCACCTGGTTGGTTGCGCAGGCAGGGGACGCAAGCTCCTGCAGGTCTGCCACGTCGAAATTGGAGACGCCCCAACGACCGATCTTGCCGGCTTCGCGCAGACGCTCAAACGCTTCAACGGTTTCTTCAAGCGGGTATTGGCCACGCCAGTGCAGCAGGTAAAGATCGATGTAGTCAGTACCCAGCCGCTGGAGGCTGGCTTCGCAGGCACGCGGGACGCCCTTGTGGCTGGCATTGTGCGGGTACACCTTGCTCACGATGAACACCTGGTCACGTTTGCCACGAATGGCTTCGCCGACCACCGTCTCGGCGCGGCCATCGCCATACATTTCAGCGGTGTCGATCAGGGTCATGCCCTCGTCGATTCCCAGTTGCAACGCCGCGACTTCGGCGCGGTGCTGGTGCGGGTTTTCGCCCATGCGCCAGGTGCCCTGGCCGATGACAGGGACGGGAACACCCGCCAGATCAATGGTACGCATGACAACCTCCTGATGAGTTCGCGGATTAACAGTGTGGCATTGGTCGGACAAAAGCGTTCAATCGCAGTATGGTTGGCCTTTGCCAAGTCGCGAGGAAAGACCCGCAATGCTGTTTGTCGTGATGCTCGGGGGCAAGCACCCCAGGGCGAAAATTGAAGTGCACGATGTGGTGTTCGCCGCTGCGGATACGCTGGAGGCCACTTATCCGCAATTGCGTGACGGTTGGTTTGGCAGCCCCAAGGGCGTGCATATCGACTCGTGGATGGCCGTGGATGGCGTCGACGGCTGGAAGGTCGAACTCAGCCATCTGGCACCCCAGGCGGACGCGCATCACCTGTACTTCATCAACCTGGGCGGTTATGAAGCGAACACCTTTGGCGAAGCCCATCACTACCTGCTGGTGGTCGCGCGCAACAAACAGCAAGCCATGGGCATGGGCAAGCAGCAGATGCGCGGGCATTGGTCCCAGGCCCATACCGATGGTGTGCTGGATATCGACGACTGCCTGCCCATCGACCTGGTGGATGGGCGCTACCTGCACCTCGTCCAGGCGCCGCACCGGGCAATCCTGCAGCGCAACGACTATATCGTGCTGCCCTGAACCCAACCGATCAAATACCGGGAACTTTGCCAGGAAATAACCGCCTGAATCCGGTAGGCTCACCCTTTTTACTCAAGGAGTTACTCCCCATGGCCAAAGCCACCGCCCGTCACATCCTCGTTTCCACTGAAGACAAGTGCAACGAACTCAAGGCCCAAATTGAAGGCGGCGCCGATTTCGCAGAAATCGCCAAAGCCAACTCCAGCTGCCCGTCCAGCCGTCAAGGCGGCGACCTGGGTTCGTTCGGTCCAGGCCAAATGGTTAAAGAATTCGACACCGTGGTATTCAGCGCCCCGGTCAACACCGTGCAAGGCCCGGTGAAAACCCAGTTCGGCTACCACCTGCTGGAAGTCACCAGCCGCCAGGACTGATCCAGTCCGCGCTGATGCAATAAACAACGGCCCGCCTTTTGGTGGGCCGTTGTGCATGTGATGACTGGCGACGCTGATGCCGTTAGCGTACAAATCCCTATTCCTGTTCTTCCGGCGCTCAAGACTGATAATGCGATTGGCCTTTTCGACTCTATTTCGTTCCACCCTCGCCCTGCTGCTGGCCAGCACCGCCGTGATCGCGGCGCCGCAACCGTCGCTGACGGTGTACGGCGAACCGGCCAAGTACCCTGCCGGCTTTACCCATTTCGACTACGCCAACCCCAACGCGCCCAAGGGTGGCAGCCTGCGGCGCTCGGCCATTGAAATCGGGCGCTTCGACCACGTGTTGCCGTATATCGACAAAGGCATCGGCGTGTCACAGGTTGACGGCTGGCTCTACGCGCCCCTCGCCCTGCGTTCCCTGGACGAGCCCTATACGGTCTACGGACTGGTCGCCGAAAAGATGGAGCGCGCCGAAGACGGCCTGTCCCTGCGCTTCTACCTCAATCCCAAGGCGCGCTTTGCCGATGGCAAACCCATCACCGCCGAAGACGTACGCTATAGCTTCGATTTATTGATGACCCAGGGCAGCCTGCGCTTTCGCACGCTGTTCGCCGACGTCAAGCACGTCGAAGTGGAAGGTGAGCGTCAGGTACGCTTCGACTTTTCCAGCAATGAAAACCGCACCTTGCCCCTGGATATCGCCACCCTGCCGGTGTTCCCCGAGCATTGGTGGAAGACTCGCGACTTCGCCAACGGCGGTGGCTACGAAGCCCCGCTGGGCAGCGGCCCGTACAAGGTCAGCAAAATCGACTCCGGCAATACCATCACCTTTACCCGCGACCCGAATTGGTGGGGCAAGGATTTGCCCGTCAGCCGTGGCCTGTACAACTTCGATCACTTGAGCCTGGAATACTTCGGCGACACCGAAGTGGCCCGCCAAGTGCTACGTGGCGGCGCGTATGACTTCAATCGCGAATTTTCCGCGACCGGCTACTCCATCGGCTACAACGGTCCCGCGCTGGATGACGGCCGTCTGCAACGCGCCCACCTGGCCAAGGACATGCCGCAACCGGCCCAAGGCTATGTCTTCAACGTGCAGAAGCCGATCTTCAAGGACCGCCGTGTGCGCAAGGCCCTGGCAATGCTATGGGATTTCGAATGGGCCAACCGGCAGATGATGCGCAACCTGTACATCCGTCAGCAGAGCTTCTTCTCCAACAGCCCGTTGGCGGCGACCCAACTGCCGACCCAGGAAGAACTGGCGATTCTCGAACCCCTGCGCGGGCAGATCCCTGATGAGGTGTTTACCCAGGTGTTCAAGGCTCCGGTCACCGATGGCAGCGGCATGATCCGCGACAAGCAGCTGCAAGCCCTGGCCCTGCTTGAGGAAGCCGGCTGGAAACCCGCCGGCGACAAGCTGGTAAACGCCGAAGGCGAACCGCTGGAGTTCACCTTCCTCAATGCCCAAGCCGGTCTGGAGCGTCTGTTGCTGCCGTATAAGCGCAACCTGGCGCAGATTGGTATTACCCTGAATATCCGTCGCATCGACTCATCGCAATACGTGAACCGGCTGATGTCGCGCGATTACGACATGATCGTCACCGGGTTCCCCGTCACTACCTCCCCGGGCATGGAGCTGTACAACTACTTTGGTTCCAGCGCCGCTTTCGATTCGGGCGCGAACAACTACATGGTGCTCAAGGACCCTGCAGTCGACGCCTTGATCAAGGGCCTGGTCAAGGCCAACACCCAGGCGCAGATGCTCACCTACGCCCATGCCCTGGACCGAGTGCTGCAATGGAATTACCTGTGGATTCCCAATTACTACCCGCCCGGCACCTCCGCAGCGTGGTGGAACCGTTTCGGTCGCCCGGCCATCGAGGCCAAGAACGACGAAGCCCTGGAAACCTGGTGGGAAATCAGCCCCACGCCACTGACCACTGAACAGATGAACGCCGAACTGAAAAAACGCGGAGGAGCGCGCTGATGTTTGCCTATATCGTGCGGCGCCTGCTGCTGATTATCCCGACGCTGGTGATCATCCTGCTGGTGAATTTCGTGATTGTGCAGGCCGCGCCCGGCGGCCCGGTTGAGCAGGCCATCGCCCATTTGCAGGGGATTGGCGGCGGTGGCGTCGGCGGTTCAGCCGGCGAAGGCATCAGCAGCGGCTCGCGGTCCAGCCGGGGCCTGGACCCGAAGCTGATCGAGGACATCAAAAAACAGTACGGCTTCGACAAGTCCGCACCGGAGCGCCTGTGGCTGATGCTCAAGAGCTATGCCCAGCTGGACTTCGGCAATAGCTTCTTTCGCGGCTCGACGGTGATTGACCTGATTCTGGAAAAGATGCCGGTGACGATCTCGCTGGGTCTGTGGGCAACGCTGATCACCTACCTGGTGTCGATCCCCCTCGGGATTCGCAAGGCGGTGCGCCATGGCAGCAGCTTTGATGTGTGGAGCAGCACCGCCATCGTGATCGGCTATGCGATGCCGGCGTTTCTGTTTGCGATGTTCCTCATCGTGGTGTTCGCCGGCGGCACCTCACTGAACTGGTTCCCGGTGCGCGGACTGGTCTCGGAAAACTTCGAACAACTGAGCACTGTGGGCAAGATTGCCGACTACTTCTGGCACCTGGTGTTGCCGGTGACGTCTTTGGTGATCGGCGGCTTTGCGACCCTGACCATTCTCACCAAAAATTCGTTCCTTAATGAAATCACCCGCCAATACGTGGTGACTGCACGGGCCAAAGGCTTGAGCGAACGACGCGTGCTGTACGGCCACGTGTTCCGCAATGCCATGTTGCTGGTGATCTCGGGGATTCCCCAGGCGTTTATCAGCGTGTTTTTCGCCGGCTCGTTGCTGATCGAGGTGATTTTCTCCCTGGATGGTCTCGGTCGCATGAGCTATGAAGCGGCCGTTTCACGGGATTACCCGGTGGTGTTCGGCTCGCTGTTTATCTTCACCCTGTTCGGCCTGCTGATAAAACTCATCGGTGACCTCTGCTACACCTTGGTGGACCCGCGTATCGACTTCGCCGCGAGGAACGCCTGATGCTTAATCTGTCCCCCGTGGCGCGCCGACGCTTCGAGCGTTTCAAGAAAAACCGCCGTGGCTGGTGGTCGCTGTGGCTGTTTATCGGCCTGTTTATCCTGACCCTCGGCGGTGAGCTGATCGCCAACGACAAGCCCCTGGCGCTCAGCTACAAGAACGAGCTGTATTTCCCGGTGTTCAAGCGTTACACCGAACAGCAGTTCGGCGGCCAGTTGCCGTTCCAGGCCGACTACCGCAGTGACTACGTGCAAAAGCTGATCAAGCAGGACGGCGGCTGGATGCTGTTCCCGCCGATTCCGTTCAGCGATGACACGCCCAACTACGAATTGACCCGCCCTGCCCCCAGCCCGCCGTCGGCGGTGAACTGGCTGGGCACCGACGACCAGTCCCGCGATGTGCTGGCGCGGGTGATCTTCGGTGCGCGGGTGTCGATCCTGTTTGCCTTGGCGCTCACGGCCATCAGCGCGGCCATCGGCATTGCCGCCGGGGCCTTGCAGGGTTACTACGGCGGCTGGGTGGATTTGATCGGCCAGCGCGTGCTTGAGGTGTGGTCCGGTTTGCCGGTGCTGTACCTGCTGATCATCCTGTCGGGCTTTGTCGAACCGAATTTCTGGTGGCTGCTGGGGATCATGGCGCTGTTTTCCTGGCTGGCCCTGGTGGATGTGGTGCGCGCCGAGTTCCTGCGCGGGCGCAACCTGGAGTACGTCAAAGCCGCACGGGCGCTGGGCCTGGGCGATGGCAAGATCATCAGCCGGCATATCCTGCCCAATGCGATGACCGCCACTTTGAGCTACCTGCCGTTTATTTTGACCGGGGCGATTTCCACCTTGAGCGCCCTGGACTTCCTCGGCTTCGGCATGCCGGCGGGCAGCGCGTCGCTGGGCGAACTGATCGCCCAGGGCAAGCAGAACCTGCAAGCGCCGTGGCTGGGCCTGACGGCGTTTTTCACCTTGGCGCTGATCCTGTCGCTGCTGGTCTTTATCGGCGAGGCGTTGCGTGACGCCTTCGACCCACGGTCATGAGTAAGTCCCTAATGAACCTGATCGAAATCCGCGACCTCAGCGTCGCCTTCAGCGGCCAGACGGTCGTCAGCAAGCTCTGCCTGGACGTGCGCCCCGGCGAATGCCTGGCGCTGGTGGGTGAGTCGGGCTCGGGCAAGTCGGTCACGGCCCATTCGATCCTGCAACTGCTCCCGGAGGCCGGCACTGAGACCACAGGCTCCATTCAGTATCGCGGCCAGGAACTGATCGGCGCGTCGGCGGCAACCTTGCAGAAGCTGCGCGGCAACCGCATCGCGATGATCTTCCAGGAGCCGATGACCTCCCTCAACCCGCTGCACAGCATCGAAAAGCAGATCGGCGAAACCCTGCTGCTGCACAAGGGCCTGGGCGGCAAGGCGGCGCAGGCGCGCATCCTCGAACTGCTCGAACTGGTGGGCATCCAGAAACCCGAGGAGCGCCTCAAGGCGTATCCGCACCAACTGTCCGGCGGCCAGCGTCAACGGGTGATGATCGCCATGGCCCTGGCCTGCGAGCCGGAGTTGCTGATTGCCGACGAACCCACCACCGCCCTGGACGTGACCGTACAACGCAAGATCCTGCTGCTGCTCAAGTCCTTGCAACAGCGCCTGGGCATGTCGCTGCTGCTGATCAGCCACGACCTCAACCTGGTGCGCAGCATTGCCCAGCGGGTCTGTGTGATGCGCGCCGGGGAGATTGTCGAGCAGGCTGACTGCGAGACCTTGTTCACCGCGCCGCAACATCCCTACAGCCGCCTACTGCTGGACGCCGAGCCGTCCGGCGATGTGCTGTGCAGCGATCCACGCGAGACGGTGCTGGAAGTCGACGACCTGAGCGTACAGTTCCCCCTGAGCGGTGGGCTGTTTCGGCGCAAAACCTACCTGCGCGCCGTGGACGGCATCAGCCTCAGCGTACAGCGCGGTAAGACCCTGGGGATCGTCGGCGAGTCCGGCTCGGGCAAATCCACCCTGGGCCAGGCGATCCTGCGCCTGCTGGATTCCAGCGGCAGCATCCGCTTCCAGGGTGAAGCCCTCGACCCGCTGAGCCACCAGCAAATGCGTCCATGGCGCAAACAGATGCAGGTGGTGTTCCAGGACCCTTACGGCAGCCTCAGCCCGCGCATGTCGGTGCAGCAGATCATCAGCGAGGGCCTGGAAGTCCATGCACCGTGCAGCCTCGCCGACCGCGACGCGCAGGTGATCCAGGTGCTCAAGGACGTGGGCCTCGACCCCGCCAGCCGCCATCGTTACCCCCATGAGTTTTCCGGTGGCCAGCGCCAACGCATCGCCATCGCCCGCGCCCTGGTGCTCAAGCCGGCCCTGATGCTGCTGGACGAACCCACCTCGGCGCTGGACCGCACGGTGCAGAAGCAAGTGGTGGCGCTGCTGCGCGAACTGCAGGACAAATACGGCCTGACCTACCTGTTTATCAGCCACGACCTGGCCGTGGTGCGCGCCATGGCCCACGACATGATCGTGATCAAGGACGGCAAGGTGGTGGAGCACGGCGCCAGCCATGATGTGTTCGAATCGCCGCAACATCCGTACACCAGGGAGTTGCTGGCGGCGGCGTGCGGACTGTCGACATGAGCACCAGCCTCAAGGACTACCAACAGGTTCGCGGCCTGGCGATCCAGTCGCTGTTCGAGATCATCGAGCAGTCCAGCGAAGGCACGGTGATTGTCGACCGCGACGCCAACATCGTGTGGATGAACGAGCGCTACGCCAAGCGCTTCGGCCTCAAAAGCGCTGACGAAGCCATCGGCCAGCCTTGCGAGCAGGTGATTTCCAACAGTCTGTTGCGTCAGGTGGTGCGCAACGACCAGCCGATCCTGCTGGACATCCAGGACACGCCCAAAGGCCCGCTGGTGGTGATGCGCCTGCCGATCCACAACGACGCGGGCGCGGTGATCGGCGCGATTGGCTTTGCGCTGTTTGATGAGCTGCGCAACCTCTCGCCGCTGATCGAACGCTACCTGAGCATGCAGCAGGAGTTGGCCTCAACCCGCTCGCTGCTGCGCTCACGCCAGAGCAAGTACAACTTCGCGCACTTTATCGGCACCAGTGCCGCCAGCCTTGAAGTCAAGCGGCGTGCCCGGCGCAGTGCGAGCGCCGAGTCGCCGGTGTTGCTGCTCGGCGAAACCGGCACCGGCAAGGAGTTGCTGGCCCAGGCCATCCACGGTGCCTCGCCACGGGCGCACAAGGCGTTTGTGAGCATCAACAGTGCGGCGATTCCCCATGACTTGCTGGAAGCCGAATTCTTCGGCACCGCGCCGGGTGCCTTTACCGGTGCCGATCGCAAGGGCCGTCCCGGCAAATTCCAGATTGCCCAGGGCGGCACGCTGTTCCTCGATGAAATCGGCGATATGCCGCTGCCGCTGCAAAGCAAATTGCTGAGGGTGTTGCAGGAAAAGGAATTCGAACCGGTCGGCTCCAATGAGATGCTGCACAGCGATGTGCGGGTGATTGCCGCCACGTCCATGGACCTGGAAGCGGCCATAAAGCGCGGCGAGTTTCGCGCCGATTTGTATTACCGGCTGAATGTGCTGCCGATCCAGGTACCGCCCCTGCGTGATCGACTGGAGGATATTCCGGCGTTGAGCGAGGCGATCCTTGAAGAGCTGCGCAGCCAGCATGAACTGGACCGCGACGCCTTGGCGCTGCTGGCACAGCACGCGTGGCCGGGGAATATCCGTGAGCTGCGCAATGTGCTGGAACGGGCGGCCTTGTTGAGTGATGACCTGGTGCTGAATGCCGAGGAGATTCGAGCGGCGATTGGCACGTTCAGCCCTGTGGAGCGCGGCGCTGTTGCGGCGGTTGAGGGTGAGACGTTCGCGGCGGCGCGGGAGCGGTTCGATCGACAGGTAATAGGGGCAGCGCTCAAGGCCTGTGACGGGAATGTGGTCGAGGCGGCAAGGCGCTTGGGGCTGGGCAGGTCGACGCTGTACAAGAAAATGGTCGCCCTGGGCATCGCCTGATCTCAAAAAAGAGACAACATTCTCCCTATCAAGACACTCTCCTGTGGGAGGGGGCTTGCCCCCGATGGCATTGGATCAGTTGGCAGATGCAGTGGCTGACACACTGCTATCGGGGGCAAGCCCCCTCCCACATTTGCCTCCTGCATGTCTCTATACTGAGACAAAACCAGCAAGCCGCCATGCAAACTCACTAAATATTGTTTATTTTCAATGAGTTGAATATTTGGCACGCATCTCGCTATAGCCCTTTCCAAAGCACCACCCCACAACAATAACAATCCGATGGAGACACACCATGAGTGTGATCATTGCCCTGGCAGCGCTCGCGTTGCTGATGCTGGCTGCCTACCGTGGCTATAGCGTTATCCTGTTTGCCCCCATAGCCGCCCTCGGCGCTGTCTTGCTCACCGACCCATCCGCCGTCGCCCCTGCGTTTACCGGGGTGTTCATGGAGAAAATGGTCGGCTTTATCAAACTGTATTTCCCGGTGTTCCTGTTGGGTGCTGTGTTCGGCAAGCTGATTGAGCTGTCGGGCTTCTCGCGCTCTATCGTGGCGGCTGCGATCCGTCTGCTCGGCACGCGCCAGGCGATGCTGGTGATCGTGCTGGTCTGCGCCCTGCTCACCTACGGCGGCGTGTCGCTGTTTGTGGTGGTATTTGCGGTGTACCCGTTCGCGGCGGAGATGTTCCGCCAGAGCAATATCCCCAAGCGCCTGATCCCGGCGACCATCGCCCTCGGCGCGTTTTCGTTCACCATGGACGCCCTGCCGGGCACGCCGCAGATCCAGAACATCATCCCCAGCACCTTCTTCAACACCACCGCCTGGGCCGCGCCGTGGCTGGGTTTGATTGGCACCATCTTCGTCTTCTGCGCCGGCATGCTGTACCTGGCGCGCCAACGCAACAAAGCCCAGCGCGCCGGTGAAGGCTACGGCACCGAGTTGCGCAACGAGCCGGAAACCGCCGAGAACCTGACCCTGCCCAACCCGTGGATCGCGCTGTCGCCGCTGATCCTGGTGGGCGTGATGAACCTGCTGTTCACCCACTGGATCCCACAGTGGTACGGCAAGACCCACAGCCTCAGCCTGCCAGGGATGAGCGCACCGGTGACCACTGAAATCGCCAAGCTCACCGCGATCTGGGCGGTGCAGGCGGCGTTGCTGGTCGGGATCATCATGGTGCTGGTGTTTGGCTGGGCGGCAATCAAAAGCAAGCTGGCCGAGGGCAGTAAAAGTGCGGTCAGCGGCGCATTGCTGGCGGCGATGAACACCGCGTCGGAATATGGTTTTGGTGCGGTGATTGCCTCGCTGCCAGGCTTCCTGGTACTGGCGGACTGGCTCAAGGGCATCCCCAACCCGCTGGTCAACGAAGCGATTACCGTGACCCTGCTGGCCGGTATCACCGGTTCCGCGTCGGGCGGCATGAGCATCGCCCTGGCGGCCATGTCCGAAAGCTTCATTTCGGCGGCCCATGCGGCCAATATCCCCCTTGAAGTGCTGCACCGGGTCGCGGCCATGGCCAGCGGCGGGATGGACACCCTGCCCCACAACGGCGCGGTGATCACGCTGCTGGCGGTCACCGGGCTGACCCACCGCGAAGCCTACAAGGACATTTTCGGCATTACGATCATCAAGACCCTCGCGGTGTTCGTGGTGATCGGTACTTTCTACGCCACCGGCATTGTGTGAGGTTTTCATGACGACTTTGAATGGCAAGACCGCCCTGGTCACCGGCTCTACCAGCGGCATCGGCCTGGGGATCGCATTGAGCCTGGCCAAGGCGGGCGCCAACCTGATTCTCAACGGCTTCGGCGACGCCAGTGCGGTGGTCGCCCAGGTCCAGGCATTTGGCGGCAAGGTCGGCCATCACCCGGCGGACGTGAGCGACCCGGCGCAAATCACCGACATGATCGCCTACGCCGAACGTGAATTCGGCGGCGTGGACATCCTGGTCAACAACGCCGGCATCCAGCACGTGGCAGCCGTGGAAGACTTCCCGGCTGACCGCTGGGACTCGATCATTGCCATCAACCTGTCCTCGGTGTTCCACAGCACGCGCCTCAGCCTGCCGGGCATGAAGGCCAAGGGCTGGGGACGCATCGTCAATATCGCCTCGGTGCATGGCCAGGTCGGGTCGGTGGGCAAGGCGGCCTATGTGGCAGCCAAGCACGGCGTGATCGGTTTGACCAAAGTGGTGGGCCTGGAGACGGCCACCAGCAACGTGACCTGCAATGCGATTTGCCCAGGTTGGGTGCTGACGCCGTTGGTGCAAAAGCAGATTGATGATCGCGTGGCCAAAGGCGTGGACCCGCAACAGGCGCAGCATGATCTGCTCGCCGAGAAGCAACCCTCGCTGGAATTCGTGACGCCGCCGCAGTTGGGTGAGTTGGTACTGTTCCTGTGCAGCGAAGCGGGCGCGCAGGTGCGTGGTGCCGCCTGGAACATCGATGGCGGCTGGCTGGCCCAATAACCCCAGACACATTTATAAGAACAAGAGACCTTGCTGATGTCCGAGATCCTCTGGCAACCCTCCCCCGAACGCATCCGCCATACGCGGATGGACGGGTTCCGCCGTTTCATTAACGACCGCCACGCCTTGCAACTGGCCGACTACCCCGCGCTGCACCAATGGAGCATCGACCAGCGCCCGGACTTCTGGCAGGCCATCGTCGCCTTCTTCGACGTGCAGTTTCGCAGCCCGCCCAGCACCACGCTGATCGAAAACACCGAGATGCCCAGCGCCCAGTGGTTCCCCGGCGCGACGCTGAACTTTGCCGAGCACTTGCTGCGCCGTCGCGACGCTCATCCAGCGGTCGTCGCCATCAGCGAAGACGGCCAGCGCGAACAACTCACCTATGCCGAACTGGCCGCACACGTCGCCGGCCTGCAAAAAAGCCTGCACGCCGCCGGTATCCGCCAGGGTGACCGCGTTGCCGCGTGCATGCCCAACACCTGGCAAACCCTGGTGGGCATGCTCGCCACCACCAGCCTGGGCGCGATCTGGTCGTGCTCCTCACCGGACTTCGGCACCCAAGGCGTGATCGATCGCTTTGGGCAGATCGAGCCCAAGGTGCTGATCACCTGCGCCGGTTACCAGTACGCCGGCAAGACCATCGACCAGAGCGCCAAGCTCAATGAAATCCTCGAACGGCTGCCGTCCCTGGAGCAGTTGATTGTGGTGCCGTATGCGCGGCCCGAGGCGCAGGTCGAGGACTACCGTACCCCGGCAAACGTTGCGCTGTGGAATGACTTCTACCAACCCGGCGGCGAGCCCGAATTTGTCGCGGTGCCGTTCGACCATCCGCTGTACATCCTCTATTCCAGCGGCACCACCGGCGTGCCCAAATGCATCATCCACAGCACCGGCGGCGTGTTGCTCACGCACCTCAAGGAACACGGCCTGCATGCCGACCTGTCCCGCGAGGACTGCCTGTTCTACTACACCACCTGCGGCTGGATGATGTGGAACTGGCTGGTGTCAGTGCTGGCCATCGGCGCGACGGCGGTGCTGTACGACGGCTCGCCCTTTCATCCGGGGCCCGAACGCTTGATCGACCTGATTGATGCCGAAAAAATCAGCGTATTCGGTACCAGCCCCAAGTTCCTCGCCACCCTCGAAAAGGCCGGCCTGCAACCGCGCCTGAGCCATGACCTGGGCAGCCTCAAGGGGTTGATCTCGACCGGTTCGCCGCTGTCGCCCCAGAGCTACGACTACGTTTACCGCGAGATCAAGGGCGAGTTGTGCCTGTCGTCGATGTCCGGCGGCACTGATATCGTGTCCTGCTTTGTGATCGGCAACCCGGTGCTGCCGGTGCGCCGTGGCGAAATGCAGTGCAAGAGCCTGGCGATGGCCATCGAGGTGTGGGACGACCAGGGCCAGCCGTTGATCGGCGAAAAAGGCGAGTTGGTGTGCACCCGGCACTTCCCGGCCATGCCCATCGGTTTGTGGAACGACCCGGACCAGAAGAAGCTGCGCGCGTCGTATTTCAGCCTGTTCCCCGGCGTGTGGGCCCAAGGCGACTACGCCGAGCAACGCCCGAATGGCAGCCTGCTGATCCATGGCCGCTCCGACGCCGTGCTCAACCCCGGCGGCGTACGCATCGGCACAGCGGAAATTTATCGCCAAGTGGAAAAAATCCCGCAGGTGCTGGAGAGCCTCGCCATCGGCCAACGCTGGCAGGACGACGTGCGCGTGGTGCTGTTTGTGCGCCTCGATGAGGGCGTCGAGTTGGATGAGGCCCTGCAGCAGCAGATCCGCCAGGTGATCCGCGCCAACACTACCCCGCGCCATGTGCCAGCCAAAATCCTGGCTGTTACCGATATCCCTCGCACCATCAGCGGCAAGATCGTTGAATTGGCGGTGCGCAACGTGGTGCATGGCGAGCCGGTAAAGAACACCGACGCCCTGGCCAACCCGCAGGCACTGGAGGAGTTTCACGACCGCCCGGAACTGGCGTAAAGATGAAAGGTTTCAGCCCTGAGGCACTCATTTGAAGACAAACCCCGAATGCGTGCTATTTTTCGGGAGTAGTCACCCATTCCCGACTCACGGGATAATGGGTGTTGTCATTTTTCAAAGCGTTACGCTCAGGGCTTTATATGAAAGGAACATCCACCGGTAGCGAAGCCGCTGCATTGATTGCGCGGCTGGACTGGGCACGAAGCCCGCTCGGTGAGGCCAATGACTGGCCGCAAAGCCTGCGCACAGCGGTCGATATCGTCGTCCATTCGCCGATGCCGATGCTCCTGCTGTGGGGCAGCCAGCTCACCCAACTCTACAACGACGGCTTCGCGGCGCTGGCCGGCAATAAACACCCCGAGGCCATGGGCCAACCGGCGCACCAGACGTGGCCAGAGCTGGAAGGCTTTACCGGCCCGGTCTACGACGCCGTGCTCAGTGGCCAGGTGCGCACTTTCAGCGAGCAGCGCTTCGTCCTGCAACGCAACAATCGCGACACGGAAATCTGGCTGGACCTGACCTACAGCCCGATCCGCGATGAAAGCGCCAATGTGGCCGGCATCCTCGTCACTGCCATCGAAACCAATGAGCGCCGCAAAGCCCAGCACAACACCGAGCAACGCCTGCAGCTTGCACTGGCGGCGACCGACGCCGTAGGCACCTGGGATTGGGACATCGGCGAGGACCACTTTATTGCCGACGCCCACTTCGCCTACCTGCACGGTGTCGACCCCAGCGACGCTGGCCTGCTGCCCATCAGCGAATACCTGCATGGCGTGCATCCGGAAGACCGTGGCACGGTGGCGCGCAGCATCAAGCACTGCATCACCCACGGCACCGAATACGCAGAGGAATACCGCCTGCAACAAGCCGACGGCCAGGTGCGCTGGGTATTTGCCCGAGGTCGGTGTTACAAGGATCACAATGGCCGCCCGGCGCGTTTCCTCGGCGCCGCACTGGACCTGACCGAGCGCAAGCACACCGAGCAGGCCCTGCGCCAAAGCCAGACCGAGTTGCAGCTGATCATCAACGCGATGCCGGTGCTGATCGGCTACGTCGACCACGAGCAGCGCTTTCGCCTGAACAACAGCGCCTACCTTGAGTGGTACGGCATGACGCCCCAGGAGCTGTACGGCAAGACCATCCGCGAAGTGCTCGGCGACGAGGTGTACGCAGGACGCGAAGACAAGATCGCCGCCGCGCTCAAGGGCAAGGCCTGCAGCTTCATGACCATCACGCCCCACCGCGACGGGCGCCCGCGTCATGCACTGATGAAGTACTTGCCGCGTTTCAGCAATGACGGCTCGGTGAACGGTTTCTACATCTTTGTGATCGACGAAACCGAACGCAAACTCACCGAAGAAGCCCTGCGCCACCTCAACGACAACCTCGAAGAGCGCGTGGCCCAGCGCACCCAGGCCCTGGCCGAGGCCAACCAGCGCCTGCAAAACGAGATGTTCGAACGTGAGCGCGCCGAAGATGCGCTGCGCCACGCGCAGAAAATGGAAGCGGTGGGCCAACTGACTGGCGGCATTGCCCATGACTTCAACAACATGCTCACCGGGATCATCGGCAGCCTGGACCTGATGCAGCGCTACATCGCCGCCGGGCGCAGCGAGGAGATCGGGCGCTTTACCGATGCCGCCGTGTCGTCGGCCCATCGCGCTGCCGCCCTCACCCACCGCTTGTTGGCGTTTTCGCGACGCCAGTCACTGGACCGCCGCCCCACCGACCCCAACCAATTGGTGGCGTCCCTGGAGGACTTGTTCCAGCGCACCAAGGGCGCGCATATCGCGCTCAAGGTGCAACTGGGCCACGACATCTGGCCGGTCAACACCGACGCCAGCCAACTGGAAAACGCCCTGCTCAACCTGGTGATCAACGCCCGCGACGCCATGCCCGATGGCGGCGAATTGCTGATCGAAACCGCCAACAGCTACCTGGACGGCACCGACATCACCACCCTCGAACCGGTCAAGGCCGGCGACTACGTGATGCTCGGCGTGTGCGACAACGGCACTGGCATGGCGCCGAAAATCCTCGCCAAGGCGTTCGACCCGTTCTTCACCACCAAACCCATCGGCCAGGGCACCGGCCTGGGGTTGTCGATGATCTACGGGTTTGCCCAGCAGTCCGGCGGCCACGTCACGATCCAGAGCGAACCCGGCCAGGGCACCTGTGTGCGCCTGTACCTGCCGCGCCTGCACGGCACTGCGCTGGAAAGCAACCTGCCCGCCAGCCTCGGCGAAGCGCCGGTGGCCCTGGCCGGTGAAGCCGTGGTGGTGGTCGAGGACGACCCGGCGGTGCGCATGCTGGTGGTGAATGTGCTGGATGAATTGGGCTATACCGCGCATCAGGCGGCGGATTCACGCACCGCGTTGCCACTGCTGGAATCGGACCTGCGCGTGGACCTGCTGGTGACCGACGTCGGCCTGCCGGGCATGAATGGTCGGCAACTGGCGGAAATCGCGCGCCAGCACCGTCCGGGGTTGCGGGTGCTATTCATGACCGGTTACGCCGAAAAAGCCGCCGAGCGCCAGGGCTTCCTGGAGGACGGCATGGACATGGTGGCCAAGCCGTTTTCCATCGACCTGCTGGCGACTAAAATCCGCAGCATGATCAGCGTGGTCGAATGAGTTCAGGCATAATCGCGCGCCGTCGCACACCTGGTAGAGATCAATGAAAGCCCAAGCCCGTCATATCCTGGTGAAAACCAGCGAAGAAGCCGAACAACTCAAGCAGCGCATCGCCAAGGGCGAAGCCTTTGATGTGCTGGCCAAAAAGTACTCCACTTGCCCATCGGGCAAGCGCGGCGGTGACCTGGGTGAAGTGCGGCCGGGGCAGATGGTCGGGGCGATCGATGCGGTGATTTTCAAGAAACCGGTGAAGGTGGTTCACGGGCCGATCAAGAGCAAGTTTGGGTATCACTTGGTGCAGGTGTTTTACCGGGATTGAGTGGTTGGCTTTAGATCGCTATCGGGGGCAAGCCCCCTCCCACAGTTGCCCCCATTTCGGCTGTAGAATGCGGTCTCCTGTGGGAGGTGGGCTTGCCCCCGATCCGCCGCAGGCGGCCATTCACATCAGCGCACCATAAACCTGAATCACCCGGCTCGCCAACCGATGCCCAGCCAACGCAGCCTCTTCCGGCGCCCCACCCCTGAGCCGGCTGGCCAGGTACGCCGCACTGAACGAATCCCCCGCCGCCGTCGTATCCACCACTTTCTCGACTTTCAACGCCGGCACGACAAAGCGCTCGCCATAGCAGCGGATCAAACACGCATCCGCCCCTCGCTTGAGCACCACTTCTGCAATCGCCGGGTACGCCGCGAACACCTGCTCGCTGTCGGCATAACCAAATAACGCGCGCTCGTCATCTTCGGTGAGCAAGGCGATATCCACCTCAGCCAACACGTTGCGATACGCCGCGCGTGCCGCCTCGATATCGGCCCACAAGCGCGGCCGGTAGTTGTTGTCGAACACCACCTTGGCGCCACGGCGGCGGGCTTCGACCAGCGCTTGCAGCAAACGCTCACGCCCGACCTCGCCCAGTACCGCCAGGGTAATGCCGCTGAAATACACCACGTCATAGCTGGGCAAAGCCGCCAGGACCGGCTCGGCTGCCGGCGTGGTGAAACAGTCGCGCACGGCGGCTTCGTTGCGCCAGTAGAGGAATTTACGCTCGCCGTGGGCGTCGGTCTGGATGCAATACAAGCCCGGCAATCGCCCCGGCAGACGCTGGACCAAGCCCAGCCCCAGGCCTTCGTCGGTCCATTGTTGGCACATGGCGTCGCTGAAGCTGTCGTCGCCCAAGGCAGTGACATAGTCCACCGCGCCGATATCGCCCAGCTCGCGGCGCAGGTACACCGCCGTGTTCAGGGTGTCGCCGCCGAAGCTTTGTTGCAGGCTGCCGTCGGCGCGGTGCTGCAGTTCGATCATGCACTCGCCGATCAGGGCGATGCGGGGGTGGGTTGTCATGGCTGCTTTCTCGGTGGGGCTGATGGCCCCGATAGGAACGACGCGGTCTAGAAGCAAGTGTGCAGGGACTCGACCACCTGCAACTGCTCATCCACCAGGCAACCCACCTGCCATTTGTCGAAGGTCAGGCATGGGTGGGACGTACCAAAGGAAATGATGTCGCCAATGCGCAGTTCAACCACGGGCGCCACGACCATGAAGGCATGCTGGTCCATCACTGCCGTAACCTTGCAGGAGCTCACATCATCGCCTTGCGCCGGTACGATGCCGGCCTTGTAGCGCTTGAGCGGTACCGGCAACCCGGCGTCGTAGGCCACGTCACGCTTACCCAGGGCAATGACTGCAAAACCCGGCTCAGGCAACGACTGCACATGGGCCCAGACTTCCAGCGCCGGACGCAGGCCTTCATTGAGGTCGCTACGACGGTCGAGCACGCAGCACTGCGCCTCTTTGTAGATGCCATGGTCGTGGGCTACATAGCTGCCAGGGCGCAGCACGCTGAGGAAGCGCCCGGCGGCGTTCTGTTGTTCAAAGGACTCGGCGATCAGGTCATACCAGGCTGAGCCCGAAGCGGTGACGATTGGCTTGGTCAAATCGAAAGCGCCGCTGTTTTGCAGGTCCACCGCCAGACGCACCAGGCTGGCGGCAAATTCGCGGATGCCGCTGATGGCGTGCTCGCCATGGATCACGCCTTCATAACCCTCGATTCCCGTGAGGGCCAGCGCCGGTTGGGCCTTGATCGCCTTGGCCAGGTCGCGCACTTGCTGCTCGCTGCGGCAACCGCAGCGGCCGCCGACCACGCCGTATTCGATCATCACATTCAAGCGCAGGCCACGGGCGGCGAAGAACAGGCCCAGGTCGGCGACGTTGTCCGGGTGGTCGACCATGCAGTGGAAGTCAAAGTCCTTGTCGGCCAGCAGGTCGGCGATCAACGCCATGTTCGGCGCGCCCACCAATTGGTTGGCCATCAACACGCGGCGCACGCCGCCGGCATACGCGGCGCGGGTCTGTACGGCGTTGGCCAGGGTAATGCCCCAGGCGCCTTGGGCGATCTGACGCTGAAACAGCGCCGGCATCATGCTGGTCTTGCCATGGGGCGCGAGTTCGGCGCCGCTCTTGCTGACAAAGTCCTGCATCCAACGGATGTTGTGTTCCAGGGCGTCGCGGTGCAGGACCAGGGCCGGCAAACTGACGTCACGGACCAGGTGGGCACCGACGGCGGCGGCGCCTTTTTCAACGGCGTTGATGGCAGACATGAAAACTCCTATTCGTTGATGCGACGGGCCAGGTGGTTGGCGCTGTCGATCAACACCCGGCGATAGTCGTTGTAGTTTTTTTGCGCATCGGCCCGTGGGGCGACGATGCACAGCGTCGCAATGCTGATGCCTTGCGCGTCCCGCACCGGGGCGGCAAAGCAATGGGTAAAGGTGTCGGCCACACTGTCGAAGGAAAAGAACCCATCAAGGGTGGCCTGGCGGATCTGCGCAAGGAACGTTTCCAGCGGCAGGCGCTGACCGTCCGGCAGGATGAAATCGTCATGGTCGATCAGGTCGACGATCTGCTGGTCGCTCAGGTGCCCCAGCAACAGGCGCCCGGAGGCGGTCCAGGGGATTGGCGCGTTTTCGCCGATGTCCGAAGAAATCCGGAAATGCCGCTCGCCTTCGCGCATCAGCGCTACCGTGTATTTGCGCCCATTGAGCAGGCACATCTGTGCAGTTTCGTGGGTCTGGCTGACGATCTCCTGCAAGGCGTGATCGGCCTCGCGGGTCAGGTCGAAGTGGCGCAGGTGCGCCTGGCCGAGGAAGTACAACTGGCGACCGAGGTAGACGTGACCGTCCTTGCCCACAGTTTCAAGAATGCGCCGTTCCAGCAAGGACGCGACCAATTCGTAGACGGTGGACTTGGGGCTGCCGATACCGCTGGCGATATCATTCGGGCGCAGGGGCTGGCCGACTTCCTTGAGGAAATCGAGGATATCGAATGCACGGTCCAGGCCTTTGGCGCGGCGTTTGATGGTGTCTTCGGTCATGGCAATTTCGGTCCGGTCGAAGTTGTTGGGTACGACACAATTCTCCTGTGGGAGGGGGCTTGCCCCCGATAGCGGTGTGTCAGCAACAGATGTGTCGACTGGCACTCCGCCATCGGGGGCAAGCCCCCTCCCACATTGGATTTGCGGAAGCTTAAGAGGGCGGGCAATTTAGCCCTTTTTCTTGTAGGCCACGCAATCAATCTCGACCTTGCAATCCACCATCATATTGGCCTGCACACAGGCCCGCGCCGGGGCGTGTTCCGCGGTGAAGTATTCGCCGAAGACCTTGTTGAAACTCCAGAAATCCCGCGGGTCTTCCAGCCACACGCCGACGCGCACCACGTCCTTGAGTTCGTAGCCGGCTTCTTCGAGGATCGCCACCACGTTGCGCATGGTCTGCCGGGTCTGCTCGATGATGCCGCCGGTGATGATTTCACCGTCCACCGCCGGCACCTGGCCCGAGACGTAGAGCCAGCCGTCCGCTTCTACGGCGCGTGCAAAAGGACGGGGTTGGCCGCCACCGGCGGTGCTGCCGGCGCCGTAACGAGTAATGCTCATACATGTGCTCCTGATTAAAAACGAATGTTCTTCAAAAATTCCGCCAGGCGCGGTGACTGCGGGCGCTCGAAAATATCTTTGGCCGAGCCCTGCTCCTCGATCCGCCCCTGGTTCATAAATACGATCTTGTCCGAGACTTCATAGGCAAAGCGCATTTCATGGGTGACCAGCAACATGGTCATGCCCTCTTCCGCCAGGCCCTTGATCACGCTGAGCACTTCGCCCACCAACTCCGGGTCGAGGGCCGAGGTGACTTCGTCGAACAACATCAGGCTGGGGTTCATCGCAATCGCACGGGCAATCGCCACACGCTGTTGCTGGCCGCCGGACAGCTGGCCGGGGAAGTGATTGCGGCGCTCCAGAAGTCCTACGCGGTCGAGCCATTTTTCCGCGAGTGCAACGGCCTCGTCCTTAGGCATTTTCTTAACTTTCAACAAACCCAGGGTCACGTTCTGCAACGCGCTCAAATGGGGAAACAAGTTGAACTGCTGGAAGGCCATGCCGGTCATCGCCCGGTGCTGGGCGATCACCCGTTCGGGGTGGCGCACACGCTTGCCGCCGACGTCGCTGTAGCCGATGGACTCGCCGTCCAGGGTGATCTGGCCGCCCTGGAACTCTTCCAGCAGGTTGACGCAGCGCAACAGCGTGGTCTTGCCTGAGCCGCTGGAGCCGATCAAGGTCACGACGTTGCCGCGCTGCATGGACAGGTCGACGCCCTTGAGCACTTCCACCTCGCCATATTGCTTGCGCAGGCCGCGGATGTTCAGCAGTGGCTCGGTTGTTTGAGGTTGGTTCATGGCAAGGCCACCCGCTTTTCAATGTAGCGCCCGAATAACTCGATGGCGTAGTTGATGACAAAGAACATAAACCCGGCGAACAGGTAGAACTCCAGGGTCATGAAGGTACGTGCGATGACTTGCTGGGTACTGAGCAGCAACTCGGCCACGCCGATCACCGACAGCAAGGTCGAGGCCTTGACGATTTCCGTGGAGGAATTGACCCAGGTCGGCAGGATCTGCCGCAGTGCCTGGGGCAGCAGCACGTAGGCCAGGGACTGATAAAACGTCAGGCCAATCGCCTTGCCTGCTTCCAACTGTCCACGGGGAATGGCTTGCAGGGCACCACGCACGATTTCCGACACATGGGAGCCGCAGAACAAGGTGAGCCCGACGGCACCGGCCTGGAACGCGCTGATCTGCCAACCGAGCGCCGGCAGCATGTAGAAACACGCGAGCACCAACACAAACACTGGCGTGCCGCGGATCAGATCCACATACAGGCGAAACGGCGCACGCATCCAGAATTTGCCGTAGGTCAGCACCAGCCCGGCGAAAATGCCGATCAGGGTGCCGAAGATAATCGCCAGCGCCGAGCAATAGATACTGGTCTGGAACCCGGCCCACAGGGTGTCCCGGGCGATCCACAATTCATGCAGCCAACTGGGGGATTCGTACATGGAAACCCTCCTTAACGACGGATCGCCAGACGCTGTTCCAGGTAGCGGAGCAGCATGGCAATGAGGTAACAGGCAGCCACGTAGAGCGCGGTCGTGACCATCCAGGTTTCAATCACCCGGTAACTTTCGACGTTGATCTTGCGGGCGTAATAGGTCAGCTCGGGCACTGCAATCGCAGCGGCCAGCGAGGTGTCCTTGAACAGTGAGATGAAGTTGTTCGAGAGCGCCGGCAGCACATTGCGCAACATCACCGGCACGGTGATATACGCACGGATACGCCACTCGCCGAGGCCGATCGCAAGCCCGGCTTCACGCAGCCCCTTGGGAATATTCAACAGCCCGGCGCGGAACACTTCGGTCAGATAGGCACCGGCGTACAACGACAACGTGATGATGAACGAGGGAACCTTGTCCAGCCGGATGCCCAGGCTCGGCAAGGCGAAGTAGATCAACAGGATCAGCACCAGGATTGGCGTGTTGCGGATCACCGTCACGTACACCGAGGCGAAGATGCGCAACGCACGGTGTTTGGACAGCATGGCAAACGCCATCAGCAGGCCGATCACGCAGCCGATGGCGATCGACAGCAATGCCAGTTGCAGGCCCAGGCCGAGCCCCGCCAGCAAGGTGTCGAAGTCGCGCCACACGGCGGCAAAGTTCAACTGATAGTTCATGGTCAACAGTACCTGGTTGGGGCGCCTTGACAGGCACCCCGGTTATTCCGGATCACTTGAATTCAACAGGGAAACCAATTGCCGGCTCAGGCAGGTCCACGCCGAACCACTGCTTGAACGAGGCCTTGTAGGTCGGGAATTCCACACCCGTCATGGCTTCATGCAGGGCGGTGTTGACAAAGTTCAGCCAGTCCTGGTCGCCACGTTTGACCGCGCACGCATAGGTTTGTGGGCTCCAGGCGTAGGCCGGGCTGCGGTAGCGGCCGGGGTTCTGCACCATCAGGTACTTGACCGAGGACTGGTCGGTGGCGGCAGCATCGGCGCGCCCGGAGTTCACGGCCTGGTACATCAGGTCGACACTGTCGTACTGGTCGACCTTGGCCTTGGGCAGCGCCTGGTGCACCAGTTCTTCGGCGTAGACGTTTTGCAGCACGGCCACGGTGACGCCATCACCCGCCGCCTGCAGGTCTTCAATCTCTTTGTACTTGCTGTTGTTCGGCAGCAGCAGGCCCACGCCTTCGCGGTAATACGGCAAGGTGAACGCCACCTGCTGCGCACGGCTGGCGGTGACGGTGATGAACTGGCAGCTCATGTCGACCTTGCCGGTCAGCAGATTGGGAATCCGCGCATCGGAAGACTGCACCACGAACTCGACCTTGGTCGGATCATTGAACAGCCCCTTGGCCACGATGCGGCCAATGTCGATATCAAACCCCTGCAACTTGCCATCCGCTCCCTGGAAGTGCCACGGCGCATTGGTACTGCCTGTACCCACGATCAAATGCCCACGTTTGAGCACGTTATCGAGCTTGCTGTCCGCCGCTTGCACAATGCCTGCGAGGGAAGCCGATGCGGCGAAGAGAAAAACACACGCGTTGAACACGGAAGGTCGGTGATGCATGACAAGCACTCCAGGAGTTGTGTATTCCGCTATACCGGAACTTAGTATGTAACAACGGAATAGACAGCAGAAAGTGTGCCATACGTGTTCGGCGAAAACTACGGACTCGATAAAGTCCTTGCTAATCAGCTACATAAATAGGCGCGTGAGCGGCGGCGTCTGCCCAGCCCCTGGAATCAGATTGCTACTCAAGGACTCACACAGCAGTGACAGCGCCATCGGGGTGCGTCACCGCTCCGTTACCGCGCACACTCGCACCGTGGAAAAACGCCTGAGCTGGGCTAGCCTTTGGCACAGACCCGAAAATAAGGACTGGTTCCAATGAAGCTTCGTCTCCCCCTGGTTTTGCTCGCTCTACTGGCAGCAGGCAGTGCCGCGGCAAGTAACGACCGCCGCGAATGTAAAGAGGAACTGCAAAAGCTCAAGGAGGCCTTCGATACCAACTACAGCAGCCAGAATCACCACGGCTACCGGCAGGCGAAGGCTTCCAGGGACAATGAGGAATACAGAAAATGTGCAAGCCAGGCCCGTAAGGCCCGGGAACGCGCAGAGCGTGCCAACGACGTGTAAGCCACTGCTACCTGTGAAAGTTGACAGTAGACCGGCGCAAACGCCTGCCTTAGCGTAAGCCCAAGGTGCTGAAGGGGGTTGCCCGA
This sequence comes from Pseudomonas sp. SR18, assembly GCF_023701505.1. NCBI lineage: Bacteria > Pseudomonadati > Pseudomonadota > Gammaproteobacteria > Pseudomonadales > Pseudomonadaceae > Pseudomonas > Pseudomonas sp. SR18. Next base: position 21,912 of record NZ_JAMQAU010000003.1, on the reverse strand, counting down.
TGAACTATGTCAACGCTGTGATCGAGGACAAGGCTGCGTTTGAGCGCGCGCTGGATACGCCGCTGCCGGTTTTCGTCGTATTTATTTCACATGATTGCCCGGCTTGCACTGACGCAATGCCGCGCTTCACGCGTATGAGCGAGAGGTATAAGGGCGGGATTAAAATCCTGATCCTTGACTGTACCGACACCCCTCGCCATCCCGAGGTCGATCGCATTCCCATGCTACTGATCTATCACAATAAAGCTCTGCTCGACACCGTTCCCGGCCTGGGTGAGCAGGCGCTAAAAAAGGCTTTCGAGCAGTACACCAGAAAAGAAGGTTACGGCGCAGGCACCGGCACCAGGCAAACTTGAGTCACACGCCGCTCCTCTACCGCCGCGACCGTCAACCGCCAACCCTCATGCTCCAGGCTATCGCCCACCACCGGCAGACGGTCGAGCAGACTCATCACCAGGCCGGCCAGGGTCTGGTAATCCTCGGTAGCGCTTGCCTTGAAGCCAGTGCGCCGACGAACCTGGGTGAGGTTCAAGGCGCCATTGGCGCGAAAGCCGTCAGCCTCCTCGACAATGTCCGGCCCTTCGATCTCACTGGCATCCGGCAATTCACCGGCGATGGATTCGAGGATGTCGGTCATGCTCAACACACCCATAAAATCACCGAATTCGTTGATCACGAACGCAATATGGGTCGACTCCTGGCGCATCTGCTCCAGGGCATTGAGGATCGAAAAACTCTCCAGCAGGTTGATTGCCCGACGCGCCAGGTGCTCCAGGTTCGGCTCGTTACCGGCCAGGTATTCCTTGAGCAGTTCCTTCTTGTGCACGAAGCCCAAGGGTTCATCCACCGCGCCATTACGGATCAACGGCAGTCGTGAGTAAGACGAATGCATCAGCTTCAGGCGAATCGTCTCGGCATCGTCCGCCAGGTCGATAAAGTCGACCTTGGCTCGTGGCGTCATCAGGCTGCGGATCGGCCGCTCGGCCAATTGCAGCACGCCGCTGATCATTACCCGTTCGCGGCGGTCGAACAGCGGGCCTTGGGCGGTATCCGGCTCACCCAGCAGGTCGGCCACCTCTTCGCCCACTTCTTCCACTGCCAGGCTGCGACCGCCGAGCAAGCGCATTACCGCGTGGGCGGTACGCTCACGCACCGGCAGCACGCCCTGCGCCGACTTCTTGCGACGGGCACGGGCGATCTGGTTGAACACCTCGATCAGGATCGAGAAACCAATCGCCGCGTACAGGTAACCCTTCGGAATATGGAAGCCCAGGCCTTCGGCGGTCAGGGCGAAACCGATCATCATCAAAAAGCCCAGGCACAGCATGATCACGGTCGGATGGGCGTTGACGAAGCGCGTCAGCGGCTTGCTCGCCACGATCATCAGGCCGATGGAAATGATCACCGCGATCATCATCACCGCCAGCTCATCGACCATGCCCACGGCGGTAATTACCGCATCCAGGGAGAACACCGCGTCGAGCACCACGATCTGCGCCACGATTGGCCAGAACATCGCATAAGCCACATTGCCCGTACGCTGGGCCACGTGCCCTTCAAGGCGCTCGTGCAATTCCATGGTGGCCTTGAACAGCAGGAACACACCACCAAACAGCATGATCAAGTCACGGCCGGAGAAGCTCTTGTCGAACACTTCGAACAGCGGCTGCGTGAGGGTTACCAACCACGAAATACTGGCCAGCAGGCCCAGGCGCATCAGCAACGCCAGGGACAAACCGATCAACCGCGCGCGGTCACGCTGCTCCGGCGGCAGTTTGTCTGCCAGGATCGCGATAAACACCAGGTTGTCGATACCCAGCACCAGTTCCAGCACAATCAAGGTCAACAGGCCGAGCCAGGCCGTTGGATCCGCTAACCATTCCATTAATATCAGTCTCTATCTAGGTTTCAGAATGCCGGACACGGCAAGACGCGGTCAGGAGACCGGGACAAGGTTAGCAGTCGGAATACGGGATGTTTCAGCGGGAACGGCAGCAGTAGGTGTCTTGGGGAAAGACGACTGGGGGGCTCCGAGAGGGTGTTCATGCAAATCCTGCGATGACAAAAGGACTTGAATCGTACAGCCGAAAGGTAATTTTCCTACAACGCAAAACTATTACAAGATCTGTATTCCCTCAGTCACCGCTGGACCAATGTGGGCGCGGGCTTGCTTGCGAAAGTGGAGTGCCAGTCGGTCCATGCTTGACTGATACACCGCCTTCGCGAGCAAGCCCGCTCCTACAGGGGATTACCTGCCTCTTACCAGAACCGCTGCTGGGTCAAGCGGCTCCACCACGTCAGCAACACACGGTCCACCGAACCGCTGGCCGCCAGGCCCACGCGCTCTTGCAGGCTTTTGCGCTCGGCATAATGCAGGTGGAACACCTCGGCGGTCGCAGCCTTGGTGGCGAGGTATTCGTCGCTGGTTTGCAGTTCGTCGACCAGTTGTTTGTCCAGGGCTGCAACGCCGAGCCACACTTCCCCGGTGGCCACGTCATCAATCGCCAACTGCGGGCGATAACGCGATACGAAGTTCTTGAACAGTTGATGGGTGATATCCAGGTCTTCCTGGAACTTCTCGCGACCCTTCTCGGTGTTTTCGCCAAACACTGTGAGGGTGCGTTTGTATTCGCCGGCGGTCAGCACTTCAAAGTCGATGTCGTGTTTTTTGAGCAGGCGGTTGACGTTGGGCAACTGCGCCACCACGCCGATGGAGCCCAGGATGGCAAACGGCGCGCTGATGATCTTCTCGCCGATGCACGCCATCATGTAGCCGCCGCTGGCCGCGACCTTGTCGATGCACACGGTCAACGGCACACCCGCCTGGCGGATACGCGCCAATTGCGACGAGGCCAGGCCGTAGCTGTGCACCATGCCGCCGCCGCTTTCCAGGCGCAGCACCACTTCGTCCTTGGGCGTGGCCAGGCTCAGCAGCGCGGTGATTTCATGGCGCAGGCTCTCGGTGGCCGAGGCCTTGATGTCACCGTCAAAGTCCAGCACGAATACCCGTGGCTTGGCCTCGGGTTTTTTCTTGCTGTTCTTCTTTTCGGTTTTGCTTTCGGACTTGCGCAGGGCTTTGAGCTGGTCCTTGTCGAGCAGGCTCGACTCCAGGCGCTCACGCAGGCCTTTGTAGAAATCGTTGAGCTTGCTGACCTGCAGTTGGCCGGCGGATTTGCGACGACCTTTGCTGCGCAGTGCGGCGAAGCTGATCAGTACCACCAGAATAGCGACCACCAGGGTGACAGTCTTCGCCAGGAAGCTGGCATATTCGGCCAAAAAATCCATGTTGCTCCTTACAAGTGCAGTGCGCGCGGCGCGGATTGCCCCAGCATACCGGCGGCACCGCCTCCGGGCCAGTGATCAAACCGCCAGCAAGCACAGCCTCCAATGCGCTTTTAAAACAAGCGTATGTTTTTTCATTGACAGCTCCCTGGCATCCTCATAACCTCGCCAGACTTCAACGTACCGGGAAAACGGACGTGGGCAGCATCTATCTGATTCGACATGGCCAGGCCTCCTTCGGTGCAGACGACTATGACGTCCTGTCGCCCGTCGGCGTGGAGCAGGCGCAAGTGCTCGGTCGCCACCTGGCGGACATGGGCCTGGTGTTCGACCGCTGCGTGGCGGGCGACCTGCGCCGCCAGCAGCACACTGCCACGGCTACCTTCGATCAATACCGTGCCCTTGGCCTGCCGGTTCCGGTCCTGGAAACCGACAGCGCCTTTAACGAATTCGATGCCGACGCAATCATCCGCGCCCTGCTCCCCGACCTGCTCACCACCGAACCCGACGCCCTGGACATCCTGCGCAACGCCGCGCAGAACCGCAGCGAATTCCAGCGCATCTTCGCCCTGATCATCGAGCGCTGGCTGGCCGGCACTTATGACACGCCGGGGCTCGAAAGCTGGTTGGGGTTTGTCGAACGCGTCCAGGGGGGCTTGCAACGCATTCTTGAAGCCGCGGACAACACACAGAAAATCGCCGTGTTCACCTCCGGCGGCACCATCACCGCCCTGCTCCACCTGATTACCCGAATGCCTGCCGCCCAGGCGTTCGAACTGAACTGGCAAATTGTTAACACCTCGCTCAACCAGCTGAAATTCCGCGGTCGCGAGGTGGCACTGGCTTCCTTCAACGGGCATACCCACTTGCAACTGTTGAAGGCGCCGCAACTCATCACCTTTCGATGAAGTGCGGCCAACCGTGACCCCAAGGTCACTGGACTCTACCCTAAAGGATCGAAACCATGACTGAAGTAGCCAAAGCTGTAGAAGCGATGAAAGCCAAGTTCAACCCAGCCGCAGCCGAAGGCCTGGACCTGGTGTTTGGTTTCCGTATCGACGACACCAAGAACTTTTCCCTGATCGTCAAAGACAAGACCTGCGAACTGCAGGAAGGCGAAAACCCAGACGCACAAGTGACCCTGGTCATGGACAGCGAAACCCTGGAAGGCATCGTCGACGGCTCGACTGACGGCATGCAGGCCTTCATGGGCGGCAAGCTGCGCGCCGAAGGCGACATGATGCTGGCCATGAAGCTGAGCGAACTGTTTCCTTCCTGATTCACGGGCAACCTTGAATCACTGTGAGAGGGGGCTTGCTTCCGATAGCGGTTTTCAGTCGATTCTGAGTTGACTGATCCACCGCTATCGGGGGCAAGCCCCCTCCTGCATTGGGTCGGTGGTATTCAGTTTTTGGGCTGCAGCAACAACGCCACCAACGCACTCCAGCCGGTCTGGTGTGATGCGCCCAACCCGCGCCCGGTCTCGCCATGGAAATACTCATGGAACAGCACCAGGTCACGGCTGAGGGGATCCGCTTCCAACTGCGAATACCCCGCCATCGACGGTCGACAGCCATTTTCATCCCGTAGAAACAATCCGGTCAGCCGCTGACTGAGACTGTCAGCCACTTCCTCCAGGGATGACAGATAACCGCTCCCAGACGGGTACTCCACCGAGAAGTTATCCGCGTAGTAGCGATGAAACTCACGCAGCGATTCAATCAGCATGTAGTTGACCGGCATCCACACGGGCCCCCGCCAATTCGAGTTGCCGCCATACAAGCGTGAATCTGATTCGCCAGGCTGGTAGCGGGCACACAGGGTGTCGCCATTCATCTTCAGCGCCAGCGGCTGCTCGGCGAACGCCTTGGACAGGGAGCGCACGCCAAAGGCCGAGAGGAACTCCTTGTCATCAAGCATGCGCCGCAGCAAGTCCTTGGTACGTTCACCGCGCAACAACGCCAGCAGCAGGCGATTGCCCTGCCCCGGCTCATTCCAGCGTGAGACCAACCTGGCCAGATCCGGTCGATGTTTCATAAAACCCAGCAATCGCTCGCGCAACCCCTCCAGCGCTTCGTGTTCGCGCTGCTCCAGCACCAACACGGCGAACAGCGGCATCAGGCCGACGATGGAGCGCAAGCGCACCGGTTCGCTCTGCCCGTCGGGGCGGTGCAGCACGTCGTAGAAGAACAGGTCCTGCTCATCCCACAGGCCTTCGGCGCTGTCGTCGACCCGGTTGATGGCGCCGGCGATATACAGGAAATGTTCGAAAAACTTCACCGCAATATCCACGTACACGGCATTGCGCTTGGCCAGTTCCAGGCCGATGCGCATCAAGTCCAGCGCATACGCGGCCACCCACGCCGTGCCGTCGGCCTGGTCCAACTGATACCCCGCCGGCAATGCCGCCGAGCGGTCGAACAGCGCAATGTTATCCAGCCCCAGGAAACCGCCCTGGAACAGGTTGCGGCCCTCGGCGTCCTTGCGGTTGACCCACCAGGAAAAATTCAACAGCAGCTTATGGAAAATCCGCTCCAGAAAATCCATATCGCCTACACCGGTCAACGCCTTGTCCTGCAGGTACACCCGCCAACTGGCCCAGGCATGCACCGGCGGATTGGCGTCGTCGAAGCGCCATTCATAGGCTGGCAATTGGCCGTTGGGGTGCATGAAGCGGTCCTTCACCAGCAACAATAGCTGTTGCTTGGCGTATCCCGGATCGATCAGCGCCATCGCCACCGCCTGGAAGCCTTGGTCCCACGAGGCGTACCACGGGTACTCCCAGGTGTCGGGCATGGAGAGAATGTCGAAGTTGGACAGGTGCCGCCAATGGGTATTGCGGATATGCAGGCGCTCAGGCGGCGGCGCGGGTTGCGCCGGGTCGCCGTCGAGCCATTGGTTCACGTCGAAATAATAGAGTTGCTTGGACCACAGCAAACCGGCCAGGGCCTGACGCTGCACGTTGCGCGCATCAGCATCGGCGATGCCGTGTTGCAGGGCCGCGTAGAAGTCGTCGGCTTCCTGGCGACGCTGTTCAAACAACTTGCGCGCATTGACCGCAGGCGCATCAACCGGGGCAAAACGCAGGTACAGGGTTTTGCTTTCGTCCGCCGCCAGCTCAAGGATGAAGCGCGCCGCGACCTTGGTGCCGGTGTCCCGGCGAATCGTGGATTGAGTGCCACTCACCACGTAGTCATTGATGCCATCCTTGAACGGCCCCGACGCCACTTTCCCGTCCAGCTTGACGACGTTGCTTTCGTTTTCGCAGAACAACCACTCCACGCCATCCTCGCCCCAGGCAGTCAGATGACGATCCGGCAATTCATGATGACGGGCCAACACTCGCTCGCCGTCGATCGACAACTGCGGCTTGGGCGCATCAAAGGTCCAGCTCCAGTCGTTACGCGCCCACGCCTGAGGCAATACCTGCAAGCGTGTCGGCTGCTCCGAGCGGTTATGCACGGTGACACGCATGAAAATATCGTCAGGCTGCTGCTTGGCATACTCGACGCTGACATCGCAATAGCGGTTGTCCTCAAACACGCCGGTATCGAGGATTTCATACTCGGCATCATCCAGCCCGCGACGGGCGTTTTCGGTAATCAGGTCGGTGTAGGGAAAGGCGCCATGGGGGTATTTGTAGAGCATGCGCATGTAGGCATGACTCGGTACGCCATCAACGAAAAAGTACAGTTCCTTAACGTCCTCCCCATGGTTGCCCTCGGCGTTATTGAGGCCGAACAGCCGCTCCTTGAGGATCGCGTCGCGCTCGTTCCACAGCGCCAGGCCCAGGCACCAGCGTTGGGCCTTGTCGCTGAAACCGGCCAGGCCGTCCTCGCCCCAACGGTAGGCGCGGCTGCGCGCGTGTTCATGGGGAAAGTAGGTCCAGGCATCGCCGTCGGCACTGTAGTCTTCACGCACCGTGCCCCATTGGCGTTCACTCAGGTACGGGCCCCATTCGCGCCAGCGCTCGGCGTCTTCGGTGGCCAAGCGTTGGCCTTCAATCGTTTGGGTAACGGGCGTGGCCGTCATGGGGTCCTCCATCGCCTACAAGGTGAGGAGCAGTGTAGAACCCATCGGCGCCCGGATGCACATGAAGACTTGGCAGAGCCTGGCATTCATTCATTTGCAGAATGAAGTCCAGAGGATTCTTCGTTTGCAAGCGCTCATGGAGCCCAACAAAATCCAGTAAAAGGCCATCGCCCTCTTCATCGTCATCAGGAAATTTTCTATGCCCAGTGCCGCACATGTCAGCCCCGACGAGATCCGCAAGGGCTTTTCCAAGGCCATGTCCGATATGTACCGGGACGAAGTCCCCTTGTATGGGGCGCTGATGGAACTGGTGGCCGAGACCAACGGCCGCGTGCTCGACAGCCAGCCAGGCCTGGCGCAACAGCTGCAACGCACCGGCGAAATCCAGCGCCTGGACATGGAGCGCCACGGCGCCATCCGCCTGGGCACGGCGGCCGAACTGGCCACGATCAGCCGCCTGTTTGCGGTGATGGGCATGCAGCCGGTGGGCTACTACGACCTCACGCCAGCCCGCGTGCCGGTGCACTCCACGGCGTTTCGCGCGGTGCACGAACACGCGCTGCAAGCCAGCCCGTTTCGAGTGTTCACTTCACTGCTGCGCCTGGAGCTGATTGAGAACCCCGAGCTACGCGCCTTCGCCGAAAGCGCACTGGCCAAACGTTCGATCTTCACCACCGGCGTCTTGGCGTTGATCGAACAGGCGCAAACACAAGGCGGCCTCAACGCCGACCAAGCCGACGAATTTATCCGCCAGGCCCTGGAAACCTTCCGCTGGCACCACACCGCTACCGTGACCGCCGCGCAATACCAGCAACTCAGCGACCAGCACCGCCTGATCGCCGACGTGGTGGCTTTCAAGGGCCCGCACATCAACCACCTCACCCCACGCACCCTGGACATCGACCAGGTGCAGGCCGCCATGCCCGGCAAGGGCATCACCCCCAAGGCCGTGATCGAAGGCCCACCGCGCCGTCAGTGCCCGATCCTGCTGCGCCAGACCAGCTTCAAGGCCCTCGACGAAGCCATCGCCTTTACCGACGCCCAAGGCAGTCACAGCGCGCGCTTCGGTGAAATCGAACAACGCGGCGTTGCCCTCACGCCCAAGGGCCGTGCCCTCTACGACCAGTTGCTGAACGCCGCCCGCGACGAGTTGGGCGCGTTCCCCAACGAATCCAACGCCGCTCACTACATGCAATTGATGGAACAGCACTTCCAGGCCTTCCCGGACAACCACGACCAGATGCGTGAACAAGGCCTGGCGTACTTCCGCTACTTCGCCACGCCAAAAGGCCTGGCAGCACGCGGCCACGCCGATCAACCACGCACACTGCAAGCGCTGATCGCCGCCGGTCATGTGAATGTGGAGCCGTTGGTGTATGAGGATTTTCTGCCGGTGAGTGCGGCGGGGATATTTCAATCGAACCTGGGGGATGCCGCGCAGAGTCACTACGCAGCCCAATCAAACCGGGCGCAATTCGAGGAGGCCTTGGGGCGCAGGACTATCGATGAATTGCAGTTGTACGGCGAGACGCAGCAGCGGTCGATGGATGCATGCACCCAGGCATTGCTGGCGTAAACCACGGCGGGAGCGAGCTTGCCCGCTCCCGCACGGGGCTCGGTCCGGGCTTAACCCAATCGCTGCACAATCTCGTCTTTGATCAACAGACGTTTCTTCTTCAGCACCTCCACCTCCATGTCGTCGGCCTTGCGCGACTCCGCCTCCAGCACATGCTCGTCGGCAGCTGCATATTGCGTGAGCAGCGAGTCCAGACGTTTATCACTCGCCCTGCGTTCGTGAACGACTTCCTTGCTCAAACCCAGATCCTGATACAGGTCGTGTTTCACTGGCATGACGTACCTCCGCAAGTTGATCAATGGCCTACATACCAGACGCTAGCCCATTCCAGCAGGTCTTGTCATGTTTGCGCTCAATACATCCCCGTTCGTCGCGGCAACGGCAATAGGATCAAACCTTCGCCACGCACTGCCCTCCACTGTAGATCGTCACTTGAGGGAGACCGGTTTCATGACTCATGCCGCAACCACCGTCGACACCCTATGCATCAACACCCTGCGCACCCTGGCGATGGACGCCGTGCAGAAGGCCAACTCCGGCCACCCAGGCACGCCCATGGGCCTGGCGCCGGTGGGATACACCCTGTGGAGCCGGTTTTTACGCTATCACCCCGAGCATCCCGACTGGCCCAACCGCGACCGGTTTGTGTTGTCGGTGGGGCATGCGTCGATGCTGTTGTATTCGCTGCTGCACCTGGCCGGTGTGGTGGAGATTGATGCCCATGGCCAGCGCACCGGGCAGCCGGCAATCAGCCTGGACGATATCAAGCAGTTCCGTCAGGCCGACTCCAAGACCCCAGGCCATCCGGAATACCGCATGACCACCGGCGTGGAAACCACCACCGGCCCCCTCGGCCAGGGGTGCGCCAACAGTGTGGGCATGGCCATGGCCGAGCGCTGGCTGGCTGAGCGTTTCAACCGCGACGATCAGGTGGTGTTCGACTACAACGTCTACACCCTGTGCGGCGACGGCGACATGATGGAGGGCATCAGCAGCGAAGCGGCGTCGATGGCCGGGCATTTGAAGCTGGATAACCTTTGCTGGATCTACGACAACAACACCATCAGCATTGAAGGCCACACCGAACTGGCGTTCAGCGAAGACGTGATCAAGCGCTTCCAGGCCTATGGCTGGCACACCTTGTACGTCACCGACGCCAATGACTTGCAGGCACTGAGCGCGGCCCTGGAGACCTTCCAGGCGAACACTGGCGCGCCGACCCTGATCGTGGTCGACAGCGTGATCGGCTACGGCTCGCCCCACAAGCACAACACCGCCGCCGCCCATGGCGAGCCGTTGGGTGACGAGGAAATCCGCCTGACCAAGGCCGCGTATGGCTGGCCGCAGGATTCCAGTTTCCTGGTGCCGGATGAGGCGCGCACGCTGTTGCGGGATGCGCTGCACGCCCGCGCCGAACCGTTGTTCCAGCAGTGGAACCAGACCCTGTCGCGTCTCGACCCGCAACTGGCCGATGAACTGCAGCGGATGCGTGCCGGGGAGATGCCCAAGCACTGGCAGGCTGACCTGCCGGGTTTTGCCGCCGATGCCAAGGGCGTCGCCAGCCGGGCGGCGGGCGGCGAAGTGCTGAATGCCTTCGCCCGGCAAATCCCCTGGCTGCTCGGTGGCTCGGCGGACTTGTCGCCGTCGACCAAGACCAACCTGACCTTCGACGGCGCCGGGCGTTTCAGCGCCGATGACTACAGCGGGCGCAACCTGCATTTCGGTATTCGCGAACACGCCATGGGCGCCATCGCCAATGGCATGGCACTGTCGTACCTGCGCCCGTACACCTCGACCTTCCTGGTGTTCAGCGACTACATGAAACCGCCGATCCGCCTGGCGGCAATCATGGAACTGCCGGTGGTGTTTGTGTTTACCCACGACTCCATCGGCGTGGGTGAGGATGGGCCGACGCACCAGCCCATCGAACACCTGACGCAGTTGCGGGCCACGCCGGGGTTGCTGACCCTGCGACCGGGCGATGCCAATGAAACCCTGGAGCTATGGAAAGTTGCCCTGGCGCAAACCCACCGGCCAAGCTGTGTGGTGCTGTCGCGCCAGCCGCTGCCGACGTTGGATCGCACGCACTATGCTTCAGCTTGCGGAGCTGCCAAAGGCGCTTATGTGCTGGCGGGGGCGGATGAACCCCAGGTGATCCTGATCGGCACGGGCAGTGAAGTCAGCCTTGCAGTAGCCGCTTATGAGCAACTCAAGAAGGACGGGATTACCGCGCAGGTGGTCTCGATGCCGAGCTGGGAGTTGTTCGAAGAACAGGACCAGGCCTATCGCGACAGCGTGTTGCCGCCGGCGGTGAAAGCGCGGGTAGTGGTGGAACAGGCCGGGCCGTTGGGGTGGGACCGTTATGTCGGCCAGACCGGCGCCAAGGTGGTGATGAACAGCTTCGGGGCGTCGGCGCCGTTGGCCAAGTTGCAGGAGAAGTTTGGGTTTACGGTTGAGCATGTGGTGAACCAGGCCAAGCAACAAATCGACCTGGCCGGCCACTGATCACCCTGTGGGAGGGGGCTTGCCCCCGATGGCCATAGGTATCTACACAACTTCCAGTGGATGCTGAATCTATGGCAAATGGGCTGTTGTGGTGAGCGGGCTTGTCCCGCTCACCACAGTGTTATGTGTAAGCCTTTGAGAGTTGTGTAGATACCTATGCCCCGATAGCGGTTAGGTCAACTCGCGGGCGAGGAACGGCGCGGTCCGGCTCTTCTTGCTCTTGGCAACTTTTTGCGGCGTGCCGCTGGCCACCACCTGCCCGCCCAAATCCCCTGCCCCAGGCCCGATATCGATTACCCAGTCACTCTGGGCCACCACGCGCATTTCATGCTCGACCACCACCACGGTGTGCCCTGCATCCACCAAATGATTGAGCTGGCTGAGCAGGCGATCCACATCCCGTGGATGCAGCCCGGTCGTTGGCTCATCCAACACATACAAGGTCGCGCCACGGGCATTGCGTTGCAGCTCGGTGGCCAATTTGATGCGCTGCGCCTCACCACCGGACAGTTCGGTGGCCGGTTGGCCCAGCCTCAGGTAACCCAGTCCGATATCCCGCAGCACCTGCAACGAGCGCAACACCCCTGGCTGCTCGGCAAAGACCTCGACGGCCTGCTCGACGGTCAAACCCAGCACCTGAGCGATGCTCAGGCCTTGCCATTTGATCGCCAAGGTCTCGGGGTTGTAGCGTGCGCCGTGGCAGGTCGGGCACGGTGCGTACACGCTGGGCATAAACAGCAACTCGACGCTGACAAAACCTTCGCCCTCGCAGTTCGGGCAACGGCCTTTGGCAACATTGAAGGAGAACTGACCCGCATCGTACTGGCGCTTCTTGGCTGCCGGCGTGGCGGCGAACAGTTTGCGCACGTTGTCGAACAGCCCGGTGTAAGTCGCGAGATTCGAGCGCGGCGTGCGGCCAATGGGTTTCTGATCCACCTGCACCAGGCGGCGGATCTGCTCCAGCCCGGCGCTGATCTGCCCGCCACTGGTGTGCGGCGTGTCATCTTCCAGGCTCGGTTCTTCGTCGTTTTCCACCACGCGCCCGAGGCCACTGCCTACCAATTCCAGGAGCGCCTGGCTGACCAGGCTGGACTTGCCCGATCCGGAAATACCGGTCACCGAGGTGAAGCAACCCAAGGGAAAATCCACGCTCAGGTCGTTGAGGTTATTGCGCGTCACGCCTTCCAATTTCAACCAGCCGTTGGGTTCGCGGCGAGCTGGATCTACCGCGCGCCGCTCGGCAAACAAATACTCACGGGTCTGGGACGCCTGCACATCCGCCAACCCCGAAGGCGGCCCGCTGTACAGCACATGCCCGCCATGCTCACCGGCAGCCGGGCCGACGTCGATCAGCCAGTCGGCGCGGCGCATGGTTTCCAGGTCATGCTCCACCACAAACAGTGAATTGCCTGCGGCCTTCAGGCGCTCAAGCGCGCTGAACAACGCCTCGCCATCCGCCGGATGCAAGCCCGCCGAGGGCTCATCCAGCACGTAGATCACCCCAAACAACTGCGAGCCCAATTGGGTGGCCAGGCGCAGACGCTGCAACTCCCCGGACGACAAGGTCGGCGTGCTGCGCTCCAGGGACAGATAACCCAAGCCCAGTTCGATCAAGGTGCTGACTCGCTCCAGCAGGTCCTGGGCGATACGCTGGGCGGCCAGGCGTTTCTCCACCGACAGCTTCATCGTGTCCTGCCCCGCCGCCACCGGCCGCAGCAGGTCGGCCAACTGCGCCAACGACAACTGGGATAACTCGCCAATATCCACCCCGGCAAACTTCACTGACAGCGCCGCCTGGGTCAGCCGTTTGCCTTCACACAAAGGGCAGGCGCTGCCCTGCATGAACTGCGACACGCGCTTTTTCATCAGTGCGCTTTGGGTGTGGCTGAAGGTGTGCAGGATGTAGCGCCGTGCGCCACTGAACGTGCCCTGGTAACTGGGCTCCAGCTTGCGTTTAAGCGCCTCGCGGGTTTGCTCCGGAGTGAACCCGGCATACACCGGCACAGTGGGGGTTTCTTCAGTGAAGAGGATCCAGTCGCGCTGTTTTTTCGGCAGGTCGCGCCATGGGATATCCACGTCATAGCCCAGGGTCACCAGGATGTCGCGCAGGTTCTGGCCCTGCCACGCCAGCGGCCAGGACGCCACCGCACGCTGGCGGATGGTCAACGAAGGATCGGGCACCATCAGCGCCTCGGTCACTTCGTAGACACGGCCCAGGCCATGGCATTGCGGGCACGCGCCTTGGGGCAGGTTCGGCGAAAAATCCTCGGCATACAGCATCGTTTGCCCCGCCGGGTAGCTCCCGGCGCGGGAGTAAAGCATGCGGATCAGGCTCGACAAGGTGGTGACGCTGCCCACCGAAGACCGCGCACTCGGCGTGCCACGCTGCTGTTGCAGGGCCACGGCGGGTGGCAGGCCTTCGATGCTGTCCACGTCGGGCACGCCGACCTGGTCGATCAGGCGCCGCGCATAGGGCGCCACCGACTCAAAGTAGCGCCGCTGGGCCTCGGCATACACCGTGGAAAATGCCAGGGACGACTTGCCCGAACCGGACACGCCGGTAAACACCACCAGGGCATCTCGGGGAATGTCCACGTCGACGTTTTGCAGGTTGTGCTCGCGGGCGCCGCGCACCCTGACAAAGCCTGGGCGCTGGGCAGTGATCGCAGGGATGTTGCGCTGTGAAGTCATGGTCAACCTTATCGTGCGGTGAGCACGCTGCGCACCCGTAGCGTCAGGGCTTCGGGGCTGTAGGGCTTGCTCAGCAGATGAATGTCGGGGCTCAGCAGATGGTTGCTGGAGAGGATGTCGCGGGTGTGGCCGGAGGTGAACAGCACCGGCACTGGAGGGGTTTGTGCGCGGGCCCACGCGGCCAGGTCGGTGCTTTTAACGCGACCGGGCATGACCACGTCGGTAAAAATCAGCTCGGGTTGCAGGCCGGTTTTAAGCTTCAACATGGCCTGGTCGCCATCTTCGGCGGTGATGACCGTATAGCCCGATTGTTCGAGCACATCCACCACGGTCAGGCGCACGCCTTCGTTGTCTTCGACCACCAGGATGGTTTCCTGGCCGCCGACCGATTCGACCGGCTCGACTGACGCCTCAAGGCATTCCTCGCCCAGGCAGCGCGGGAAGTACAACTGCACCACGGTGCCCTGGCCTTCTTCGCTGCGGACATCGACATGTCCACCGCTTTGGCGCACAAAGCCGAACACCATGCTCAAGCCCAGGCCGGTGCCGTGGCCGTCGCGCTTGGTGGTGAAGAACGGCTCGAACACCTTGGCCTGGATCGCCGGCGGCATGCCCATGCCGGTATCGGTGACCGCCAGGCGCACATATTCGCCGGGGCTGATGCTTTTGCCGATGCAATCGCCAGGGTTAAGGATGATGTTTTCGCCACTGATGCGGATCACGCCCTCGCCTTTCATGGCATCGCGGGCATTGATCGCCAGGTTGAGCAGCGCATTTTCCAACTGGTTGCGGTCGACGTTGATGTGCCAGGAATCCTGGGGCAATTGCACATCGATATGAATGGTTTCACCCAGCGCACGCTGCAACAGTTCGCCAAGGCCAGCATAGATGCGTTGCGGGTTGTACACCGCCGGCGACAACGGCTGGCGCCGGGCAAAGGCCAGCAACTGCGCCGACAATTTGGCCCCGCGCTCCACCGCCGCAATGGCCGCGCTGACGCGGCGCTGCACCTGGGCGTTGTCCGGCTCATGGCGAGCCAGCAGGTGCAGGTTGCCGGCGATCACTTGCAGCAGGTTATTGAAGTCGTGGGCCACGCCGCCGGTGAGGCCGCCGATGGCTTCGAGTTTTTGCGATTGGCGCAACTGGTCCTCGGCAGCGGAGCGGGCCTGCACTTCAGCGGCCACCCGTTGTTCGAGGTTATGGGTAAGTTCCTGGCGCACCTGTTCAGACTTCACCAGTTCGGTGGTCTCGACCACAATCGCCAGCACCCCGGCCGGTTGCTGGTTATCGCCGGCGACGGGGCTGTAATACAAGTCCAGCCACACCGTTTCCGGCTGGCCATTGCGCAGCAGCACCAGGTCTTTGTTATTGAACGACAGAGTGCCGCCAGCCAGGCAGGTGTCCACCACGTGGCGATTGAAGTCGGCCACTTCCGGCCAGCCCAGCTCCACCGGCGTGCCCAGCAGGTACGGGTGCCGGCCACCGGCAAACGCCGAATAGCTGTCGTTGTAGATCATGTAACCGGCCCGCCCCCACAACATCACCATGGGTACCGGCGACGCGAGCATCATCTGCACGGTGCAGGCCAGGCTGGTGGACCACTGGTCAATGGGGCCAAGGTCGGTGGTCGACCAATCGAACGTACGAATACGCTGGGCCATTTCACCGGCCCAACCGTCACAGCCATGGGGGTTGGATAGAAATTGCATGGTTCGGCTCAGTGCAGAAGAGAGGACAGTCGCCATTTTTGGAGCTTACACGGCGCAGATGGTTTCATCTGGTATAAATTTGGGAGCACCTCAGTGAAAATCCCGGCTGCGCACGTGCATGCCGTCCAGCAATGGCGTGAGGTCGGTGAGGCGCCCGGCAATCAGGTGCCGCACTTCGCCGACCGCTTCCCAGCGCCCGTCCACCTTGAGCAGCCGTGACCCCACCAGCGCCTGGCGCTGACGTTCGGCCAAGTCGCGCCAGACCACCACATTGAGGTTGCCGAACTCGTCCTCCAGGGTCACAAAGGTCACACCGCTGGCGGTACCTGGGCGCTGCCGCCCCGTGACCAACCCCGCGACACTCACATTGCGCCCATGCTCCACCGCCATCAGCTCGCGGGAACTGCGACAACGCCGCTGGCGCAATTCCTCGCGCAACAACGCCAGCGGATGTGGGCCGAGGGTGGTACCGACGGTGGCGTAATCGGCCTGCACGTCTTCGCCGACCGTCGGCGCGGGCAACGCGACCACAGCTTCGTCGGGGCTGGGCAGCCCGGCGAACAGCCCCAACTGTTTGTGCACCCCCGCCACGTCCCAGCGCGCCTGGTGCCGGTTGCCGGCCAAGGCGCGCAAGGCGCCGGCGTCGGCCAGCAAGGCCTGGGCGCGGGCATCCAACCCGGCGCGCTCGTCCAGGTCGGCAATATCGCTGAACTGCTGGCGTTGGCGCGCAGCCTCGATGCGTCGCCCATCCTCCTCACGAAACCCCGCGATCATGCGCAAGCCCATGCGGATCGCCGGTTGCTGGCCGTCGATGGGTTCCAGGCTGCAATCCCAGTCGCTGGCCTGCACATCCACCGGGCGAATCTGCAAGCGATGGCGCCGTGCGTCCTGCAGGATCTGGTCCGGGCTGTAGAACCCCATGGGCCAACTGTTGATCAGCGCACAGGCAAATGCCGCGGGCTCGTGGCATTTGAGCCAGCAACTGGCGTAGGTCAGCAAGGCGAAACTGGCCGCGTGGGACTCGGGAAAGCCATAGCTGCCAAAACCCTTGATCTGCTCGAAAATCTGCGCGGCAAACTCTTCGGTGTAGCCGTTTTTCAGCATGCCGGTGCGCAAGCGCGCCTGATGCGGCTCCAGGCCGCCGTGACGTTTCCACGCGGCCATGGAACGGCGCAGCTGGTCGGCCTCGCCAGGACCGTAGTCGGCGGCGACCATGGCGATCTGCATCACTTGCTCCTGGAACAATGGAATGCCCAAGGTGCGCTCCAGCACCGTTTTCAATTCCGGCGATGGATAAGTGGTGGGCTCTTCCTTGTTACGCCGTCGTAGATACGGATGCACCATGCCGCCCTGGATCGGCCCAGGCCGGACGATAGCGACCTCGATCACCAGATCATAAAAAGTCTGCGGCTTGAGCCGGGGCAACATCGACATCTGCGCCCGCGACTCGATCTGGAACACGCCGATGGTGTCGGCCTTGCTGATCATCGCGTAGGTGGCCGGGTCTTCCTTGGGGATCGTCGCCAGCGCCAGGTCGAGGTTGCGATGGCGGCGCAGCAGATCGAAGCAGCGGCGGAGCGCACTGAGCATGCCCAAGGCGAGGATATCCACCTTGAGCAGGCCCACGGCATCCAGATCGTCCTTGTCCCATTGAATGATGGTGCGCTCGGCCATGGCCGCGTTTTCCACCGGCACCAGGGTGTCCAGCGGGTATTCGGAAATCACGAAACCGCCAGGGTGCTGGGACAGGTGCCGGGGAAAGCCGATCAGTTGCCGGGTGAGCGTGAGCACCCGGCGCAGGATCGGGCTGTCCGGGTCGAAGCCGCCTTCACGCAGGCGCTCCAGCGGCGGCGCATCGTCACTCCAGCGCCCGCAGCAGTCGGCCAGCGCGTTGATCTGGTCCGGCGGCAACCCGAGGGCCTTGGCCACATCGCGCACTGCGCCGGCGGCGTGGTAGCTGCTGACCACCGCCGTCAGCGCCGCACGGGTGCGGCCATAGCGCTGGAACACGTACTGCAACACTTCTTCGCGGCGTTCGTGTTCGAAGTCCACGTCGATATCCGGCGGCTCGTTGCGCTCGCGGGACAGGAAGCGCTCGAACAACATATTCGTCAGGCTCGGGTTGATCTCGGTGATGCCCAAGGCAAAACACACCGCCGAGTTGGCCGCCGAGCCACGGCCCTGGCACAGGATCGAGCGGCTGCGGGCGAAACGCACAATGTCATGCACGGTGAGGAAGTAGCTTTCGTAGCCCAGCTCGCTGATCAGTTCCAGTTCGTTGTTGATCTGCTGCAAGGTCTTGGCGTCGATACCGTGAGGCCAGCGCAGGACGATGCCTTCTTCGGTAACGGCGCGCAGCCAGGATTTGGCGTCATGCCCTGCGGGCACCAGCTCTCGCGGGTAGTGATAACGCAACTGGCCGAGGTCGAAGGTGCAGCGGCGGGCGATGGCCAGGGTTTCATCAAGCAAGGCTTGGGGGTACAGCGCACTCAGGGCCTCAAGACTGCGCAGATGCCGCTCGCCATTGGGGTGCAGACGCGTACCGGCTTCGGCCACCGGGACGTGATGGCGGATGGCGGTCATGGTGTCTTGCAGGGCGCGGCGGCCGCGCGCATGCATATGCACATCGCCGCAGGCCACTGCCGGGATATCCAGGCTGGCGGCCAGGCGCAGGCGCTGCTCCAGATAGCGCGCATCGTCCTGGCCGCAATGCAGGTGCACCGCCAGCCACAGGCGCTCGGCGAAGGTGCGGCGCAGCCATTGAATCGAGGCCTGGGTGTCGCTGTCGTCGGCGACCCAGAACGCCAGCAGGCCATTGAGGGGTTGATCGAAGTCCTCGTGAAGCAGGCGATAGTGGCCTTTTTCGGCACGCCGTCGCGCCAGGGTGATCAAGCGGCATAGTTGCTGGTAGCCGCTGAGGTTTTCCACCAGCAGCACCAGTTTCGGGCCGTTTTCGATGCGCACTTCGCTGCCGATAATCAGCGGTAACTCCACCGCCTTCGCCGCCTGCCAGGCCCGCACGATGCCCGACAAGGTGCATTCATCGGTGATCGCCAACGCGCTGTAGCCCTGGCGTTTGGCCCGCTCGAACAACTCCAGCGCACTGGACGCGCCGCGCTGAAAACTGAAGTTGGACAGGCAATGCAGCTCGGCGTAGCTCATGCAAACCAGCCTTGCAGCCACAAGCCATCGCCCTGCCCCACGCTGCGATAGGCCCAGCCACGCTGGCCGGCGCGGGTCTGGATCAGGTAATAGTCGCGGCGGATATCGGCGCCGTCCCACCAGCCGGACTCGATACGTTCCGGGCCCATCAGGATCTGCACGCCCTGCTCGGCCAGCAAGGTGGGTGCGCTGAGCAGCCAGCCGGGGCGTTGCGCCTTGTTCAAGGTCGGGCATGGGCGACTGTCAGCGGTGGCTTGCCAGGCGCACTCCGGGCGGTGGTCGGCATGAAAACGCAGGCCTTGCACGGCCTCATCCCCCAAGCGTGCGCGCAGGCGTTCGCGCAGTTGCTCCCAGGGCAGGGTCTGTTGCGGGCGGTCGTCGAACAGGTCCTGGCGCTGCGGCACAAACACCGGCAGGTCCTGGGCCACCAGGCGAAAGCCGCGCACCGGTGCGCTGACTTGCACCTGCTCCAGGCGCCCACGGGCCAGTTCGAACAGCATCGCCGGTTCGCGCTCGGCGCTGAGCAGGCCGACCTTGATCACGCTGTCGGGGATCTGGGCGTGTTCCAGGTGCAGGTCGAAACGCTGCACACCACTGTCGCGTCCGCAGAGGAAGGCGGATAGATCACCGGTCAAGCGTCGCAGCGGGAACAGCAGCGCCTGGTGGGACTGCACGTCGAAATTCAATTCGATGCGCGCATCGAACTGGTCCGGCGGCTGGTAAAACCCCAGGGCCAGCGGGCGTTGCCCCGTCAATGCATCCAGGTGTTTGAGCAGGCCGGCATCAAACCGTCGCGCCAGGGTGTGCCGGGGCAAGGCTTGCACTTGGGCCAGGGTACGCAGGCCCATGCGTGACAAGGCGATAGCAGCCTGAGGTTCAAGGCCGGCGCGGTCGATGGGCAGCGGTGCCAGGGCCTGCATCAACGCCTCATCGTCGATGGCCATGCCATCGTAGATATTGGCCAGCACCCGCGCCGCCGCCGGGTTGGGCGCGGCGACGATGCGGTGACGAAAGCCCAGTTCGGTCAACTCCTTGCGCAAGCGCGCTTCAAACTGCGGCCAGGGCCCGAACAGGCCCAGGCTCGATTCGATCTCGAACAGCAACGCACGCGGGTAATGCACACTGACCTGGGAGCTGAAGCGATAGGCCCAGGCTGCCAGGAACTGCTGCCAGCGTTCGATTTCCACGGGGTCGTATTCGGCGCTGGCAAAGGTCTTGGCCAGGGCATGGGCCGCCGTCAGGGAAAGGCCCGGACGCAGGCCCAAGGCGCGGGCAGCCTCGTTGACGGTTTGCAGCACGCGCCGCTGCGGCGTACCGGCCAGCAGTGCGAGGGGTTGGTCGGGCTCGGGGTGCACACGCTGCACCCCGTCCAGCGCCAATTGCGGGAAGACAATACACACCCAGCGCATGGCAACCTCAATGCCCGGCCAGCGCAATCGGCGCCGGATGGGCCAAGCCGCCACGGCACTTGATCACCCGCACTTGCGCGGGTTTTGCCTCGACCGCCAGACGCAGGGCCGCAGGCGATGCGTTGATCGCCTCACTCAAGGCGCGCCAGGCAAACGCCAGGGTCTGGCCGGTTTCCGCCGCCACCTGCAAGCGCCGCAACGCCCGGTCATCGGCCTTGCGCGGCCAGCACAGCACCGCGCCGCAACTGCCGGAGCGCAGGCACTGCTCCACGGCCCACAGCGCATCGCGCTCCTCGGCCTGGATCACCGAGAGCTGACGCACATCCACGCCGGCGTTCTGCCACGCGTGGGGATACGGCGTGTAGGGCGGCGCCACCAGCACAATCCGCTCCCCCGCCTTTGACAAGCGTGCCAGGGTCGGCAGCACCAGTTGCAGTTCGCCGATGCCCTCCTTGGCCATAAGGATTTCACTCAAGGCCGATTCCGGCCAGCCGCCGCTGGGCAGCACCGCATCCAGCGCAGCCAGCCCGGTGGGATGAACACTGGCCGCAGGCGCGACCGGCCGGCCCTTCCAGACGCGGCCGCCATTGAACAGCGCATCCAGGGCAACGACGGCACCCATCAGCCTTGCCTCACCAGGCCGCAGAACACCCCTTCGATGGCCAGGTCCTGGTCAGGGCCCACCACGATGGGTTGATACGCGGGGTTGCGCGGCAGCAGGCGCACGCGGTCGCCACTGCGTTCGAAACGCTTGATGGTGACTTCGCCATCCAGGCGCGCCACCACGATCTGCCCGTTCAACGCCTCGGCACTGCGGCGTACGCCGACCAGGTCGCCGTCGAGGATACCGTCTTCGATCATCGAGTCGCCCTGCACGCGCAGCAGGTAATCGGGGGTTTTCGCGAAGGTGCCGGGGTCGAGTTGCAAGCGGCTGTGCACTTCGGCATCGGCGCCGATGGGCAGGCCGGCGGCGACTCGACCGAGCACGGGCACGTCCAGCCATTCTGGGCGCGCGGGTTGGTTGAGCAGGCGGATACCGCGCGCCTGGTTGGGGTTGACCTCGATGAAGCCGGCTTCGGTCAGGGCCACGACGTGTTTACGCGCGACGCTGCGGGAGGCGAAGCCGAACGCCTCGGCGATCTCGGCGAGGCTGGGGGGCTGGCCTTGTTGCGCGATGCGGTCGCGGATGAAGGTCAGGATGGCGGTGCGGCGGGGGGTCAGGGTTGTCATGGAGTACATTTGTACTCTTGTGGGAAATTTCTTACAAGAGCCGGTAGTCGGGTCGGGTTGGGTTGGGTTGGGTTGGGTTGGGTTGGGTTGGGTTGGGTTGGGTTGGGTTGGGTTGGGTTGGGGACATATCCGTTATTTGGGTAATGGCTGATATTGGTTCCGCCCTTACGGCGGGTCACTTTGGAAAAGAGCCCCAAAGTAACCAAAGGGCTCTTGCCCCAACACTCGGCACCTCGCCTAGGCTCGGTGTGCCCTCACTCCGGCTTGAATCCGTGGGCCGCCGCGATGGGCCATCCTTGGCCCAGCGCGGCTAACC